>JALYXV010000180.1 GCA_030947025.1 Actinomycetota bacterium | reverse complement strand
GGTGGCTGCGCCGGCCTCGGTGGCTGCGCCGGCCCCGGTCGCCCCGCCCGCTGCGGTTGACGCCGGGCCGGGTGCCGCCAGAAGCGGTGCCTGAGCTTCCCGAAGTCGAGACCATCCGGCGCGATCTCGACCGGGAGCTGAGCGGGAGACAGGTCGAGAGGGTCTCGGTCCAGGGCGACCGGTCCGTCCGTCGCCACTTCGACCGAGCCGAATTTTCCTCCGCCCTGGTGGGCGGGACCGTCCTCTCCGTCGCCCGGCGGGGGAAGTACCTGCTGTTCCCGGTCGATCGGGGCGTGGTCCTCGTGGCTCATCTGGGGATGAGCGGGCAGCTTCTCCTGGCCTCAACCGGTGACACGGTTGCCCGCCACACCCATGTGGTCCTCGGGTTCGCCGGGGAGCGGGAGCTGCGCTTCGTCGATCCCCGCACGTTCGGCGAGGTGTTCGTCACCCGCGACGGCGAGGTGCGCGAACTGGCCCACCTCGGTGTCGACCCACTCAATGACCTGAAGGGTTGGGTCCACCTCGGAGAGCTCTTGCACGCCCGCCGGGCCAAGCTCAAGGCGCTGCTCATGGACCAGCGGTTCCTTGCCGGGATCGGGAACCTCTATGCCGACGAGATCCTCTTCGCCGCCCGCCTGCGCTACGACCGCAGCTCGGAGACCCTGAGCGCCACCGAGGTACGTCGCCTGTACCGAGCCATGACCACCACCCTCGAGTCGGCCATCCAGTACCGGGGATCGTCGCTGGTCGACGAGCAGTACCGCGACGTGTTCGGCGCCATTGGCGGCTTTCAGAGCCGCCACAACGTGTACGGCCGCGAGGGCCAGGCCTGCCGGCGGTGCCGGCAACCCATCGTCAGGATCAAGTCCGCAGGCCGCTCGACCTTCCTCTGTGCCCGCTGCCAGCCCTGACGCGCCAGCGCCGGTTGGGTCGCACAGTGGGGGCCATAGCGGCCGCTAGGTTGACCATCACCGTGTTCTTGAAGTCGCTCACCCTCAAGGGGTTCAAGTCCTTCGCGGACACGACCACCTTGGACTTCGAGCCCGGGGTGACGGTCGTGGTCGGGCCCAACGGCAGCGGCAAGTCCAACATCGTCGACGCGGTCGCGTGGGTTCTCGGTGCTCAGAGCCCCAGAACGGTTCGTTCGAGCAAGATGGAGGACGTCATTTTTGCCGGCACGCTCCGGCGTCCCGCGCTGGGGCGGGCCGAGGTGTCACTGACCATCGACAACCAGGCGGGCCTCTTGCCGATCGCGTTCTCGGAGGTCACCGTCACCCGGACCCTGTTCCGCTCCGGTGACAGCGAGTACGCCATCAACGGCGCATCGTGCCGCCTGCTCGACGTGCAGGAGCTTCTCTCCGATACCGGGGTGGGGCGCCAGCAGCACGTGATCGTCTCCCAGGGCCAACTCGACGCCGTGCTCAACGCCCGGCCCGAGGACCGCCGGCTGATCATCGAGGAAGCGGCCGGGATCCTGAAATACCGCAAGCGCAAGGAGCGGGCCCAACGCCGGTTGGAAGCCACCGAAGGCAGCCTGCTCCGGCTCCAGGACCTGCTGCGGGAGGTGCGGCGGCAGCTCCGGCCCCTCGAACGCCAGGCTGATGCCGCCCGGCGCCATGACGATCTGGCGGCTGAGCTGCGTCAGATCCGGCGGCATCTGGCCGGTCGGGAGCTGGCGGTAGTCGAAGCCCGCCTGGCCGCCGCGGCCACCGCTCGGGCGGACCTGAACCGGGCCGAGGAACAGTGCCGTCTCGATCTGCGGCAGTTGGACGACACCGTCGCCGAGGCCGAGAGTCACCTGTCGACCATGCGCCAGCGGGCCGACGGCCTGGACCTGGCCGACGCCTTGTCCCGGGCCGAGCGACTGGGCGCCACCGCCCGAGGCCTGGCCGCCCTCATCGGTGAGCGCCAGCGGGCGGCAGAACGACAACGGCTGGCCTCACTCGACCAGGACGTCGTGGCCAGCCTTGAGGCCGAAGCGGCACAGGTCACCGAGGAGCTGGCCGCGACCGAGGCCGAAGTGGCATCGATGATGCCCCAACTGGAGGACCTGGTCCGTGCCGAAGCCCAGGTTCAGTCCGAGTCCCGCTCCCTCGATGGGGCCAGGCCGAGCCCCAACGCGGCATCGGAAGGCTCGTCTGTCGGTGAGGTGCGGGCCGAGTTGGCTGCCCTCCAAGGCGGTCTCGCCAGCACCCAGGGCGAGCTGGGCCGGCTGGATGACCGCATCGGCGCCCTGGACGTTCGGCTGACCCGGATCGACGACGAAACGGCCCGGCTGGCCGCCGAGGGGACCGAGGACCAAGCGGGCGAGCGGGCGTTGGATGCCGAGGTCGATGCCCGGCAGGGAGATCGGGAAGGGGCCGAGCAGGCCCTGGCCGGGGCCGAGTCGGCCCGCCAGGCCGATGAGAGCGAGCACCACCGGTGGTCGGCCCGAGCGGAAGCCCTGGCCCTCGGTCTCGACGAAGCCCGAGCCCGGGCGGGCATCGAGCGACTGGCCGAGGTCGGCGGCGTGGTCGGGACGCTGCTGGAGTGGGTCGCGGTGGACGAGGGATGGGGTCCCGCCTTCGAGGCGGCGGCGGGGGAAGCGGTGGCGGCCATCCTGGTCGACGGCGTGGACACCGCCCGGCGCAGCTTGCGAGCGTTGCACGACCAAGACGCGCCCGGAGCCGTGCTTCACCTCCTGTCCTCCGCCGATCCGGCGTCGGCCGATCGCGCCTCGGCCACGGCCGCCGCCGTGGTTGCGGCCGCTCCTTCGATCGCCGCCGCGGCCGCCCTTGGTGTGCCCATCCACGCGGTTCGGGCCCACGTGCGATCGCGCCTTCCCGCGGTCGAGCGGCTGCTCGACCAGTTGCTGGCCGCCACGGTCGCGGTGAGCGGCGACTGGCAGCAGGCATTGGATGTGGCCCTGGCCGCGCCTGACCTGGTGGTGGTGACCCGGTCCGGGGATCGGTTCACCTCGAGGGGGTGGAGCACCGGGGCAGGTACGAGCGGCGTTACCGGGGCTGCGCTCGACGAGGCGTCACGGCGGGCGGCGGCGGCATCGGACTCGTTGGCCGCCCGGGCCGAGGAGGTCCGTCTCGCTCGGATCGCCCTCGAAGAGGCCCGTGACCGCGAGACCGAAAGCCGTCGACGCCGGGATGCGCACGCGGTCCGCCGGGATGCCCGGGCCGATGCCATCCGCCGATCTGAGGCCCAGCGGCAGGACACCGTGGCCGAGCTGGCGGCGCTGGCGGGGCAGCGGTTGGAATTGACGTCCCGGCTCGAACATGAGGCCGAGCGGGTCGGGCAGCTGCAGGCGTTGCTGCCCCGCCTGGAAGAGCTGGCAGCCGCCATGGCCGAGCGCACCCGGGCAGAACGGGCCCATCAGGCTCGCCTGGCCGACCGGTCGACCGCCCTGGCGGCCATTCGCCGCGACATCGAGGTCCGGGCGGCCGGCCTCGAGCAGCGGCGCACCATGTTGTCGCGGCGGCTGGCCGAGATCGAGGGCCGGCTGCGCCATGACGCCGACCAGCGCCAGCATGTCGCGGTCCGTCGGGAACAGCAGGCCCGAGCAGCCGTGGTGGCGGGACGGCTGGCGTCGCTGGTGGCCAGCCGGGTCGAACAGCTGGACGCCCTGGTCGGCTACCTCCGAGCCGCCCGGAGCCAGGAGTCGCACACGGTCCGCGCCCTGACGGCCGAGCTGGACGGGCTCCGCAAGGAACGGTCCGGGACGGAGCGTCACCTCTCCGAGCTGCGTGAGCGCCTGTCCCGGGTCCAACTCGACCAGGCCGAGGCGCAGGTCCGGCTGGAGGCTCTGGTCGAGACCGTCCGGCGGGAACTCGAGTGCGAGATCGAGGCGACCCGTGCGGCCCCGTGCCCGGACTTGCCCCCCGGGTCAAGTCCGGCGGGACGGGCCCGCGACCTGGAGCGGGAGATCCGCCTCATGGGCCCCATCAACCCCTTGGCCCTGGAGGAGTTCGCCGCCCTACAGGAGCGGCAGGGCTTCCTGGAGGGCCAACTCGAGGATGTGCGGTCGGCCCGGCGAGAGCTGGGCAAGGTCATCAGGGCGGTCGATGCCGAAATCGTGGACGTCTTCCGCGCCGCCTATGCCGACGTTTCCGACAACTTCGAGCGCCTGTTCAGCACCCTCTTCCCGGGCGGGCAGGGACGACTTCGCCTCACCGACCCGGATCACCTGCTGGGGACCGGCGTCGAGGTCGAGGCTCGCCCTTCGGGCAAGAACGTGCGCCGGCTGTCCCTTCTCTCGGGTGGCGAGCGCAGCCTGACCGCGTTGGCCCTGTTGTTCGCCATCTTTCGCAGCCGGCCCTCGCCCTTCTACCTGATGGACGAGGTCGAGGCGGCCCTCGACGACGTCAACCTGCTCCGCTTCCTCGACCTGCTCGGCGAGTTCCGGGAGGAGGCCCAGCTCCTCGTGGTCAGCCACCAGAAGCGCACCATGGAGGCGGCTGACTGGCTGTACGGGGTGACCATGCAGCCGGGCGGGTCATCGGTCGTGATCAGCGAGCGGATCACCAGCAGCGCCTGAGGATCCGGGGGCGCACTTGCGCTGGGGTCCCGGGGCACAGGGCCACCGGGATTCTGGTCACACCCCCGCCAGTAGGCTTCGCCGCGCCCTATGTCGCTTGTCCTGATCATCGGCCTCCTGGTTTTCGTGCTGGTTTCCGCCACGGCCGTCACGCTGACGCGCCGGCGGGGCCGGGGCCCGGAGTTGGAGCCACCGCCATCGCGTCGCGCGGTTGCTACCGTCCCGGAGGAACAACTGGCGCCGGAGCAGGTGGCGGAGATCGAACGGGCCTTGGCGCAAGCCGAGGCCGAGGCGGCGGCCCCCGAGGCGGAGGCCCCCGAGGCGGAGGCTCCCGAGGGTGCGGCCCCGGGGGGTGCGGCCCCTGAGGCGGAGGCCCCTGAGGCCGTTCCCGCACCGGAGGCGGTTCCTGAACCAGAGTTTGCGCCCGAGCTGCTCCCAGTCAAGCCCAGCTTCCGGGACCGGTTGGGCAAAGCCCGCACACTGTTTTCGGACTATCTCGGCTCGGTCCGGTCCCGAGGGAAGATCACCGCCGAGACCTGGGACGAGCTCGAGGAGGCCTTGATCCGGGCCGATGTCGGCGTGGAGACCACGACCGCGGTCCTCGACGACCTACGGGCTCAGGTGAAGAAGGAAGGCATCTCCGACCCCGAAGCCCTGCTCGACGCGCTCAAGTCTGACCTGGCGGCCCGGCTGGCCGGGAGCCGGGATCTGGCCTTTGAGCCCGGCGCGCTCAATGTCTGGCTCTTCGTCGGTGTCAACGGGGTGGGCAAGACGACGACCATCGGGAAGCTGGGCCTCCAAGCCGCCAACGAAGGCAAGTCGGTGATCATGGCGGCGGGCGACACCTTCCGTGCCGCCGCGGCCGACCAACTGCAGCTGTGGGCCAAACGGGTCGGTGCCGACCTGGTGCGAGGAGCAGAAGGGGGCGACCCAGGGGCGGTGGTGTTCGATGCCAAGCAACGGGCCGCGGCCCGAAGCGCCGACCTGGTGCTGGCCGACACCGCGGGCCGGCTGCACACCAAGGTCAACCTGATGGAGGAGCTCAAGAAAGTACGGCGGGTGGCCGAGCGGCCGCCGGGCACCCTCAACGAGGTCCTGCTCGTCATCGACGCCACCACGGGACAAAACGGGTTGGTCCAGGCCAAGGAGTTCGCGGCCGCGGTCGGGGTCACCGGTGTGGTGCTCACCAAACTCGACGGCACCGCCAAGGGCGGCATTGCCCTGGCCATCCAAACCGAGCTCGGCATCCCCATCAAGCTGGTCGGCCTGGGTGAGGCCCCCGAGGACCTAGTCGAGTTCAACGCCGAGGAGTTTGTGGAAGCCATCTTCGGCTGAGCACAATTGACGGCTCGCGGGTGACCCACTCCGCGTCCTGTAGCCTCGCAAACCGCCTATGTTTTCGTCGCTCTCCGACCGCTTCGACGTCATTTTTTCCCGCCTGCGCAGCCGAGGACGGCTGAGCGACACCGACGTCGACGAGGTCCTGCGCGAGATCCGGGTGGCCCTGCTGCAGGCCGACGTCAACATCGGCGTGGTGCGCACCTTCGTCGGCCGGATCAAGGAGAAGGCGACCGGGGCGGAGCTGTCCCAGAGCCTGTCGCCTGGTCAGCAGGTCATCAAGATCGTCCACGAGGAGCTGATCGCCATCTTGGGGGGCGAGCCCCTCAAGGTCACCTACTCGTCCCGGCCCCCCACCGTGGTGCTGCTGGCCGGGTTGCAGGGCTCGGGCAAGACGACCGCGGCGGGCAAGCTGGCCCGCTGGTTCAAGCAGCAGGGACGCAACCCCCTCCTGGTCGGGGCCGACCTCCAGCGCCCGGCTGCGGTCGAGCAGCTGCGGGTGCTGGGCGGCCAAGTCGGGGTACCCGTCTTCAGCGATGTGTCCGATCCGGTGACCGTTGCCAAGGCCGGGTTGGAGGAGGCCCGCCGGCTCGGCAAGGACGTGCTGATCGTCGACACGGCCGGTCGCCTGGCCATCGACGAGGAGTTGATGGACGAGGTCCGCCGGATCTCGGAGTCGGTCGAACCCCATTTCACCTTCCTCGTGATCGACGCCATGACCGGTCAGGACGCGGTCAATGTGGCCGATGCCTTCCACCAGATCCTGAGCCTCGACGGCGTGATCCTGACCAAGCTGGACGGCGACGCCCGAGGTGGCGCGGCCCTCTCGGTGAAGGAGGTGGTGGGCAAACCCATCGCCTTCGCGTCGACCGGGGAACGGCTGGCCGACTTCGAGCCGTTCTATCCCGACCGCATGGCGGGCCGGATCCTCGGCATGGGCGATGTCCTCACCCTGATCGAGCGGGCCGAGCAGACCTACGATCAGGATGTGGCGGCCAAAGCGGCCGCCAAGCTGCAAGAGGGCGCCTTCACCCTGGAGGATTTCCTCGAGCAGATGCAGGAAGTCAAGAAGATGGGGCCCCTCTCCGGGATCGTCGGTATGCTCCCAGGGATCCCGAAAGAGCTCAAAAACGCCAATATCAGCGACAAGGAGCTGGCTCGGGTGGAAGCGATCATTCACTCGATGACCGTCACTGAGCGCCGCCAACCTGCGCTCATCAACGGCTCGAGGCGCCAACGGATTGCCAGCGGAAGCGGTGCAAGCGTTTCCGAGGTCAACTTGCTGCTCAAGCAGTTCAAAGAAATGCAGAAGATGATGAAACAGTTCAGTGGAGTGCCCGGCATGGGCCGGCACCTCAACAAGAAAAAGAAGAGGAAGGGCCGGTAGTCATGGCCGTAAAGCTCCGCCTGATGCGCATGGGCAAGAAGAAGCAACCGACCTACCGGATCGTGGCGGCCGACAGCCGCTCACCCCGCGACGGCCGGTTCATCGAGATCCTGGGCACGTATCAGCCCCGCGCCGAGCCGTCGATCATTCAGATCGACACCGAGAAGGCCGCCCGTTGGCTGGCCGACGGTGCCCAGCCGACCGAGCGGGTGGCCAAGCTGCTGAAGGAGTCGGGGGCCATGGGCCCTGGTGGAGCCGCACCCTCAGACGGAACCGAGACGTGAGCACTGAGGCCGTAGGCGCGGCCAACGACCAGGTGCGGGGGGCCCGGGCGCGTGATGTGCTCGATTTCGTGGCCAAGAGCATTGTCGACGACCCCGACAGCGTCGTCATCGAAATGGACGAGGGACGGCGGGGCGAGGTGCGCCTGTCGCTGCGCGTCTCGCCCGACGACATGGGCAAGGTGATCGGCCGGCGCGGCCGGGTGGCCCAGGCCATCCGTGCGGTGGTGCGGGCGGCCGGTGCCCGCGAGGGCCTCGAGGTCGGCGTCGATATCGTCGACTAGCAGTCCTGGGTCGAGGGTCGGGAAATGGGGGGCCGGTGCTGCTGGAGGTGGGCCGCATCCTCAAGCCCCATGGGCTGCAGGGGGAAGTGGTGGTGGCTCTGGTCACCAATCGTCAGGAGCGCGTGGCGGCCGGATCGAGGCTCCACGGTCCCGTTGGGACGATGGTCGTACTCCAGTCTCGCCCGTTCGAGGCGACCGGGGACGGGCGATGGATAGTGCGCTTTGACGGGGTGACCAACCGCGAAGGCGCCGACGCGCTGCGCGGCATGGTCCTGCGGGCTCCGCCCCTCGACGACCCCGATGCGCTGTGGGCCCATGAGCTGATTGGGGCGCTCGTGTTCGGGGCGAAGGGAGAGTCGCTCGGGCGGGTGGCCGCGGTCGAGGCCAACCCGGCCAGCGACCTCTTGGTGCTCGACGAGGGGGGGTTGATCCCACTGCGGTTCGTGACCGACCACCAGTCCGGCCGGGTGACGGTGGACATCCCGCCCGGCCTGCTCGATCTCTGATGATTCTGATGTGGCGCTGATGAGGATCGACGTCTTCACCATCTTCCCGGGGCTGGTAGGGCCCTGGATGGACGCCAGCCTCATCGGCAAGGCCCGGGCGTCGGGGCTGCTCGACCTGCGAGTCCACGATCTTCGCTCGCTGGCCTCGGACCCCCACCGCTCGGTCGACGACACCACCTTCGGAGGGGGGCCCGGCATGGTGTTGGCGCCTGAGCCGGTCTTCCGCGCCGTTGAGGCCGCTTCGCCGCCCCGGCCGCTGTATCTGCTCAGCCCGGCCGGTCGGCGCTTCGACCAGGCCATGGCGGGGCAGTTGGCGCGATCGGAGGGCTTCTCGCTTCTGTGCGGGCGCTATGAGGGGGTGGACCAGCGCATCGCCGACCACCTCGTCGACGGGGAGCTGAGCGTGGGTGACTTCGTGCTGGCCGGGGGTGAGGCGGCGGCGCTGGCGGTGGTCGAGGCGGTCGCTCGCCTGGTCCCCGGCGTCATGGGCAATGTCGGCTCGGCCGACGAGGAAACCTTCGCGGACGGGCTGGTCGAGTACCCCCAGTACACCCGGCCCGCCGACTTCCGAGGATGGGTGGTCCCCGAGGTGCTGCGATCGGGTGATCACGGCCGCATCGCCCGCTGGCGCCGGGCCCAGGCGCTGGCTCGTACCCGGGATCGCCGGCCCGATCTTCTGGCGGTGCGGGGCGGTCTGAGCGGTTCGGAGCGGGCCCTGCTGGCCGAGTTCGGGCTAGACGACGAAACCGAGGTGGTCGAATAGGCCCGCCATCCTCTATCGTGAGACACCCCCGCTTGTTCTCGCTGCGAGGAGCCGCGCCATGAACCCGACAGACCTCGTTGACCGCGACAGCTTGCGCGACGATGTGCCCGATTTCGCCCCGGGCGACACCCTGAAGGTCCACGTCCGCGTGGTCGAAGGCACCCGCGAACGCGTCCAGGTCTTCCAAGGGGCCGTCATCCGGCGATCCGGGTCCGGTATCCGGGAGACCTTCACCGTCCGCAAGGTCAGTTTCGGCGTGGGTGTGGAACGCACCTTCCCGGTCCATTCCCCCGTCATCGCCACCATCGAGGTGGTGACGAGGGGAGACGTGCGCCGGGCCAAGCTGTACTACCTGCGGGACCGCACCGGGAAGGCGGCCAAGATCAAGGAGAAGCGTTCCGTCCGGTAGCACGGGGAGCATGGGTCGAGCGGTCCGGGTCCAGGGGTCCAGGGGTCCAGGGATCCGGGAGTCGGCGGTGGGCCCCGACCCCTCCTCCGAACCGGGCTCGCGGTCGCGCCGGTCTCGTTGGTCGCAGCTGGGCGAACTGGTCGTGCTGGTGTTGGTCGCCGCGCTGGTCGCCGTCATCATCAATACGCTTGTGGCCCAGGCGTTCTACATCCCGTCGGCGTCGATGGTGCCCCAGCTGCGGGTGCGGGACCGGGTGGTTGTCTCCAAGCTGGCGTACCGCCTGCATGCCCCACGTCGGGGCGACATCCTGGTGTTCTCGGCACCCCCCTCGGAGCAAGGGGTGGGCGGCTCGTCGGGCCACCCTGGGGGCGGGACATGGCAGCGGGTGGGCCAGGTCTTCGGTTTGGCCGAGTCCAAGACCGAGCTGATCAAGCGGGTCATCGGGCTGCCGGGCGAGACGGTGGAGGGGCGCCACGACCACGTTTACGTCGACGGTCGGCGGCTGGACGAGCCCTACCTGCCGGCCGGCACCATGACCAGTAACTTCGGACCAATCTCGGTGCCCGCGGGACGTCTGTGGGTCATGGGTGACAACCGCTCATCTTCGAGCGACAGCCGGGTCTTCGGCCCAATCCCCCGCTCGACCGTGGTCGGTCGGGCCATCTGGCGGGTCTGGCCGGTCGGCCATCTGTCATTCCTGTGACCTCCCACCGGTCGGCACGGGGCGGCCACCGGGCGGCCGAGCAGCAGTTCCGCAACACCGACCAGACGAGACATGGATGACGACCGCAGACGCCGTAGCATGGGGCCATGACGACCGGCGTGCGGTACGGGAGCACGAACGTGAGGGCGGCCAGGTGAACGAGCCCAACGGACAGGCGGAGGGGGTTTCCCCGTGAGTGCCGAGGACCTGGAGCGGTACGAGACCGAGATCGAGCTGCAGCTGTACCAGGAGTACCGGGCCGTTCTGCCCATGTTCCGGTACGTGGTCGAGACGGAGCGCCGGTTCTACCTGGCCAACGACGTCACGATGGAAGCCAAGGGCGAGGCGGGTCGCACCTACTTTGAGATCACCCTGGGCGACGCCTGGGTGTGGGACATGTACCGGCCAGCTCGCTTTGTTTCCTCGGTCCGGGTCGTGACGTTCAAAGACGTCAACGTCGAGGAGCTTCCCGAGAAGGAGATCTAGCCATTTCCGCGAGCGATGCCGACCGCCGCGCGCTCGGGGTGGCCGGTGAGCAGGCCGCGGCGGCCTGGTATGAAGCCCACGGCTACAAGGTGGTGGCCCGCAACTGGCGCTGCCGGGGGGGCGAGCTCGACCTCGTCGTGCGCCAGGGCCGGACGTTTGTGTTCTGTGAGGTCAAGGCCCGGACGACCGACGCCTTTGGCATACCGGCCGAGGCGGTAACCAGGCAGAAGCGGGCCCGCATCCGCCGGTTGGCGGCCCGGTGGTTGGAGGAGATGGCCCCGGTGCGCCCCCGGGAGATCCGATTCGATGTGGCCGCCATCCTCGCCGGTGAGCTGGAGATTATCGAGGGCGCGTTTTGACCGAGGCCGCCGACGGCGCCACCGACGCCGAGAGCGCCCGAGGCGCCGCAGGCCGCGAGGAGCCACCGCCGTCAAGAACGTCGTCACTCGGGTCGTCGCCACGGGGGTCGCCGCAGTCGTCGCCACGGGGGTCGCCGCAGTTGTCGCCACGGGGGTCGCCGCAGTCGCTCGACCGATCGACGCTGGCGGTGCACCTCGGGCGGCCTGCCGCTGAGCCGGGTGCCCCGGTGAACTTCCCAGTCGAGTTGTCTGTCACCTTCCGCGCTGGGGGGCTGCCCACCTACGGGCGGGACAACAACAGCACTTGGGAAGCCTTCGAGGCGGTTCTGGGGGGACTGGAGGGGGGCAGCGCCTTGGCGTTTGCCTCGGGGATGGCAGCCATCGGGGCGGTCTTGGAGACGGTGCCGGTCGGGGGCTGGGTGGTGGCGGCTGGAGACTCGTACAGCGGAACCCGCCGCTTCCTGTCCGATGCGGGCGAGCGAGGCCGGCTGGCGGTCCGCTCCGCCGACGTCGCCGACACAGACGCCACGTTGGCGGCGTGCGAGGAGGTGAGCTCGGCCCCGAGCCGGCGCGCCTCGGGAGGCATGCTGTGGCTGGAGTCGCCGACCAACCCCATGCTCGCCATCGCCGACCTCCCCGCGCTCATCGAGGGCGCGCATCAGTTGGGGCTGATGGTGACCGTGGACAACACCTTTGCCACGCCTCTGTTGCAATCGCCTCTGGAGATCGGCGCCGATGTGGTGGTTCATAGCGTGACCAAGCTGATCGCGGGCCATTCCGACATAGTCCTCGGCGCCGCCGTGACTCGGTCCGAGGGCATGCTGGAGAAGCTGCGGTCACGCCGTTCACTGCACGGCGCCATCCCCGGCCCGATGGAGACCTTCCTGGCCCTGCGGGGGCTCCGGACCTTAGCGGTGCGACTTGAGCGAGCTCAGTCCACCGCCGCCGAGCTGGCGGAACGCCTCGCGGCCCGACCAGGAGTGTTCGGCGTTCGCTATCCCGGCCTGCCCGACCACCCCGGGCACAAGCTGGCCGCCCGACAGATGAGGGGATTCGGGACCATGGTGGCCTTTGAGGTTGCTGGTGGTGCCGAGGCGGCCGAGGCGGTGTGCCAATCCGTGCAGGTCGTCACCCCCGGCACAAGCCTGGGGGGCGTCGAGACACTTATCGAGCGGCGAGCCCGTTGGAGTGCCGATTCGCACCTGCCCCCCGCCCTACTCCGTCTCTCCGTCGGACTTGAGCACCCCGACGACCTGTGGCGAGACCTGGACCAGGCCCTGGCGAAGGCCCTTCCGACCTAGCCATCTACGCCCGGGAGCCACCAAAACCCATCCTCAACGACGCCGCCCACGACGGGGGGCTACCTCCCGGCCGGGACGCCGACGCATCCGGTGTTCCCAGCAGGCGTGATGCCAGTGCCGGCGTAGGTCGGGGGCCTCAGTTGGGACCACGACGACATGGCCGGTCGCAGGGGGAATGTGCTGCTGGCAACCCGGGCACACGTAGGTCTTTACCGCCTGAAACGGTTGCACTCGGCGAATCTCCGCCGGCCCGGTCAGCGTGGGATCAATGCCCACAGCAGCATCCCTGCCACGACCGCAACGGCGACCGCGACCATCACGTAGTCAGACTGCCGGCGCTGCTGAGGGCGAAACGGGTTGAATCCCACTCACGGAGGGTACCGCTCGGTCCCGGGCTGTCGGCCTAGGGTTGATCCAGTGGAGACCCTTTTGGTCGACCGGGCTGAGGGCGTGGTCACCGTGACCATGAACCGCCCCGACAAGAAGAACGCCGCCAACGCGGTCATGTGGCGGGAGCTCCTGGAGTGCTTCAGGGAGGTGACTAACCAGACCAGTGACCGGGTTGTCGTCCTCACGGGAGCCGGGGGCGCCTTCTGCTCAGGTGCGGACCTCACCTCAGTGGGGTCGGGCGACCCTCGTTCGCTCATGGGCCAGCTCGGAGAGGTTGCTCTCGCTCTCCACCGCCTTCCCAAGCCGACCATCGCCAAGGTCCACGGTGTGGCGGCAGGAGCCGGGTGCAACCTGGCGCTCGGATGCGATCTGATCGTCGCGTCCGGCGAGGCCCGCTTCTCCGAGATATTTGTCCGTCGTGGTCTGTCGATCGACTTCGGCGGCTCCTGGCTCCTGCCCCGGCTGGTGGGGCTCCACCGGGCCAAGGAGTTGGCATTCTTCGCCGACATGATCTCGGCCGACGAGGCCGTTGAACTGGGGCTGGTGAATCGGGTCGTGCCCTCGGCAGACCTCGACCAGTTCGTCGACCGCTGGGCTCGACGCTTGGCGTCCGGGCCGCCCATCGCGCTCTCGATGACCAAGAGTCTGTTGAACCAGTCGTTCGAGGTCACCCTGGCCCATGCGGTCGAGGACGAAGGGCGATGCCAGGTCCTCAATATCTCGACCGCCGATAGCGCCGAGGCATTGGCCGCGTTTATCGACAGACGGGAACCCCGCTTCGAAGGTCGCTGAGCACGCTCGCCGCGGGCGGTCACGGTGCACCGTCAGGTCGTGGCTTATAGTTGGGATGGCGGGGGTCGGTCGGCGGGACAAACGGTCGTTTGCCGATTCCGTCGATCAGCGACCAGCCGTAGCGGGTCTTCTTGTCGTGGTCGTGCCGGCACAGCCCGTCGAGCCAGTCGATGAGGGTGATGTGCGTCTTGGACCAGTCGACGCGGTGGTCGATCTGGAGTCGCTCGGCCGGGGCCGAGCAGCCTTCAGCCGCGCAGGTCGGATACAACCATTGCAGGTAGCTGCGTTGGTGGGCTGTGGGTTGTCGCCCGAGATGGGCGACGCCGGCTAGCTGTTTCCCTTTCATCAAGATGGCGGCCACGAACGGGTCGCCGTCTTTGAGCAGTTTGTCGAGGGCGCTCATCGCGATGGGGCCGTACCCGACCAATTCGCAGGTTTCACCGTCTGTCGGGAAGCCTCGCATCAGAGTCTCCAAGTCGACTCGGACCAGCAGTTTGACCGGTGCGCCCCGCCGGTGTCGCCGCCGGGCTTGGGCGGACCGCCCGTCATCGGGGTGGGCCGGGTAATCGGCCTTGGCGTCGCTTGGGAAGGGCCCGGCGTCGCCATCGGATGGGCCGTCGTCACCTCGCTCGTCGTCGGTGAGTGCGGCGTCGACCTCGATTGGGTCATCGTCGGCCCGGTGGTCGTTGGCGGGGAATGGGCCGTCATCGACCGGGCTGTGGTCGATCGGGTTGTGGTCGTCCGGTTCGGAGTCGGTCGAGAAGGGGTCGCTGGTGGCGTCGAGGGCGAGCCGGAGGAGGGCGTCAAAGCGATAGGCGTCGGGGTGGTCCCGGCGTCCTTCTCGTCGGGCGGCGCGGAAGGCCTCCTCGACCAAGGGGGCCAGGGCGGCCATGATCTGGGCGCCGTCTTCGGGATTGCCCGAGCCTGATAGGTGCCACTCTCCGTGCTGGTCCGTCCAGCCCCGCAGATGCCGCCGGCGGCGGTTCGCCTCGCGGCGGGCCTCCAAGTCGACCGCCGCCGCCTTCACTTTGGCGCACTTGTCCTTCAAGTCGGCTAGCGACCCGCCCGCCTCCGCGGCGTCGACGAGGTCGGTGGCCGCCGAGGCATCGGCGGCCACTGCATCGGAGATTGCTGAAGCCTGGTCGGGCGAGAGCCGGCCTTGTCGGGCCGCGTCGGCGACTTCGCGCTGGTCGGTCAGATTTCTCCCCAACGCCAGGGCATCCCGAGCCCCCGACAAGCTGCTGCCCGTGCGGCGGGCTAGCTCCTCCTCGGCCGAGCGGTAGCCCCCCGCCTTCCAGCTCCGTGCCTCCGCCGCCCGCGCTGCCGCCAGCGCCTTAACCGTGGCCGCCATGTGCTCGATTGCGGCCGCATCCTTCACCACCGTTGAGGCGTCGGCGCAGGTCAGTAGGGATGCGTCGAAGCCGGTGGAGAACACCAGCATCGCTGCTCTCAGCTCCTTCAGACCAAGGCACATCGGCCGTCCACCTCGAAACAACTCGGACACCGGATGGCAAGCCTCGAGGGCTTGCAAGCTCGTTCCTTTGAGAGGAACGTATGTTCGTAGGCTACCAAACCCCTGTGACAGTTATCCAGAGGCCATGGGATTGATCGAAAGACGGTTCGCTGTCATAGGCCTTCGATAGGGTTCGTCAGTGGCGCCTTGAGTTGGCCGGCGCCAGAGCAACGGCCCTCCTCAGCACTGCAACTACCACGAGGAGGCTTCCCGTGCTCGCGACCGTCCCATCTGCAACCTTGCTCGGCGTCGACGGCTGGCCCATCACGGTAGAAGTGCATACGTCGAACGGCTTGCCCGGGTTCGCGATCGTCGGCCTTCCCGACGCCTCCTGCCGGGAAGCCCGCGACCGAGTTCGAGCGGCCTTGCTGTCGAGTCAACTCCCTTGGGAGAACCGAAGGGTTACGGTCAACCTCGCGCCGACTGGCATGCGGAAGTCCGGCGCCGGGCTTGACCTACCGATCGCGGTTGGAATGCTGGTGGCGGCAAAGGTGCTCCGGCCGAGCGACATAGAGGGGATGGCGTTCGTAGGCGAACTGGGGCTCGATGGGTCGATTCGAGCCGTCCACGGCGTCCTCTCCATGGTCGACGCAGTTCAGCAGCCCATCGCCGTCGTCCCGGAGGCTTGCTATGGCGAGGCGTCGGCGCTGGGACGCCATGAGGTACGTACCGCTCGGGGCCTCAGCGAGCTGGTCGATTCGCTGCGACGCCGCCGGTGGTCGAGCCCTCCACCTCCAGGTGATGTCGAGAAGGAAGCCGAACCTGACCTGGCCGATGTTCGAGGCCAGGCACTCGGGCGCACCGCCGTTGAGGTCTCCGCCGCTGGTGGCCACCACCTACTGATGGTGGGGCCGCCCGGAGCAGGCAAATCAATGTTGGCCCGAAGGCTGCCCGGGCTGTTGCCGTCTCTGACTCCGGCCGAGGCGTTTGCTACCACCCGCATCCACTCCGCCGCCGGGCTTCCGCTTCCCGCCCGGGGGGTGCTGCACCGGCCGCCGCTGCGGGCCCCCCACCACGGGGCGTCCGCGGTCTCGTTGATCGGCGGCGGGAGCTCGACCATGAGGCCGGGCGAAATCTCCTGTGCCCACTTCGGCGTCCTCTTCCTCGACGAGCTGGCGGAATTCCCGGCCGCAGTCATGGACACCCTGAGACAGCCCCTCGAAGAGGGAGTGATTCGGGTGTGCCGAGCTCGCGCCAGTGTCACATTCCCTGCGCAGTTCCTTCTTGTCGCGGCCATGAACCCCTGTCCCTGCGGCGAGGGCATGTCCCCGGGGAGTTGTCGCTGCGGCGACCAAACTCGCCTTCGCTACTCGCGCCGGATCTCCGGTCCCCTGCTTGACCGCTTCGACTTGCGGGTGACCGTCGACCGTCCCGAGATCGCCCAGCTGTTGCCCAGCCGACCCGGCGACGACGACGCTGAGGAGTCAACCGCGACCGTGGCGGGCAGGGTGGCACGGGCGCGGCAATTGGCGGCGGATCGGGGAGTCCGGTGCAACGCCGAGTTGCCCGCGGCCGGGTTGGATGACTTGGCCCCCCTCACCTCGGCCGCCCGAGCGGTGCTGGAGGCTCGCCTTCGCCAGGGACGTCTTAGTGCCCGTGGCCTCCATCGAGTCCGGCGGGTCGCCCGGACCCTCGCCGACCTAGGGGGACGCCCGGGCCCCCTCGACGAAGAGGACATCTGCGGAGCACTGGTTCTCCGCAGCGACCCATTCTGTGCTACGGCGGTTCCAGCGTGACCACCTCGCCTGACCTGCCATCAGAGGCGTACGCGGCCGCCCTGGCCGATCTTCCCGGGATGGGTCCGGCCCGGCTGGTGGAGTTGCTTCGCCAAGTGCCGCCCGAAGTGGTCTGGCATCGCGTCCTGACCGGCGAGGTCCGCCGGCCCGAGCGGAGTCCGGGACTGCCCGCCATCGGTTGGAGGGCCACCTGGGCCGAGATTGCCGCTCGGCGGGATGTGATCCGTCGATGGAGGGCGACGGTTACAGCCGGGATTCAGGTTGCCTATCTCGGGGGGCCAAACTTCCCCGAGCTTCTGGTTAGTGACCCTGAACCGGCGGGTGTGCTGTTCTGGCTCGGCGACCTCGGCGTCCTCGCCCGCCCTCGCGTTGCCATCATCGGTACCCGCCAATGCACGAGCTACGGCCGCTCGGTGGCAGCCGAGCTCGGTCGCGATTTGGCCGAATGCGGCGTATGCGTTATCTCCGGCCTGGCCCTTGGCATCGATGGAGCGGCGCATCATGGCGCGCTGGCGGCAGCCACCGGGGTCGGGCCCCTCGGCGTGGCGGCTAGCGGTGTCGATACTCCCTATCCCAGGCGGCACGCCGACCTGTGGCGTCGGGTGGCTGATGCCGGCGCGGTCATCTCGGAGACCGCGCCGGGCCAACCGGCCCAGACGTGGCGGTTTCCCGCTCGCAACCGGCTCATCGCCGGACTTGCCCGCGCCGTCGTAGTTGTCGAGTCGCATGCATCGGGCGGCTCGATGCTGACGGTAGCAGCAGCTGCCGAGCGCGGCATCGACGTGCTCGCGGTGCCCGGCCCGGTCAACAGTCCATCCTCGACGGGCACCAACCAGCTCCTGTACGAGGGCTTGGCGCCCGCCCGCCACGCGGGCGATGTCTTGGCCGCCCTGGGCGACATCCGTCCGTGGCCTCCGAAGGCGCCACCGGGCCGGGGCGCAAACCAGGCGGCGCAACGATCGACGGGTACAAGTCGGCCCGTCCCCCAGGGCGGTGACCGGCCAGAGATGGCACGCGGCCTGCGACCCACGGCTGGCCGAGCCGCTCATCTGGACGGGCCCGAGCGACGGGTCCTCAAGTCGATCGATCGTACGCCGACCTCGACCAGCGTCATCGCGGATCGGACCGGCTTGCCGATCGGCCCGCTCAGTGTGGTCTTGCTGCACCTCGAAGGACTGGGGTTGGTAAGGGGGGAGGGAACCTGGTGGGAGCGGTGCGACGCATCTTGACCGCACGGCTACGACGCCGGTGGGTAACGTCGGTGCATGTCATGGCAGGTGGACGACTTCGAGCGGTCGCGCAGCGATGTGGCCACCTGGACGATCATCGCCTACCGCCGAGATGTCGACGCGTTCGCGGGCTGGGCACCTCGGGCCCAACTGAGCGGACCGGCGCAGGTGACTGGGTTGCTGCTCCGACGCTACCTGGGCTTTCTTGCCACGCGCCGGTACGCCCGGCGTACCGCGCTCGCAAGGTCGCGGCCATCCGGCGCTACTTTGACAACTGTGCGGACTCGGTGTCGGCGACGTGGACTTGAAGCGCCGCCAAGTCACCGTTTGGGGCAAGGGCGCCAAGAAGAGGCAGGTCCCGATCAGCGCGCCGGCGTCGGCGGCTGTGTCAGCCTGGATGTTGCATAGACGAGATGCGCTGCTCGAGCCCGACAGCGCGGCCGACGCGCTGTTCCCCAATCGTCGCTGGAGGCGTCTTTGTCCTCGCGACGTTCGACGTCTCCTCGACCGCCGCGCGGTATCGCCAACCCACCCTTATCCACTGCGCCACAGCTTCGCGACCCGCCTCCTCGATGGCGGTGCCGACCTTTGCGTAGTGCAGGAACTCCTCGGACACGCCAGTTTGCAGACCACTCAGGTCTACACTCACGTCAGCAAGGAGCAGTTACGGGCTGTTTTCGAGACAACCCACCCGCAGGCATGAGCGAAAATGATGTGGTGAGTCAGGATCAGGAGAGGGGCCCAATCGAGGAGTTGTGGGCGCAGTTCAAGCGGACCGGCGATCAGGACGCGCGAGACCGCTTGATCGTCCATTACTCGCCACTGGTCAAGTATGTGGCTGGCCGCGTGTCTGCCGGCCTGCCCAACAGCATCGAACAAGCCGATCTCGTGAGCTATGGGATCTTTGGCCTAATCGACGCGATCGAGAAATTCGACACATCGCGGAATATCAAGTTCGAGACGTATGCCATCACTCGGATCAAGGGCTCAATCATCGATGAGCTCCGCTCGATTGACTGGGTACCCCGCTCAGTTCGCGCCAAGGCCAGATCGGTCGAGCGGGTGTACGCCAAACTCGAGGCCGAACTGCTGCGAACCCCCACCGACGCCGAGGTGGCGGCGGAACTCGGGATCAGCGATGACGACCTCCAGCAGATCTTCAACCAGATCTCCTTCGTAGGCCTGATTGCTCTGGACGAGGTTCTGTCGAGTGGAAGCGGCGAGCGGGGTGAGACCACGACACTCGTCGACACCATCCCGGATCGGGGTGTAGGTCCCGTGGCGGCATTCGAGGTCGAGGAGATGAAGCACCTCTTGGCCAGCGCGATCAACCGCCTGGGCGACCGGGAGAAGATCGTGCTGACGCTCTACTACTACGAGAGTCTGACGCTGGCGCAGATCGGCGACGTGCTTGGCGTCACCGAGAGTCGCGTCTGCCAGATCCACACCAAAGCCGTGCTCCAGCTCCGATCCCGGCTCAGCGCGCCGCTCCGCGACTCGGCCTGACGGGGGCTAACGGCGCTCTCGCCCGTAACCACACGGACGCCAAATCAGGCGGTGCGGCGACTTGCCTGGCCTGCGGTAGGCTGGCTGAGGCCCAGCACAGCCGCTGGCCTGTCATGACATCTCGTGCGCACCCACGGTCGCCTGATCTTTAGGGCGTAGCGCACGAGTCAGGACCAACCGATGGGAAGGAGCAGCCGTGGCCGTCGTCACCATGAAACAGCTGCTGGAGGCCGGAGTCCATTTCGGCCACCAGACCAGGCGCTGGAACCCGAAGATGAAGCGATTCATCTTCGGTGAGCGTAACGGCATTTACATAATTGACCTCAACCAGACGCTCGAGCAGATCGATCTGGCGTACTCGTTTGTTCGCGATCTGGTGGCCACCGGCGGCACGGTGCTGTCGGTTGGTACCAAGAAGCAAACGCAGGATCCCATCGCCCGTTATGCCGAGCAGAGCGGCATGCCATATATCAACGAGCGTTGGCTCGGTGGGATGCTGACCAACTTCACCACCATCTCTGGCCGGGTCAAGAAGATGCAGGAATACGAGCGAATGAAGGCCGCGGGCGACTTCGAGGCCATGCCCAAGAAAGAAGCTCTCATCCTCTCGCGAGAGTTGGAAAAGCTTGCGCGCAACCTCGGTGGGATCCGCCATATGACTCGGCTGCCCGACGCGGTGTTCATCATCGACACCAAGAAGGAGCACATCGCCGTTACCGAGGCCAACAAGCTCGGTATTCCGATCGTGGCGGTGGTGGACACCAACTGTGACCCCGATCTGATTCAGTACGTGATCCCGGGGAACGACGATGCCATCCGCGCCGGCACGCTCATGTGCCGGGTCATTGCCGATGCGGTTGAAGAAGGAAGGTTCATTGCTTCACGTCGAGCCGCTCGTTCCAGCGCAGCCGCCGGTGGTCCGTCTGTGCAGGACGTCCAGGAGGAAGCGCGCCGAACGGAGCAGCAGCGCGAGGCTCGACGCCAGGCGGCGGTGCAGGCGCAAGAGCGTGAAGCTCGGCTGGCGGCTTCGCGACGGCAGAGCGAGGCACACCAAGCACGAGTTGAAGGGACCGCTGGGCCCGGCGAGGCGCCCGGAAGGGCCCCTGCGGCCCCGGTTGAGGCGGCGGCTCCTCCGGTTGAGGCGGCGGGTGAGCCGGTTGTGTCTCCGGGTGAGGCGGTTGTGTCTCCGGGTGAGGCTCCAGCCCCTCCGGTCGGGGCCACGACTGACCTGGCCGCCGGTCCGGCAGGCTCCGACACCCCTGTGCACGCGGCCCCCGCACCCGAGAGTTCGCCGTCTGAGTCGGGGTCGACGGCGCAAACCGACACGGGCGATGCTGCTTCCGCAGCCGCCAACAGCACATCCGACCCCGAGCCCGGGGAGGGATCAGGACTCGAACCCGCGCCCACGCCCGTGGCCGCCCACCCTGAATCCTGAGCCCGGGATACACACCACCATCCAAACGAGGAGTAGGAACACCACTGATGGCAGAGATTTCCGCCAAGGATGTCAAGACGCTGCGCGATGCGACCGGCGCCGGCATTCTCGACGCCAAGAAGGCGCTGGTCGAAGTGAACGGTGATCAAGAAGCGGCGGCTCGCCTGTTGCGGGAGAAGGGCCTGGCCAAAGCGGACCAGCGGTCCGGCCGTGACGCCACCCAGGGCGCCATCGCGGCCGCCTTCGTTCCCTCCACGGGCGTGGCCGCCCTGGTCCAGCTCAAGTCGGAGACCGATTTCGTCGCCAAGTCCCAGCCGTTCATCCAGCTGGCGACGGAACTGGCAGCTGCGGTAGCGGAAGACGGTGAAAGCGCGGTGGAGCGGCGTAAGGACGCCATCGAGGACCTGCAGGTGACGCTCAAGGAGAACATCCAGCTGGGCCGGGTGGTTCGCTTCGTCGCCGCGTCGGGCAATGTGCTCGAGACCTACCTGCACATGCAGTCCGGTCGCGGTGTCAACGGCGTCCTGGTCGAAATTGCCGGCGGTGACGCCGAGCTGGCCCACGACGTGGCCGTCCACATCGCCTTCGGCAAGCCGACCTACCTGAGTCGGGACGAGATCCCCGCCGAAGTGATCGAGGCCGAACGGCTCACGCTCGAAGCCCAGACCCGCAACGAGGGCAAGCCCGGGCAGGCCATCCCCAAGGTGGTCGAGGGCAAGCTCCAAGGGTGGTACAAGCGGGTCCCAGGCGGGGTCCTGCTGGAGCAGCCCTACGCCAAGGACGAGAAGCAAACCGTAGCGCAGGTGCTTGGCTCGGCCTCGGTGGTGCGTTTCGCCCAGGTCCTGATCGGGGAGTAGGGCCGCCGGATGGGTCAGCCGTCGCCCCCCTGGAAGCGCATCGTTCTCAAGCTCTCCGGTGAGGCTTTTGCCAGCGGTTCGGTCGACGAGACGATCGATGGCGCAGTCGTCGATCGATTGGCCCGGGAGATCGCCGAGGTTCGTACCGAGCTTGGCACCGAGGTGGCCGTGGTCGTGGGCGGTGGCAACATCTGGCGGGGCGCGACCGGCTCGGCGGCTGGGATGGACCGTGCCACGGCCGACTACATGGGCATGCTGGCCACGGTCATCAACGCCCTGGCATTGCAGGATGCCCTTGAGCGGGCCGGGCAGCCGACCAGGGTGCAGACGGCGATCCAGATGTCCCAGATCGCCGAGCCGTACATCCGGCGCCGAGCCATGCGCCATCTGGAGAAGGGAAGGGTTGTCGTGTTCGCCGCGGGCATGGGCAACCCCTTCTTCACGACCGACACGCCGGCCGCCTTGCGCTGCGTCGAAATCGAGGCTGACGTCCTCCTGAAGGGAACCCATGGCGATGTCGACGGGGTGTACACCGCGGATCCCAACCTCGATCCAACCGCCACCAAGCTTGACGAAGTGACCTTCGACGAGGTCATGGCCAAAGGCCTTCGGGTCATGGATCTGACCGCCATCACCCTCTGCAAGGAGAACTCGTTGCCCATCCTCGTCTTCGGGATCATGGAGCCCGGAAACCTCCGTCGCGCACTCCAGGGCGAAAGGATCGGTACGCTGATCCGCTGATGGACGAAACCTTCGTCGAGGCAGTCCTCGACGACTGCCGGGACAAGATGGCGAAAGCGGTCGCTCACACCCAGGCCGACTTCAGCAGCGTGCGGACCGGCCGCGCCGCTCCGGTGCTGGTCGAGAAGCTGAGGATTGACTACTACGGAACTGAAGTGCCCCTGCAGCAGTTGGCCGGCATCCAGGTTCCCGAAGCCCGAATGATGGTGATCACGCCATATGACAAGTCGAGTCTCAAGTCGATCGAGAAGGCCATTCAGCAGTCCGACCTCGGAATCAATCCGAGCAACGACGGCACGGTCATACGCCTCGTGTTCCCGACCCTGACAGAGCAGCGCCGAAAGGAACTCGTCCGGGTCGTCCACCACAAGGCGGAGGACGGCCGGGTGGCGGTGCGCAACCTGCGGCGATCGGCCCGCAAAGACCTCGAGTCGCTCGAGAAGGACGGTGACATCTCCTCCGACGAGCTGGACCGGGCGGAGAAGGAGCTGGAGAAATTGACGCACGAGTATGTGGCTGAGATCGACCGCATGCTCGAGCACAAGGAGAAAGAACTGCTGTCAGTTTGAGGCTCTCCAGCCCGGCATACATCAACCCTTAGCCGGTGACCTGGTACTTTGCCTATGAGTCGGGCGTCCCTACCAAGGCGCGTCTCTCATCAGCGCCTTTCGAGCCCATAGCCGACCGAGAGGAGTCGTAGTGGACGAGAGCCACGAGCGAGACGAACGGCTCACGCAACATCCGCAGGCCGAAGGGGTCCGTATCATTCGCGCCGAGGAGGCCCAGGCAGCCTTGGATGCCGGGCAGGCGGCCGGACGACAGCCTGAGGACGCCCCACGCTTTGGGGACGTGCCTCCGCCCCCCGCCGGACCGAGGTCGCCTCACCGGTTTCCCTTGCCTGATTCGGTCGATCCCGCTTCGGCGGTTCCGAGACCTCCCGTACGGCCTCCTGAGCGCCGTTTCGGCGGCCGGCTGACCAATCGGGGCAAGGCGGCACCGGAGCCCACTCGGGCGCCCTCGCCGCCGCGAGTGGTCCGCCTGGTTCCTCCGTCGGAGTCCGACACCGGTCACCGGGGACCCCCAACGGAACAGCTGATGTCTCACGAATCCGGGCCGGATGCAGAGAACGGTGCGGATAAAGGCTGGTTCGACGCCACCATCCCCCGCCCGTTGCCAACCGAAACATTTCGCGTCGGGGCTCCGACTGAGGGCCCAAAGCACTTTGCCAAGGACCCGCTTCGGGCCAAGGAACCGGACTTCGAAACGCCTCGTTTCGACACGGCCATCCCGTCGTCGGTGTCGGCGCCACGATCCAACGAGTGGCCGGGCGGCTCCAACCCAGGCGGCGTCCCGATAGGAGCATCGGCACAAGGAGGCTTCTCGGCGGGCGGCTCGACCGCAGGTGGGGGTGGGTTCGGAGACGGACCTCCTGACCTCTTCACGGCCAGCCTCGACCCGCCCGTCCCCCCGCATGCCGCGCCCAGCCATGAACCAACCTCCGCCCCTCCACCTCCCCCTCCCGACCGGGCCCTGCCCGACCGGGCCCTGCCCGACCTGTCCCTGCCCGACCGGGCCCTGCCCGACCTGGCTTCGCCCGACTTGGCCCCGCCCGACCGGGCCCTGCCCGACCTGGCTTCGCCCGACTTGGCCCCGCCCGACCTGGCCCCGCCCGAGAAGGGGATCAATGTCCACACCGGGTCGATCCCCGAACTTCAGCACTGGACCGATCCTCCCACCGGCGAGGTGCCATTCATCCGCCCCGACCGGGAGCCGTCGCAGGGCGAGGATATGGCAGCCTGGCAGGCATTGGGCTCTCGCGGCCTGCGTTGGCGGGATGAGGCGTCGGACTGGGACGACCTCGACGACGTGAGCCATCTCGGGGGCGATGAGGCCCGCCTCGGTGCCCTCGACACCACCAGGACCGAGCATTCCGACATGTTCTCCTTCGACGAGCAGTTCGAGCGTCTCGAGGATGAACGAGCCGGGACGCCGGTGATCCTCGACCCGGTTCTGGACGAGCCTGCTCCCCCGGCCCGCTCGGCCGGCCGCCGCCCGGCGCCCCGCCGGTCGGGGAACCAGGCCTCAGCGACGCCCCGTCGCAGCGGCCCGGGTGGTCAGGGGCCGACCGGCGGCGGCCGGGACCTTCAAACCGCCACGATCGTTGGCGTGGGCATGATCCTCGCCCTCGCGTTCGCGTATGTCCTGGGGGCGGCGGTCTTGATGCTGCTGTCGACCGTGATCGTCACCGCGTCGGCCCTGGAGTTGTACAACCTGATCCAGCACCGGGGTTTCCGACCGGCCACCCTTCTCGGGGTCTGTGCCACGGTGGCGGTGATGCTGGCCTCGTACTGGCGAGGCGAGGTATCCGTCCCGCTCATCCTGGCACTGGTCTTCATCACCAGCATGCTCTGGTACCTCTTCGGAGTCGTGGACGCCCGACCCGTCGTCAACGTCGGCATGACGGTCATGACGTTCGTTTGGATAGGGGTCTTCGGTTCGTACGCCTCGTTGCTACTCCGCGTCCACAACGGAAAGCAGCTCCTATTGCTGCCCGTGCTCGTCACCGTCGCCGCGGATACCGCCGCCTACTTCGCGGGCAGCTCGATCGGCTCGCGCCCGCTGGCGCCGGCCATCAGCCCGGGTAAGACGTGGGAGGGCGTTATTGGGGGCGGCGTGGCCGCCATCATCATCTCGTTCATCCTGTCCCGGCTGCCGTTCCTGAGTAAGACGTGGTCGGGCAAGGACGCCCTGTTGTTGGGCTTGGTCATCGCGGTCATCGCTCCGCTGGGCGATCTGTGCGAGTCGATGGTGAAGCGGGATCTCGACCTGAAGGACTCGGGATCGTTCCTCCCCGGCCACGGCGGCCTGCTGGACCGCTTCGACGCCCTCCTCTTCGTGCTTCCCGCGGCCTATTACCTCGTCCTGTACCTCAGACTGGCCTAGTGCGACATCTGCTTGGCCGCTGGCATCAAACCGGCGGCCGTCACCCAACCCGCCCCCGATGAAGACCGTCAGTCTGGTCGGCTCAACCGGGTCGATCGGCACCCAGGCCATCGACGTCATCTGTTCGCAACCGGACCAGTACCGGGTCGTCGCGATCGGGGCGGCGCGGTCGGTGGACGATCTCGTGGCCCAGGCCGCCCGGCTGCACCCACAACAGGTGGCGATCGCTGATGCGACACGGGCCCACGAACTCGAGCAGCGGGTCCCAACCGGCACCGAAGTGCTCGCCGGCCCCGGCGCCATGGCCGAGATCGCCCGCCATGCCGAGGTCGTCGTCAACGGCGTCGTCGGCTTTGCCGGGCTCCCGGTCACGCTGGCGGCGCTCGAGTCGGGCCGCCGCCTGGCGTTGGCCAACAAGGAGTCGCTGATCGCCGGGGGACCTGTGGTGCAGCGTGTCCGATCGACCCCCGGGGCCGAGATCGTGCCGGTCGACTCGGAACATTGCGCCGTGCACCAGTGCCTCCGGGCGATCGGCGTTTCCGCCCGCGGCTGCACCTCCCCGGTCCGGCGCATCCTGCTTACCGCCAGCGGCGGGCCGTTCCGGGGCCGATCGGCCGCCGACTTGGCCCACGTCACCATCGAAGATGCCTTGGCCCACCCGACCTGGCGGATGGGTCCGAAGATCACCGTCGACTCCTCGACGCTAATGAACAAAGGGCTCGAAGTCATCGAGGCCAACGAACTCTTCCACGTCGGCTACGACCGGATTGATGTGGTCGTTCACCCGCAGTCGATCATTCACTCCATGGTCGAAACCACCGACGGAGCCACGTTGGCCCAGCTGTCACTGCCCGATATGCGACTGCCGATCGGGTATGCCCTCGCCTACCCAGACCGTCTGGCCACCCCGTTCGGGGCCATCGACTGGAAGGCTCTCACCTGCCTCGAGTTCGAGCAGCCACATCGGGAAACTTTCCCCTGCCTTGATTTGGCCTATGACGCCGGCCGAGCGGGGGGCACCGCCCCGGCCACGCTGAATGGTGCCAACGAGGTGGCCGTGGCCGCGTTCCTCAAGGGCGAGATTCGCTGGATCGACATCAGCGGAGTGATCGATGAGGTCCTGGCCCGCCATGACGTGCGGATTCCCGAGTCGGTGCAGGACGTGTTGGATGCTGACCGCGACGCCCGCCGCCGCACCGGGGCTGCCATCAGCCGTCGTCGCAGGGTGACCTCGGTATGAGCCAATTCCCGGCTGAGACAGGCGACACCGCCCCGACCGCCCCGACCGCGGCCGGCCCCACCACCTCCAACGGCCGACCCCCCGCCGACGCGTGGCCGACCACCAACGGCGGCCCCACGAACTCGACCGACCGCTCGATTACCGGGAACGACCGGAGCCCGACGACCCCCCCTGAGCCGGGCGACGGGGCGGCCGCCATCGTCCGCCTGCTCCTGGTGATCACGGCGATAACGGTCATCTCGGTGAGGGCGGGCGTGGGGA
This sequence comes from Actinomycetota bacterium, assembly GCA_030947025.1. GTDB lineage: Bacteria > Actinomycetota > Acidimicrobiia > Acidimicrobiales > Palsa-688 > JALYXV01. The sequence goes on along the minus strand of JALYXV010000180.1, from coordinate 2,574 downwards.
AGACCGTGCTGGTCGTTGCCGCCATCCTGCTGATGATCGTGCTGCACGAGCTGGGCCACTTCGTCATGGCGAAGCTGGCCGGAATCAAGGTGACGGAATTCTTCGTCGGTTTCGGTACCCGGCTGTGGTCGTTCCGCCGGGGCGAGACCGAGTACGGCGTGAAGGTCCTGCCGCTGGGCGGCTACGTGAAGATCATCGGAATGAACAGCCTGGAGACAGTTGACCCTGTCGATGAGCCCCGGACCTACCGCCAGAAGCCGTTCTGGCGCCGGTTCTCCGTGGCCGTGGCCGGTTCGACCGTGCATTTCCTGATCGCCTTGGTGCTGCTGTTCACGGTGTTCTTCTTCGTCGGCGACCAAGGCCAGGGGGCGTTCCCCAACGTCCACGTACCGGGCGACCAGGGTCGGGTGGCCGCCATCGACGCCTTGGCCACCGGACCGAGCCCGGCCCAGCAGGCCGGGTTCCACCTCGGGGATCGCATCCTCTCGATCGACGGGCATTCGTTCAAGACCTTGGACGACGTGATCAACTACATCCACAGCCACCCCGAACAGACACTCGATTTCGCTGTTCTCCGGGGTGGCCAGACCGTCCATCTCCATCCCAACACGGTCGACCTGACCAAGGTCAAAGCCCAGGCCAGCAAGGGCGCGGCCCCGCCCGTGGCGACCAAACCGACCGGATTCGTCGGCTTCGAGCTCAAGACTCCACCCGTCCGGTTCGGTTTCGCGGAGTCGATTAGCCGGGCCGGGGGCGCGTTCGTAGACTTCGGTGCCAAGACCTTCGCTGCCTTGGGCGGACTGTTCAGCGCCCACGGCGTGAGTTCCTACGCCCACATGCTGGTCAACCAGAAGGCGGCCAACGCGCCCAACGCCGTCCGATTCGAGTCGCCGGTCGGAATCGTGCGGCTGGCCGGTCAGGTGTCGAAGAGCGGGCTGGAGCCGACGCTGTTCCTTCTGATCCTCATCAACATCTTCGTGGGCATCTTCAACCTGCTGCCCCTGTTGCCGCTCGATGGCGGCCACGTGGCGATTGCCGCCTACGAAGCGATACGGAGCCGGAAGGGGCATCGCTACCACGCCGACGTGGCCAAGATGATGCCGTTCGTGTACGCCACCTTGGCGGTCATCGTCTTCATCGGTGTGTCCGCCCTGTTCCTCGACCTGCGGGACGTTCTCGCGGTGGCCGGGTTTTGAGCCACCCGATGCCCGAGACCCCGACCCCGACCCAGACCCAGACCCCGACGGTGACCGCGGCCCCGGTCCAGTGGCCGCGCCGACCCACCCGCCGGATCATGGTCGGCCCGGTCCCCGTGGGTGGGGGAGCGCCCGTCACGGTGCAGTCCATGACGATCACCAAGACCGCCGACGTCGACGGCACCCTGGCCCAGATCTACGCCCTCCATGCCGCCGGTGCCGACATCGTGCGCTGTACCTGCAACGAACGGGCCGCGGCGGAAGGACTGGCGCAGATCGTGCCCCGGTCGCCCGTGCCCATCGTGGCCGACATCCACTTCCACGTCGAGATGGCACTGGCCGCGCTGGAGGCCGGGGTCCACTGCCTGCGTCTCAATCCCGGCAACCTGCGCAAGCCCGAGGAGGTCAAACTGGTGGCGCGGGAGTGCCGTGACCGCCACGTGCCAGTCCGGATCGGCGTCAATGCCGGCTCGCTCGATCCTCGGCTGTTCGAAAAGTACGGAGGCGCCACGCCCGAAGCGCTGGTGGAGTCGGCCCGGATCGAGTTGGGCCTGTTCGCCGAGGTGGGCTTCGAGGAGGTCAAGATTTCGGTCAAGGCCTCCAACGTGCCGCTCATGATCGAGGCCTACCGGCAACTGTCCGAGGTCACCGACCACCCGCTGCACCTGGGGGTGACCGAAGCCGGTCCGCCCCCGGCGGGAACAGTAAAGGCCACCGCAGGGATCGCCACCCTGCTGGCCGAGGGGATTGGTGACACGATCCGCTACTCCTTGACCGCCGATCCCGTCGAGGAGGTCAAGGCTGGTCGCCAGTTGCTCGAGGCGCTGGGGCTGAGGGAACGCAAGAACGTCGACCTGATCGCCTGTCCGTCGTGTGGCCGGGCCGAGATCGACGTGTACAAGGTCGCCCAGGAAGCCATGGCGGCATTGGAGGATCGCAACCTTCCGATCCAGGTGGCGGTCATGGGCTGCGTGGTCAACGGCCCAGGTGAGGCCCGTTCGGCCGACCTCGGGATCGCGGCCGGGCAGCACCGGGGGCATCTTTTCATCAAGGGTCAGATCGTTCGGGTGGTGCCCGAGGACGACATGGTGTCGGCCCTGGTGGCCGAGGCGGAAAAACTGGTGGCCGAAGGGGTCACGGCCCGGCTGGCCGCAGCCGACAGCAACGCCGCCGAGGAGGCCGAGGCGGACCGGCAGGCGCTGCTCGACCTGCGGGGCGACGACGCCAACAACAGCCAGACCCGGGTCGATCTGATCGAACAGCGCCTCAAGGACGCCATCGACTCGGCCCAGCACCGGACCTGACACCCGCCCCCAACCGGCCCCCAACCGGTCCCCAACCGGCCCCCAACCGGCCCCCAACCGGCCCCCAACCGGCC
>JALYXV010000376.1 GCA_030947025.1 Actinomycetota bacterium | reverse complement strand
GTCCTGGCGCGTCGCGACGCCCGGGCACGCCTGGCGGCCGCCGGCCTGCTGGGCCGCCAGGCGGTCCTGCGACCGCCACGCTGCCCGCTGCGGGTCGGGGTGGTCGCCCCGCCCGGTAAGGGCCTGGAGGACTTCCTGGAGGTCCTAGGACGCTCACCGTGGGCCTGGACGGTGCGGGTGGTGACGGTGACGACGGAGGGTCCCGATGCCCCCCCGTCGATCGCTGCCGCCATAGCCAGGTTGCGCCGCGCCGACCTGGTCGTCGTCACCCGCGGCGGGGGCAGCGCGGCGGTGGCGGCTTACGACAGCTTCGAGGTGTGCCGGGCGGTGTGCGCATCACCGGCGCCGGTCATTGTGGCCGTCGGCCACAGTTCAGACGCCAGCCTGGCCGACGAGTGCGCATTTGCCTCGGCGGCTACGCCCACTGCGGCCGGCGAAGTGTGTGTCGCCCTCCTGGAGCGGGCCGACGCAGCCGTCGGCGACGTGGTTGGCGACATCGTGGCCCGCGGCCGGGCCTGCCTGGAGCGGGCATTGCGGGAGTTGACTGACGCCGAGAAGGCGGTGAGCTCCCGAGCCGGCCAAGCGTCGGAGCGGGCGGCCCGGGCGGCCCGGGCGGCCGCCGAGCGGTCTCGTCGCACCACCCGTCTGGCCCTGGTAGCAGTCGCCGTCCTGGCCGTGGCCGTGATTGTGATGCTGGTGTCGCGTTGACCGGGGCGGCGGCCCAGAGCCCGCAGGGCACCTACAGCGCCGCCCTGTCCGCCCTGCGCGCCATCCGGGACAGGCTTGAGACAGGACTGGCCACACCCGAGGAGCTCGAGCGCCTGGTCGCCGAGGCGGCGGCCGCGTCCGACGCGGCCCGGGCGGCTCTGCGCCGCGCTGACGCCGCGCTCGACGTGCTGGGCGCCTAGCCGTCCGCTGGCGCCAGGTCGAACAGGGTGGCGGCCGGGTTGACCCTGCTTGTCGCCCACGACGTGGGGCGCCACGACCAGGAACCGCTCGACCCACGGCCGGTTGGCGGGTCGCTGACGGTGCAGCCACAGCCGCAGCGGTTCACCGTCAACGTCCAGGTCGATGTCGCTGCCCTCTTCGGTCTTGTCGTGCAGCCAGGCCCGCGCCTCGTCGCGGGTGCCGACGGTTACCGTCGTCACGCTGCGCGCCGCCAAGCCTTTGGCCCGATAGATCCGTCGCACGTCATAGACGGCGTGGTCGACGTCGAGCAGCTCCCGGAGCCGGCACATCGCCTCGTCGTTGCCGTCGGCCGCCACGAGCGCCTCGACCGAGTTGCCGGCGAAGAGGGTCATCCTGGGGTTCATGGCCAAGGCGACGCGCTCGAGGCGAGGACCCGAGCCTTGGCCCGGCCCGACGGGGCATGGGGGCGGTTACCTGGGCCCAGCTCAGCCGGCCAACCACTCCCCCCCGACCCGCCACGACCGCCGTGGAGGTCTCGGCCCGGTGTCGATGTGCTGCCAGCCGTCGGCCACCCGCCGAGTTCGCCCGGAGCGCTCCAGTACCCGCAGTATCCCCGCCACCGTGGTCGGCGGCAGGCGCAGATCAGCGGACAACTCCGCCGCCGTGGCCGTCCCCACCTCACCAAGCAGACCGGCCGCCAACTCCACCTGTTGGGCGTCAGGGCGCAGCGCCGAGATATCGATCATCGTCACGCCACCATCGTGGCCCCCCTTGACCACGCCGGTGGTGGATCCCCGGAAGCGACGGACGCCTCTCGTGCACGACCCCCGAACCGGGAGACCGCCGCCGCCGTGCCGGGATCGTGCTCAGACGAGGGGGTCGGGGGATTTCGGGTAGCCGAGAGCGGGCAGGGCGATGACCACCTGGGCCCGCTGCCGCCGGGTGGTGCCCAGAGGCCAGGCGAAGCGCAGGCAACCGCGATGGCGGAGCCGACGGCAGCCGATGTCGCGCAGGGCGCCGTCGAGCCACTCCGCCGGCCGCTGCCCGGCGGCGGGGGGTCGTGCCCCCAGGGCGACCAGGCGACGCTCGACGCTGTCGTGGCCGCGTTCTTGCCCCCGGACCTTCTGTTTTCTGGGGGCTGTCAGGGTTGACCACCAATGAACCAACCAGGGGGCATTGACGGCTCGTTCACTCTGGTTCTGGGGGTGAGAAGCAGGGCACGAGTGGCGCACCAGACGACATCCCGCCAAATGTCGCCGCAGACGCCCCCGCGTGGGCGGCCTGCGATGGTTGAACTGCTTCGTTCCGGCACCGTGGGAGGACGAGTGGGCGACCGAATTGTTCGTCTCACAGCCGCAACTGAACGGCACCCGGCGAATGCGTGGTGATATGAGGCCGTGGAGGATTATTGGTCGAGCCTCGGCGCCGAACGGCGGCAGCGTTGGAGACGTCGTAGGGAGACCGTCGGCTTGGCGGTCCCCCTCGAACCGCAGCGGAAGGGTAGGCGCGGGATCGTCGAATCGGACACGACGTTCCGACGGGAGGTCCGGCGGCGCCTTGTCGATCTCGACCTTCCGGGTTGGCCGCGGGCGCCTCTGGCCGTTGACTTCGGGTTCTCGACGACCCGACAGCAGCCGGCGGGTATCGAGGCGTACGCCAAGCACTACCAAGACCTCTTGGAGCCCCGGGCTCGTGACGACGATGTCCCGCCATTCCTCTACTGCGACGACCGACAGATCAAGCTCCTGTTCGTAAGGTGCTGGCACGGGTGGGGTCACGATCGGACCCCGCAAATCGCGTTGACGTGCAAGCCCCGGCGTCACGTCATCGCCGAACTGGAGGCAGCCGGGCGGTTGGGGTTCTCGGACGACGACCACGAGGACGATTCCGCTGACGTCGACGAGCCTTGGTACTTGAACCTCGCGGTGCAAAGGCTGTGCGGGACCGAGGAAGAGCGCGTTTTCGCAGATTTGATCGCCAAGTACGCCGAGCACGAGGCGCACCGTGCGTATCAGGACTCTCTCCTCCATGCCAACGATCGCCATCTGTCACACATGCTGGTGTCACGAGCGTCGTCCGTGATCGCGCGACTGCCAGACCCGGCATGGCGGAGACTGACCAGGCTCGGTCGACCTGGGGACCCTGAACCGTTGACGACCCACGGCGCGACGGAGCGAAGCAGAGAACTCCTCGACATGCTGATCCAGGTGTCACTCCCGCCATTGCCTGTCGAAAGGGGAGGCGGCGAACGGTTCCACGACGCTGTCATCGAGGCGTGCCAGCAATTCGTGGACCGGCACGCGCTTCTCCATCCTCTCCTGGTTCCTCTCAGAATCACTCTGCTTGTTGTGCCCCCCGCACGTGGCAAGGACCTGGACAACATCGTCTTGACCGTCATAGGCGCTGTGAACGGGGTGTTAGAGCCGCACCCGGAGCCATGGCTCCTCGCACCCAGCCTAGGCGGGCCTGATCTCGACGAACCGAGGCGTAGAGACGCTATTCGCAGGCTGTGTCAGACGGTCCAAGTGGGCGTGGCGAGTTACCAGGTAATCGAGCTTGCCCGAACTGAGGGCGACTCGGAGGCGGGAACGCTCACGATGGTTCTTGGCCACGGAGACAATCTCACCTCAACCTGGGAGGCTGCCGCGGACTTCGTTGATGCACGGCTCGAACGCGACGACTGAGCAACCCAAGCAACGTCCTGGCGGGCAGGAGCCCTTAGCGACACCAGCGACGCTATGCCGATAACGCCAACGATCAGCTCCGCATGACGGCGCGGGCGAGCACGAGTCCGTTCACTGTGGTCGCGTCACCAACCTCTTGGAGGATGCCTGCGACGGCGTTGAGCTGGAGGAGGGTAGTGGTGATGTCATCGATGACCAGGATTCGCTTGCCGGCTGTCCGGGTGCGGTCCGGGATCTCCAGTGCCCCCCACAGCGCGTCAGCAGCGATCTTCTTGTCCCGCCAGCTCTGCGTGGCCGACGGCGGCGTCTCCTGGGTCTTGATGATGGCTTTGGGGTCGCCCCGGTCGAGTGGCCATTCGTCGAGCAGGTCTTCGTTGGCGGCGGCGGCGAGGATGAGCTCCGTGTGGCGAACTACGCGATCTGGGTGAGTCGGGTTGACGACGATGAGGTCGAAGTCAGCGGGGTCGTGGTGTTCCTTGAGCCAGCCGAGGATGAGGCGTCCGAAGATAACCCGCCATCCGGGTCCGACCTTCAGACGATCAATACCCTTCTCCCGTGGCGCCTCTCGGGCCAAGACGGACCAGTCGGGGCTGGCGTCGGCCACCCGGATCGCGCAGAGCGCCAGGAGTCGGCGCTGATCGACCGAGACTTGCATTTCTTCGCTCCTACTAATCGAACGTCTGTTCGGAGTCTTGCTCCATGATAGCCGGGGAGGCAGCCGGCGCAAGCACCATTGACCGTTCACCGACGGGCCCGGCTTGTCGGCACGGGCTCAAGTGCTGGGGGTGTGAACGAGGTATCCACCACTGCCCGGTCAAAGGGTGGAACCCTCGCCCATGGCGACCTTTCAAGCGTTTCGTGTTTTGCTCCGAGACGACATGGAGCTGTGGACGGTCGTCGATGACGACTACGTCGAGCACGGTCCGGCGGCCAGCTTCTTGGTGGACTGCCGGCTGGGTCGGGGGTTTTCGCCTGGGACGTGTCGCATGTACGCCGGGGAGCTGGCCGCCTTCTTGACGTGGCTGTCGGGGTCTGACCGTTCGCTCGAGCAGGGTGCAACCGACCTGTCAAGGTTCGTTGCCCTTTTGCGCACCACGGCAACCGCCCGGCGGGGCAGCGGACAAGGGAGGCCTCCTGGGGCGGCGAGGATCAACCACTACCTGGGCGCGATCCGGGAGTTCTACAAGCATGCGGTGGCGAACCGGGTGGTCGACGGGGTGGTGTTGGCCCATCTCTACCAGGTCGCCGATGACCGGTGGCTGCCGGCGGATCTTCGGGGCGACGGCCAGGGTTTGAGGTATGTGGCCAAGCCTCGCCACCACTTGAAGCCGAAACGGCAGGAGCGGGTGAAGCTGTGCAGCGACGAAGAGTTCGAGGCCATGTTGGGGGTGTGTCTGAACTGGCGGGACCGGTTCCTGCTGGTGTTGCTGTGGTTTACCGGGCTGCGGATCGGCGAGGCCCTGGGTCTGCGCCGAAGCGACATGCACTTCTGTGACGACTCGACGGAGTTGGACTGCCGAGTGCGGGGCCCGCATCTGCATGTGGTCCCGCGGGAGAACTCGAACGGGGCCCGGGTGAAGTCACTCGATGAGCGCTGGGTGCCGGCGAACCATTTCGTGACCGCCTACCACGACCGCTACTGGGAGGAACGAGAGCGATGCAAAGCCGCCGATGCCTGCGACTTCGTGTTCGTGAACCTGTGGCGGCAGCCCCTGGGAGCGCCGATCGCGCGGTTCACCGGCCAGGAGCTGGTGCCGAGCCTGGCCAGGCGGGCTGGGGTGCACCGGTCGGTGACGGCGCACATGCTCCGCCATGCGATGGCCACCACCATGATCGAGCAGGGAACCGGGACCGACGTCGTCCAGGCCATCTTGGGACAGCGGTCGGCGCATTCCACCGAGATTTACCTTCATGCGAACGAGAAACGCAAGCGTGAGGCGGTCGACCGGCTGTCGGCGTCATTCCCCGGCAAGGCGGTCACGAGGTGAGCATGGCGCTGAAGGCCAAGACGGCACCCGACGATTTCGATGCCACGGCCGACCGGGTGTGGGCGTTGCTCGACCGAAAACTCCTGGCCAAGGTCGGTTACTCCTTCACCGACCATGTCCTCAAGCCTCCGGCCCGCCACGAGATCCTCGGTTACCAGGCGTGCCCGATCACCGGCTGCGAGAACTGGTCCTACACGATCAACAAGTTGTGTTGGGCGTGCGACACACGCTTTCGGCTGTTGGGCCGCCCCGCGATGGAGAGCTTTCTGCGGATCCCCCGACCCCACTTCGTCGAAAATTTGTGCACAGTGTGCCGCACACCCGGTCACGAACGGCCGGCCCACACCAACGGTCTCTGCCAGTCCTGCGAGGCCCACCGTCGCCACCGCTTGGTCAGCCCGCACGCCTATGTCAACGGCGATAGCCGGTTCCCTCGGGCGCAGCCCCGGATTGGTTTCGGGCGTTGCACCATCGACGGCTGCGATCGGGCGGCCGGCCGATCAGACGGACTTTGCCATCTCCACATCACACGCTGCGCCAGGGCCGAACGGGCGGGATTGGACCGGGAGGACTGGGCGGCGCGACAGGGCTTGCCCGGCGTCCGTCCCCAGGACCAGTTCATCTTGACGGGGCTGCACCGGCTGGTCGAGGGTCAGATCCTGTTCGGCTTCCAAGTGGCGCTGGCGGAGGAGCGTCGGACGCCACCGCACTTTGTGAACCCGCTCCTCGACTATCTGCGCCACACCGCAGCAACCGACCTGTTCGAGGTTCACGATGTGGTGACCACCCATGTGTCCGGGGGGATCCACGCCCGGCGGTTCCTCGCATTGGTCAGAGACCGGCTGTCGGTCGCCCTGACCGACATCGAGACCGAGACCGCCAAGGACGTGTGGGACCTCCGCGTGTGGGAGGCTATGACCGGCCGGCTCGACTTCAGCGCGATCTCACAGCCGTGGCTTCGCCAGCTGGCCAAGAACTATTGCGTCGAGAACCTGCCGAACCAGAAATCCCGGGCAATGGTCGACCGGGTCGTGAAGGCGGCCAGTCAACTGTCGACGTCGCTTCGGCGACGCAAGGACCGCGGAGACGACCCGGCGGCTCTGAGACGGGCCGATCTGAACACCTTCCTGGCCCGGTTGATGGGCATGGAGCGGCGGGGCTCGATGACGATGATGGCCAGGTCGGTGACGGTGGCCAACCTGAGTCTGCTGCTTCGCTTCGCCCGGGAGAGTCGCATGACCATCGCCGGAGGCCCGCTGGCCGCGTTGGACCACGACTTCCTGCTGACCAAGAGAGACGTGGTTCGCCGCCCCTGCCGCGACATTGAGGACGATGTCGGCCAGTCGCTCCCCACGGTGGTCATGGAGCAGCTGGTGGCACCCGAAGCCCTCGCCGTGCTCGAGCAGCTGAGCGGCGGTCAAGGGCGTCGGGCGGTGGGGTTGCAGATGCGGATCGGTCGGCGCACCGGGGAACTCATGGGTTTGCGGTTCAACTGCCTCGACCACGACGAGTCCGTCGACGAGGAAGGCGCCACCCGCCTCGCCCCGGTCCTGGTCTATGACATGCCCAAGGTCGAACGATACGGGTGCCGCCTGCCGATCGGGCTGGACGAAGCCGAGCTGATCCGGGCCCAGCAGGACTACGTCCGTGGCCGCTACCCGAAGACCCCGCTGGCTGACCTGGTCTTGTTCCCCCGGTGGACGAAGAATCTCGCGGGCACCAAATCGATCAGCAAGACCTACCTGGCCAACATCATTCGCAGCTGGCTGAAGGTACTTCCCGAGCTCGACTCAGGTGAGCGACGAAAGGACGGGACGGTCGTCGCGTTCGACAAGAACAAGATTTTTCCTTATTCATTTCGTCACAGCTATGCGCAGCGTCACGCTGACGCGGGCACCGACTTGGTGGTCCTGGCCGAGCTTATGGGCCACTCGAATCTGCAGACCACCAAGGGCTATTTCAAGGTGACCACCAGGCGGAAGCGGGCGGCCGCCGATCGCCTGGCCCGCTTCACGCTCGACAGTCATGGGGTGCGAACCCGCCCCGCCGTCCAGGCGCTCCTCGACGCCGAGGCCGCCCGAGAGCAGGTCGGCCAGGTGGCGGTCCCCTTCGGGGTGTGCACGGAGGCGTCCAATGTGAAGGCCGGAGGGATGGAATGCCCGTTTAGGCATCGCTGTTTTGGCTGCGTCTTCTACCGCACCGACCCCTCCTACCAGCCCGAGTTGCGGGCCTACCTGACCGAGCTGCTCAAGCAACGCGAGCATCTCGCCGCCAGCGTCCCCCAGCTCGAGGAGTGGGCCCGGCGCGAGGCGATGCCCTCCGACGATGAGATCGAAGCGGTCCGCAACCTGATCCGGAGCAACTCCGAGCAGCTCCTGGAGCTGGAACCGGCCGACCGGGCCGCGGTCGAAGAGGCCATCGCCATCGCCCGCGGAGCCCGAAGCCAGCTCGCCACCACTTTCCCGGTGCAGTTCCGCGGCGTGGTGGCACAAACCGCCCCGGTCCTGTTCCCCACCCACGGCCGGCCGCGGGCCACCCCCGCCACCCCTACCGAGGGGGAGGCGGGATCCTTTGGCTGACGCCGCGCAGCGCATGGTCAAGGCCCGCCAGCTCGTGTCTGACACCAAGCGAAGCCAGGTCCTGGCCCAAGCCAAAGGCTTCGCCGCCCGGGGCGAGCCGTTCTCGATCGCCGGTCTCGCCCGACGGGCCGGGGTGAGCGAACGGTTCATCCACAACCATCCGGAACTGAAGGCCGAGGCGGCCCGCTGCGCCGCTGAGATCGGCGATCAGCTCACCGGCTGCCTGGAACGCTCGGCCGCGGTGACCACCGCCTCGCTGCGAGCCGATCTGGCCAACGCCAGGGCCGAGGTCGGCCGCCAGCGACAGGAGATCACTCGCCTCCGGAGGCGCCTTTCCGAGGCGATCGGCGCCACCTACCTTGACGGCCTGGCCGACGGTGACCGCCTCGCCGTCAACGCCAGCCAGGAGGCTGCCAACCGGAGCGACGAGCTCGAGCACACGGTCGACGAGCTGCGAGAAACGGTGACGGTTCTCACCGAGGAGCTCGACGCCGCCAGGGATCTCAACCGTGACTACCTGGCCCGGCTCAACAGGGAAGCCAAATGACCGCCTGGCCGCCGCCGCCAGACCCCGCCGTGTACCACGGCCCCGCCGGCGAGTTCGTGGCCCGCACCGAGCCACACACCGAGAGCGACCCCATGGCCCTCCTGGCCCAGTTCCTGGTCGCCTTCGGCGCCGCCGCCGGGCGGGGCGCCCACTACCAGGTCGAGGCCTCCCTCCACTACCCCAATGAGTTCGTCGTCCTGGTCGGCGCCACCGGCAAGGGACGCAAAGGCTCGTCGTGGGACCACATCGAGAGCCTCCTACACCATGTCGACGAAACCTTCGTCGAGGACTGCATCGCATCGGGGATGTCATCGGGCGAAGGCCTCATCGCCGAGGTCAAAGACAGCGATGGAGACGTCGGAGTACACGACAAGCGAAGGCTCGTGCTTGAGACCGAGTTCGCCCAAGTCCTCAAGGTCCTGTCCCGAGAAGGGAACACCTTGTCGCCGGTCATTCGCAACGCGTGGGACGCCAAGACCCTCAGGACGTTGGTCAAAACCGCGCCCATTCGAGCCACCGGGGCCCACATCGCCATCGTCGGCCACATCACCAAAGACGAACTCCTCCGCCACATCAACGCCACCGAGCTGGCCAACGGATTCTTCAACCGGTTCATGCTCATCGCCGTGCAACGCTCCAAGGAGTTGCCGTTCGGCGGGCTCCTTGCCGGCGACAGCCTGGTGGTAGTCCGCCAGGCCGTGCGAGACGCCCTCCGCTTCGCCAAGGCGCCCCGGTCGGTCACCTTCGGCCCGGAGGCCAGGAAACTCTGGATCGAGGCCTACAGCGGACTGTCTCGGGGACAAGCTGGCATGTTCGGCGCCTCTACCGCCAGAGCCGAGGCCCACACCGTCCGGTTGGCGCTCCTCTAGTCCATGCTCGACCGATCCGAATCTATCGACCTGCCGCATCTGGAGGCCGCCTTGGCCTTCTGGGCGTACTCTGCCTTTTCGTCGCGGTGGGTGTTCGGTGACAGCTTGGGCGATCCCACCGCTGACGAGATCTGGGCCCTGGCCTCCGATCGAGCCGACGGCGTCAGCCGCACCGAGGTCTCGAACCTCTTCAGCCGGAACAAGAAGGCCAGGGAGATCGACCGAGCCCTGGGCGTGCTTATCGATGCCGGGCGCCTGGAGCGTCGGACTGTGATCGTCGATCGAGGTCGGCCCGCTGAGGTCTGGGTGCCGGTCAGGCGAGCATCCTGATGGGACCAGTGGAACCGGTCAATCAAATACAAGGTCAACACTCGCGGCCGGTGGTGCGCCATGGAACTTAGACCTCCGCGTATCACCAACACCTACGACATTTTCTTGTCCTCTGGCAACGATGCGAAGGATCTTCGCGAACGCGTCTGCTCAATAGTTGAGATGATCAACGCCCAGTTGCCCCCCCGATCGAACCTTCACCTGCAGGTGCATCGTTGGGAAACCATGACAGCACAGAAGCCCCAGCCGGGGGAAACGGTCAACGATCTTTTCCTTGCCCAAGCTCGAGAAAGTCATGTCACCCTTGTGCTGCTACTCACCGAGATTTTTCCGTTCACGCTGAAAGAGGTCTTGGCAGTCCTCGCTGAGGAGAAGGTCGATTTGTCCGTCCTGTGGTTCAGGGATCCGGACGGAAAAGACGACTCAGCTCTTCGGGCCTTCTTGCGGGATCACCAGGCCCGGTTCCTCTACCAGGAGCTCGGAGAACCGGACTCCGAGGCTGCTTGGCTTGCGCTGTTCGCCGCCTTGTTCCGCCTGGTTATGACCGCGGCGTATCCGCTAAAAGAAACCGAGAGGTTGCTCTATGAGCGCCGCTGACATCTCTTCAGAAGTTAAGGCCGCCCTGCTCTGGAACGTTCCCGCCCTACGGAGCGCCGGCGACGCCGCGCTCGCCTTCCACGATGTGTTCAGCCTGCGAGGACTAAGAGATGCCGGTGGATTGGATACCGCGGAACCGTTGGCAATCGCCGCCCGAGGCTTTCAAGCCGAACTGGAGGGTCGCTTACGAGAGGCGGAGGAACTTTACCGGTCGTTGTTGATCGATATGGGCTTCGGCCCACGGTTGCTTGGTTTGGCACTGCTAGCCTGGATGCCATCTGATGACCCGTCCAAGCCATTGGACTACGCCGCCGAGGCGGTCTCGGAGAGTTCAGATTCGGAGCTCAAAGCCCACTACTTCTGCAAGTTGATGGGCTTCTGTCTCGATCGTGGTCTCAAAGCTAGAGCGGAACAGTATTACGACCGCGCACTGGAGTTCTCGGGAGCGTCGCCGGGGCTGCTTCAAGTTCTGTCGGCTGTTGGCTATAACGAGTTCTCGCGGCCGTTCTTATTTCGGGAGCAGACGGACGACCGCTCCGATCTCGTGACCCTGCCATGGGTCTCCGACGTCGCGGCCGTGGGCACTCGTGGCGTTGTCCTGCGACAGGTCCGAGCGCGCGCGATGAATCCGTGGTCTAGGACCATACGGTTCGGTCCAGACGAGGTCAACCCGTCGACATCAGCGGAGGTGCAAGCAGAGTGGGCCGGTGCTGTTTGGCTCCTACCGGACTTGCGTGAGCAACTTGGCGCTCAGATGCTGCTTAGCGCTGAGGGACTCGACGCAGCTCAGAGCGTCTACGCCTTGAGCATGTGGATCCTGGGCGGGGGTGACGACATCGCGGAGATCGTCGACCTTGTGGAGCCGAGGTTCTCAGCGACCAGCCCAGATGAGTTGCTGAAGGTGAATCTGCATGGGGGTCGCCGTCTCGGAGCCGAGCGAGCCTTCGTGCCGGCCGCTCTCGCCCTGTGGGACCTCATTTCCGACACCTTGTGCGACGAACTCCTCGAGTCGCTCCCGGTCGTCGCCTCAGTTCAGCTTGTTGCTCAACGGACACGGGACCTTTGGAACATGCTAGGCCTTCGCCGACCAGATACGTGGTGGTCGGCGCTTCTGCGCATGCCAACGGAAGTCCAGGACTGGCTTCTCGATGAGGTCCAACCAGCTTTGATGGAACTCGTCGGCGACGACATCGCCCACGAGTTGGCTCCCCGGCTTCTGTCGAGGTGGCAATCCGCTCCAGACAACCTCAATATCGCAACCGCATGTCTCGTCTTGTCATTGCGCCCGGGCTGTTCTGAACTCATGGACGTCGATGATCTTGTGAACCATGCATCTCCCTCCATGAAGATGGAGTTATTGGGGAAAACGGGCTCAGCGATGGTGCGACCTGATCTGGCGACAATAGAAGCGCTCGTCGACCAGGTCGTTGCCGAAAACGAACAATACCGCCAAGGCTCGCAAGGCTTTGGAGGCCACAACGTGCGGTTCCAGCTAGGCGCTGCGCTGGCTTTCGCGGCGGAGGAGCCCGAGGCCGCGTTGCAAGTACTCGCCGACACTGCCGCCGATCCGCATCTGCCGCTGGATTTCCGCTTCGATGCGATCGAGGGCCTCCTCAACGTGGCCGCCAAGGTTGAACTCGTCCCCTCGACAGTCGAGAAGGTCTTCGAGGCGCCAATCAGCGGGTCACCGTCATTCGTGCAGAACGTGACAGCTGAGCTGGTCCAGTGCGCCGTCACCTCGCTCCGCGCGTTCGTCGCCCCCGACACCAGCACACTTCGACAGTTGGCGGTATTTATGCGCCGCCCAGATCCAAGGGTCCGCCAGGTCGCCACCACGGCAGTGGGACGCATTGCGGGGTCAGGGACCTCCTTCGCCTCGACATTGCTTGTGTCCGCCCTGTTCGATCCGGAGCAGACCGTAGTCGTCGAGGGCCTGCGGCGCCTGCGCGAGTCGTCCATTCTCCAGAACGACAATGCACCCGTGATCATCAACCGGCTAAGAGACCTCTACGACACCGGGACGCGCAATGTGCGGGCCGAGGTCGCGAAGACGGCGCAACGGTTCTTGGAGGCCGACGACCAACTTGCCGTCCGGGATCTGGTGAACGATGCGTTGGAGGACCGGTCGTGGCGAGTGCGACGAGCGGCAAGAAATCCGCCCGGATAGGTTGGCGTCAGCCGCATCGGGGTCTCCTACCTGTTCAGCCGGAACCGGAAGGGCCCCGGGAGATCGACCGCGCTCTGGGGTTTGCCTGTCGATGCGGGGCGGCTGGAGCGCCCGTAGTCACCGCCGAACAAGGCCCGACCAGCGTAGGTCTGGATGCCGGTCGCCCGAGTCGCATGAACCAGGCGCCAGGGAATCTCACGATCTGTCACTTCGACGCGAGCTGACGCTCCATGTCTCCCCACGACAGATGCGATTCCGTTAGAAGGAGCGCCTCCCGCGCAAACCACCGAACCCCTTCTGCGTCCCTCGCTTCGACCGTGACAGCGATTCTGATGTCCTCACGCATATCCTGCGTGAAATCGCTACCGTCCTCGCGGACTCGGAGTACTCCGTGTTCAGGGAACTGGTCCAGAAGAGCCATAGGGTTTAGCGGCGCGCCATCAGGTCCAAGCGGGCCCGTGCTGAGGACGAAAGTGCAACTGACAACCTCGTCGCCGGTCACCAGAACAGGCTAACCCCTGCCCGGGTTCAGGGCGAGCTACGTCCTTGAACCACCAGCCGACTTCTTCAACCGGACACCCCCCGCCTGACCGCCCAACACCGCCCGCCACCTGCACCGTCAAGGATCGCGTGCGTGCGGCCGAGAGATCTCGATGTGTTTGTGACCGGAAGGTAGATGCGGGCCCAGTGCACGACGGGAAGGGCACGACGTTGCCGGCCTACCTAGAGACGCGAAGCCCGAACTTCGTTTCTTTCGTACTTGTCATTCTCGTGAGCGCAGGTAGACCTGACCAGACCTGGTGCGGACAAGAGCATGAAGCAAACCGCCAGCGCCGGAGGGGGTTGTCATGCGATCACCCCCAGAAACCTTCTGCCGGCTGCGGTCGTTCAGCACTGTGGCGTCGGGGAGGATCGTCAGCGTGCGCGCCGTGCCCCGGCCGGTGTAACGGCAATTCATGCCTTGATAGCACCAACCCACGTGACCGCCGACGACAGTCCCGTTTCCCATCAGGCGCGGTACCGGGTCGGCGAAGGCCACCACGCCTCGGATGCCCTCGGCCGCCAGGGACCGAAAACAGTGGGCCACGAAGAACGACTCGGCGTTGCCCGGCGCACGGCCGGCCGGGAAGCGTGTCGAGGCGCCGGGCGGCCGCCCGGCGCCTGCGAGGCGGGGGCCCTCGAGGACCAGTCTGCTGAGCTCGAGTGCTTCGCGGTAGGGCTCCAGGTCGGGGAACACGTTGGTGAGAGTCCGGCTGGAGACGGGGGCGCCGAACACCGCCACCCCGACCAGGCCCCCCTCGTCGTCGTCGTCGAGGAACAGCCCGTACCGCCGGATGGCGGCCGGGTAGCTGTCTCCGAGGTAGTGGTGGGCCGCCACGTATGTTCGTGCCACCGCCTCGGTCACCGGTTCGACCCGGTAGCGGTCGCGGTTGAAGCCTCCGGCGGAGCGATGGGTCCACGCCGGCTGGCGCCCCGTCCATCGCTGGCACCACTCCGACACCGGGTTGATCTCGCCTGACGCCAGATCGAGTGGCAGTTGGATTGTCGATGTCATGCCTGGAGGGCCGCCGGGGCGCCCTGCTCGGCTGGCGTTGTCCATGTCTCGGCCATGCGGGCCATGACGTAGCGCAGGGAGTGGACGTTGACGTCGCCGCCGACGAAGCGGCGCTGCTCACGGTGCGCCACCACGGCGGTCGCTCCACCGCCTAGGAACGGGTCGACGACCAGCGCCTGCCATGGCTCACCGCCGTTTTCCGGCCCCGGGGTCAAGGCGTGCACGCAGCGCCGCACCAGCAGTTCCGGCAGGGTGTTGTCGTAACGCAGCTGCCCCGGCCGTTCCTCCGGTTTGGTCATGTCGGGCCAGAAGTCGAGGGGGTAGGCGGCGCCTGAGGCGGCCCGGGGAAGGTCGGCGGGGACGGCGAAGAACCGTCGGGGTGAGGTGACGGGGCCGGCGCACATCACCGTGACCACGGTGTGGGCGTGGGAGAGCCGCCGCCGGGTCTGCAGGGCGAAGGGCCGGCGGGCCACCACCTGGTTGACGAAGCTGAGGCCGGCGTCCTCGGCCGCCACCTGGACCCGGGCGGCGGCTGACGGGCCGGTGATAATCGACAGGTAGGCGCCGGGCCGCAGGGCGGCCGCCGCCGCTTCGACCCAGCGTTCGGTGAACTCGCGGTAGTCGTCCTCGGCGACGTCGACGTAGCCCGGGACCACCAACGACGAGTCCCGCCGGTACAGCCTCTCGCCCCGGTCGCGCTCGGCGTCGTCGAAGACTTGGCGTTGCAGCGCCCACGGCGGGTCGGCGACCACCAGGTCGGCCGCCTCGTCCAACCCGTCGAGCAGCCTGGCGGCGTCGGCCAGCACCAGCTGCAGGTGCGACGGCTCGCCGCATATGACCAGCAGGCATCGTCGGGGGGCCGCCCGCGACCCGTCGATGACCCAGGTGGACTGGGCGACCCGATGGGCCTTGCCGGCCTTGGCCAGGTCCTGGAGGACGCAGCGCACCCGGCGCTTGTACCGCTGGTCGGTCCCGAACCCTTCGATCGGGGCCAGACCGTCGTCACGCCCGGCGACGCCCGCGGACTCGCACTGGGCGTACAACTCAGCCAGGGTGACCGCCCGGCCGGCCAGGGACTTGACCACGTCGCGTTCGGTGCGCAGCATCATCTCGGTTCTCCTTCGGGGGGCCGGCGCTTGCCGCCCATGGGAAGGGCCGTGTCGCCTCGGCCCGCCACTCCCCCACCCCGCTTCGAGTCAACGCTGAACGCTCTGGCGCGGTCCGCCGCCGCTGCCCCGGCGCCCACCTCTGGGCCTGGCCGCAGGTTGGCGGTGTCGCCTCGGGCCGCGGCCACGATGTCGGCCATCGACAGGTCGGCGCGGAACCTATGTCCGATGCGACGCTCCACCGCCAGGTAATCGTCGGCCAGGGTGGGGTTCAGTTCCGCTGCGCGCACCAGCGCCGACTTGGATGCGAGGACGCACAGGCAGCAGCTGAGGCGGCCCATCCCGGCGTCGTAGGCGGGGTGGTGTTCCACGCCCGAGCGGGCGATACGGTCCCAGACGTCCTCCTCGGCCCAGTCGTGAAGGACCAGCCAGCGATCCACGTGACGCTTGGAGTTGGTGGCCCGGTCGGCACTGAACGGCGCTTTGGCCGCCCGCGCCGGCGACTCCTCGGCCCGCATTCCCAGGCAGTTCAAGATGTGCAGCGGTCGGGTGTCGGGGTGCTCGCGCACCAGGGCGGTCATCAGTTTGAGTACTTGGCTGGTCTTGTGGATCGCTGGTGCACCACCGCGCCGTGCTCGATGGCCACATCCCTCGGTCCTCGACGTGGTCGAGCAGGTCCCCGAGGCTGCGCCGCACCGTCTCGAAGCGGACGCCGTAGTGGGCCGCTTGGCGGGCCGCTAGGTCGGCGGTGCCCTCCCATTCGACCCGCCCCAGGTCGCAGTGGACGACGATGATGCGGTCCCGGATGCCTTCGGCGTCTACGAGCTCCACGACCACGTCGAGCATCGCCTGGCTGTCCTTGCCGCCGCTGGAGTTGACCAGGATGAAGTCGTAGGCGTCGAGGCGCTCGGGGCGGTCGCCGCCGTGGGGCATCTCGAGGCGGAGCTGGGTCGATCGGCTCATGGCTCAGCCGCCCAGGGTGGCCAGGCATTGGCCCGTCACCCATGTGGCCACCGGCGGGGTCACGGCGTTTCCCAGACCGTCCGTTTTCTGCGTTTTTGAGCCGAGCAAAATGTAGTCGGGGGCGAATGCCATTCCGTTCCGCAGCTCAGGGTCGGGTTCCAACATGCGGAACCTGACCCGTTGCAGGTCCTCGTCGCTAATCGGGGTGTCGTCGACCTCGATGGTGGCCAGGGCGTGGCGGAGGTGGGTCATGACGGTGGCCAGTTGTTCGCTGACCGCGATGGGGTCGGAACGCCACTGGTCGACCCAGGGCAGGACGAGAGCCCCGTCGCTGGTGGTGACCAGGCCGGTGGTGTCGCGGCTGGTCAGGGTTCCTAGCTGGTCGTTGGGGTGGTGCCAGGCGGTGTCGCCGGGGCCGCCGTTGATCTTGGAGAACATGGCGGTGCTGGCCAACCCGTGGTGCAAGCCGCCGGCGGTGACGGTGTGCATGGGCTGGGCCACGCTGTGCTGGCCGGAGTGCACCGACCCTCCGCCGCGCATCTCGGCGAGCTGCGGGGTGTGGGCGAAGCCGAACCCGACCGGCGTCGGCGCCGCCCACTCTCCGGCCACGCAATTGTGGCGGCCTGAGGCGACGGTGGTGAACAGCGGGTCGATGACGGCGCGTACCGAGTCGTTGTTGTGGCCCGACGGCATGAACGGCGTGTACGCCAGGCCGTGATGCCCTTGTCCCACCAGGGTGGCCATCTGCTCGGCCAGCGCCGCCGGGGCGGTGCCGTTGCGCAACGCCGCCATCGTCCCGTTGAGGACCAGGGCCTTGTCCTGCTCGGTGGTTTGGGTCGTGAACGGCCAGGTGACATCGCGGTCGCTCCCCCACGCCGCCTTGGCCGGGATGACGATGGGCGGCGAGTTGCGGAACTTCATGAGGCCCCGCCGGATCCGCTCCACGGTGCTGGCCGCCAGCGGCCGGTCCCGTTCCCCCAGCGTGGGCCCGAGCCGGGTCCAGTCGATGGCCGAGTAGGCGGGCCAGGCCGCCGGCTCCACGTTGGCGTGGCAGTGGGGGCAGCGGTAGGTGTACTGCTCGCGGTACTTGCCCCATTGCGGCAGCGGCCACGTCGGCCCCGGGGTCTTGAAGCTCTGGACGGCATGCACGATGACCCCGCCGCAGCGCTGCGATCCGCAGTAAGCGACGGGGCGGTAGTCGAGGTCGGGGCGGCGGTTGCCCCGCCGCCAGAACACCACGTACAACCGATCTCTCGACTGCGGACACGGGGCAAAGAACATGCTGTTGAGGAACAGCACCTGGTAGTCGTAACCGCACTTGGTCCACTCGTTGAGCCACCACCGGAAGGTGCTGCCGTCACGGCCGGGACCCCATTTGGTGGCCTCGACGACGTTCTCGATGACCACGACCTCCGGATGGTGGCGGGCCGCGTAGCGCAGCGGGCAGCACATGGTGACCCGGGACCGCTCCGAGTTGGCGTAGGCCGCCTCGTCGAAGTCCTCGTCGTCCCACAGCATCGCCTGCGGGCCCTGGGCGTACAGCTTCTTGGCGTTGGCGGGCGAGTGGAACTTGCAGCTCGGCGACGCCCACAGGAACACCGTTGGGGGCAGGTCGACCGGGTCGAGGTAGTCGCCGCTGTCCGGATCAACCAGATCGACTCGGCGGTGATCGACCTTCGGCCAGTTGGCCGAGTGGGTGTCGATCGCCAGTTGGTCGTGGTTGGCGGCGAGGGTCAACTCGGCCCCCGCGGCGTGAATACCCTGTGAGCTCCCACCCCAGCCTGCGAACCAGTCTTGTGCGTCGACGGTGGTTCCTCGGCGTGTGAGCAGTGCGACCATGGCTGTCCGACCTCCCGGTCTGGTCGCCCGCTGCGACCGACCCTTCGGTGTTTGGGCTCCCGACAGTCAGGGCGCGCTCCCGCGTGACCGCGCTCCGCCACCGCTCTCTCGGTTGTCGGTTCCGCCCAGGAGCGGCGGAACATTTTCTCCGGCCCCCGGTTTCCGCCTGTGACGTCCCGGGGTCCAATTGCTTACTGACGGGTTCCAGATGGAGCCCGCGACTGAGGAGGAATGAGATGGGAGTTGCCGAGCAGACGCTGTCAAAGTTGGCCGAGACCCAGGCTGCCGAGCGGCGATTCGTGACCGACGTGACGCGGCGCTACGACCGGGCCACCACCGCGGCCGCTAAGGCCAAGGAAGCGCTCGATGCGGCGGAGCGGGCCCGGATCGCGGTGCTGTCGGAGTGGACGGGTGCGCCAGGATGGAGCGCCGAGCGAGTCGCCGGCTGCGCCGGCCTAACACCCCGGGAAGTGACCGATGCGTTGCGGTCCTGTCCCACGCCTCCACCTACCGAGGCCCGGCGCGACGCTAGAACCGCGGTGGCACCCCCCGCCTCCGCACCGCGGGTCAGCACCGGTGCCACGCCCCGGAGCCCACGTCAGGCGGGCTTGGCGGTCGCCCAGGACGAGCTTCCGGCTCAATCGGCCTGAAGCGCAGGGCCCAACCTCCGGCGGTGGTCCATTCCCGCCCCCGAGGGGCGCCGGCGTTGCGGTCGCGTCCTTCGCGGTAGCTGTCTTCGCCAACACGGTAGGGCGTTCGTGTGGCGGCAAGGTGCCGTGCCGGGTGGTCCGGGGCGCCAGCACTGCTCGCCAGGTCCGCTGGAAATGGTCGTTTGTGTTGGTGGGCGGCGGCCGTCCAGTACGGGGGGACCGCGCCGTCGACGGTTTCCGGCTCGGCAATGCCGAGACCGGAGGCGGCCCGGGCGGCGATGGGTCGGGCGATGTAGCACGACGGCAACCACAGCGCCTCGCGTTCGTCGAGCGACGTTGGACCCGTCGTCGACGACGTCCCTCACGCCCTCCACGTTTCTCCCGGTCGTCGCTTCCCCGGATCGGGCTGGTGTCAACGGCCGCGGAGACCCCGGGCAGCAGTAGGCAACCCCCTTTCTGTTCGCCGCTGACTGGCATCGCCGCTACCCAGTGCGGCGGCGAGCGCCGGGGCGACGCCACCAGCGAGCGCAGGAGTCACGCCCGCGCCCGTGTCGGGCCCATCATGACCATCCTCTGGCGGCCACGATCCGATGATGCAAGCCACGCGCTTGCGGCGGCAGGCGTTGTGCGCTACGGGCACTGAGAACGGGTACCGCCCGGCGCACGGCATACTCGCCGGCGCATCGCCACGAGGCCAGCCCGTAGGTTTCGAGGCGAGTCAGGCTTTGGACCAGGGGGGAGTTCCGGGCCACGCTGGGGCGAAGTCCAACCTCGCGGGCGACCTCGATCAGGTCGACCACGGCCCTGTCCGACGAGCCGATCAATGGGGCGAGGTGCCGGTACAGAAGCCATGAGGCTGGCCCGACGATCGGCAGGTAGCACTGCCAGTACTCGCTGATGGGCCCGAAACCGGTCGCCTCGACGGCCCGGTCCCGCAACGGCACTATCGTCGCCCGTCTCCGGACAACGGCGGGGATGGCCATGGGCTGCTCCTCCTTCGCCCGGGCGCCGTCGAATGGCGTCGCGGAGTACTTGGAGGGCCGCATGGCATCCCTGCCAGGCTGGTAAGTCGGCCCGCCGCCGGTCAGGACGGGTGGCGTCAACGTCGATGTCTCCGAAAGGTCCCTGGATGCGCTCACACCTACCTACGGACACCGGCGAAGCGCGATGCGGAAGAAGAAGCCGAACAATTTGTCGTCCGGACCGTGGTTACCCGTCCCACCGTCGGCGTCTCGCCCAGAACCGTCAGTACGTTTCGAGACTCAGGCGCGGC
>JALYXV010000352.1 GCA_030947025.1 Actinomycetota bacterium | reverse complement strand
CGCCCCGCCCACGAGCCATCCACAGCGGCCTGCAGCTTCCGCCCCGCCCGGCGGCCCTCCACTGCCACCGCCCTTCGACCGCCCGCCCGCCGGCGCTGCTCCGCCGCCGCCTCCGGTCTACCACCCGCCTCCGGCGGGCTGGTCTTCGCCCCAGTCCAGTTGGTCCTCGACCGAACCGCACCCGGCCGACATCGCGTCCCACCGGCCGTCGGCGGGACGGTCAGGACCGACAAAGACGGTGATCTTCATGGTCCTGGTCGTTCTGCTTCTCGGTGCCGGGGCATTCGCCCTGGTCAACGCCACCAGCCTCAGCTCGACTACCAGCGACCTGAACAAGACCAGAAAGGCGCTAGTCACGACCGAGACGGGCTTGTCGGCGGCCCAAGCCGACCTGGCCAACACCCAGACACAACTGAACGATGCCCAGTCGACCCTGGCCCGCCAGGGGGCCCAGCTCGGGGCCTACAAGACCTGCATCAACGACGTCAACGTGGCGGGCGCGGCCCTCAAGGCCAACAACCAGAGCGCCTTCATCGCCGCCTATCGACAGGTCGAGAAGGACTGCATCCCGCTCGGTCTGGGTTGACGCCCGGGCAAAATTTCTGGGCCCGCAGCCGTCCCGGAGGAGGCCGGCAGCCACCGGAACCGGGCGGAACGGTCACGCCGAGTTACCAACCGGTAACCTTTTCCCCCATGAGAGCTGTCCTCGACGCGATCCTGTCCCGCGCGCCCGCGCATCAGTTGGCCGCCATCCCGCTGCCCGACACCTACCGTGCCGCGGTAGTCCGCAAGGAACAGGTAGGGATGTTCGAGGGGATCCCTTCGCCCGACAAGGACCCCCGCAAGTCGCTGCACGTGGAGGAGGTGCCGGTCCCCGAGTTGGCGCCGGACGAGGCATACATCGCCGTCATGGCCAGCGCCATCAACTTCAACACCGTGTGGACGTCGATTTTCGAGCCCCTGCCGACGTTCCAGTTCCTGGAGCGGCTGGCACGGGAGAGCGTCTGGGCCGGGCGCCACAACCTCCCGTACCACGTGGTCGGCTCCGACGCGTCCGGGGTGGTGCTGCGGGTCGGCAGTGCGGTGCGGATGTGGAAGCCCGGTGACCGGGTGGTCGTTCACTGCAACCATGTCGACGACCAGGACCCGTCCGCCCACGACGACTCCATGTTGGCTGCCAACCAGCGGATCTGGGGGTTCGAGACCAACTTCGGCGGCCTGGCGGACCTGAGTGTGGTCAAGGCCAATCAGCTGATGCCCAAGCCCGCCCACCTCTCGTGGGAGGAAGCGGCCTGCAACGCCCTGTGCAGCTCCACCGCCTACCGGATGCTGGTAAGCCCCAACGGCGCCTGCATGAAGCAAGGCGACGTGGTCCTGATCTGGGGGGCGTCGGGAGGACTCGGCGGATACGCGGTGCAATACGTGCTCAACGGGGGCGGCATCCCGGTCGGAGTGGTCAGCTCGCCCGCCCGGGCCGCGCTGGTGCGCCAGATGGGATGCGAGGCGGTGATCGACCGGCGAGCGGCGGGATACAGGTTCTGGTCGGACGATCACACCCAGAACCCGGACGAATGGCGCCGGTTCGGGCGCGATGTGCGGGCCTTGGTGGGAGAGGACCCCAACATCGTCTTCGAGCACCCGGGCCGCAGCACCATGGGGGCGTCGGTGTTTGTGTGCGCACGGGGCGGGACGATCGTGACGTGCGCAGCCACCAGCGGGTATCAGATCGAGTACGACAACCGCCACCTGTGGATGAAGCTGAAAACCATCAAGAGCTCCCATTTCGCCAACTACAAGGAGGCCTGGGACGCCAACCGACTCGTCGCCAAGGGCCGGATCCACCCCGTTCTGTCGACCTCCTTCCCGTTGGAACAGGTGGGCGAGGCGGCCTACCAGGTCCATCACAACCTGCACGAGGGCAAGATCGCGGTCCGGTGCCTGGCCCCCGAGGACGGCCTGGGGATCGACGATCCGGCCTTGCGGGCGCGGGTGGGCGAAGAGCGCATCAACCGGTTCCGGGTCCGGGCATGAGCGACTCCGTTTTGACCGAGATCGATCACGTGGCGATCGCGGTGGCGGACCTGGATGCCGCCGTGGCCTGGTACCAGACGATGTTCGGGGCGACGGTGGCCCACCGGGAGCGGATCGACAGCGACGGGGTGGAAGAGGCGCTGCTCAAGGTGGCCGACTCTTACATCCAGTTGCTCACGCCCGTTTCACCCGAGTCGCCCGTGGCCCGCTACCTCGAGCGTCACGGCGAAGGCATCCACCATGTGGGCTACCGGGTGGCCGACGTGGCCTCGGCGCTGGCGACACTTCGGTCTGAGGGGGCCCGGGTCATCGACACCACGCCCCGTCCGGGGTCCCGGGGTACGACGGTGGCGTTCGTCCACCCGAAGGCGTCCTTCGGCACGCTCATCGAGTTGGTACAGGAGTAGCGCTCAGATGGCCGGAGTTGGCCGGAGCGGATCCCCGAAATGGTATTGAACCGTCCGTCGTTCACCGGCGTCGTTGCGTTGTGGTCGCAGCTGATTCCCGAGCCGATGGTGTTGGCCTCGATTTCGAGGGCGGCATCGTCGGCGGAGAGCGCATTGGCCCGGTTGGGATTGGTCCCGGGCACGCTCACCTGGCCGGTGATGGTTGTTGCCGCCCAACTCGACGCCACTGGTATTGCCTTCCCCGGTGGGACGCCGGCGCCGATCTCGTTGCCGTCGCACACGCCGGTGCCGTCTCCGCCGTCACCGAGGAGCACCGGCCCGGTTGACGCCCGGACGCTGAGCTGACCACCGATTGAGGTGTTGCAGACCTTCCAGGCCGACGGGCCATTGGAGGTCAACGAGCCCGAGACGGTCGTGCTCAAGACAAAGAGCTGGGCGCCACGGCAGTACCGTCATAGCCCCATGGATCATGGCGCCGCCGATGCAATACTGCCCGAGCGGACCGTGAGTCCGGTCAGGATCTTGCCGGTCAGCAGCGCCGTGCACGGCGAGGTGGCGGAGACGTCCGTCAACTCCGTTACCTCGTTACCTGAAATTGCAGATTGCCCCCCTGGGCCTGCAGGCTGGAAACCATGAAGTAGTAGGTGACGCCCTTGGTCAGTCTGACGTGGCCCGGGGCGGGGATGCCGCAGGCGATCTGGGTGGGGCGCCGGGTGTTCCGGTGTCGGCGGACACCGAGCCTGGGGCGCCCGGGCTCGCGCAGGCGATCCGGGTGAGTGGGGCTCCGCGAGCCGGTGTAGACGGAAGTGCCGGTCTGGTAGTTGCTCCTGCTGGTCTGGGCGATGTACGTCTCCGCTGGCGGATTTCTGCTGCCAAAGTTGCGGGGCACGAGGGAGTGTCCCCTGATGCACAGGTCTCCGCGCGCCCGTGCCGTGATACCATAGGGGGGTATTTCACGGGTTGAGCTTGGAGGACGGAATGCACGGCTATACCGACCGCAAGGATCAGCACCTCCGCCGATTGCGCCGGGTGGAAGGACAGGTGCGGGGGCTGCAGCAGATGATCGAGGATGATCGGTACTGCATCGATGTGCTGACCCAGGTCTCGGCCGCCACCAAGGCGCTCCAGGCCGTGGCGCTCGAGCTGATGGACGAACACCTGACCCACTGCGTGCGTGAGGCCATGGCCAGCGGCGGCAGTGAAGCGGATGCCAAGATCGCCGAGGCGTCAGCCGCCATTGCCCGACTGGTTCGCTCGTAACCAGCGGAGCCTGTGCCCTTTCGGGTCTACCCCGCTAGACTGGCTAGCCGTGACGCCGATGATCAATACCGACGACCTGTGCGACGCCCAGGGGGTGGCTGTCCTGGTGGGGCTTCGCCATGCCAACAGTGTCCACACCTACCTGCGCCGCTATGCCGACATGCCCCGGCCGGTCATCGACCTCGGACCGGGGCGACCCCGGCTGTGGCTGCGCCCGCAGATCGAAGCCTGGCTGACCGTGCGCACGGCCCCGGCACCGATACGCACCGGCGCGGCCCCGGTGACGAAGTGAACCGCGTCCTGCCCAAGGCCAACGATCCCTGTTGGTGCGGGAGTGGCCGCAAGTACAAGCGGTGCCACCGCGAGGGCGAAGGACGAATTCAGCCCGGCGTCATAAGCCCAACCCGCCCGGTGCCCGAGGGGATCTTCCGGCCCGAGTACGCCACCGGCGGGTCCAACGGCGAGCCCCAGCGTTGGCGCGAGCCCATGGTCAAGTCACCCGACGTGTTGGCTCGCATGCGGGTGGCGGGCCGGGTGGCGGCCGAGGTGCTGGCCGAAACCGGAGCGGCCATCCGCCCGGGCCTTACCACCGACGAACTCGATGCCGTTTGCCACCAGGCCTGCATCGCCCGCGGCGCCTATCCCAGTCCGCTCGGCTATAAGGGCTACCCCAAGTCGGTGTGCACGTCGGTCAACGAGGTCATCTGCCACGGCATCCCCGACGACCGCCCGCTCGCGGACGGCGACATCATCGACCTGGACGTGACAGTGTTCCTGGGCGGTGTCCACGGCGACACCAACGGCACCTTCCTCGTGGGCGACGTGGACGACGCCTCGCGGCGGTTGGTACGGGTCACCGAGGAGTGCCTCCAACTTGCCATTGGCGCCGTCTGGCCCGGCCAGCCCATCTCCGATATCGGACGGACCATCGATGCCCACGCGGCCAAGCATCACTACGGGGTGGTGCGCATGTTCGTCGGCCACGGGATCGGCGAACAGTTCCACACCGAGCCCAGCGTGCCCCACTTCTTCACCCCGGCCGCGTCGACTGTCATGCAACCGGGGATGACCTTCACCATCGAGCCCATGATCACCATGGGGACGTGGCGGGAGCGGATCTGGGATGACGGCTGGACGGCGGTGACCGCCGACCGCCGCCGGGCCGCCCAGTTCGAGCACACCCTGGTGGTGCGGGAGGGCGGGGCGGAAGTGCTGACGGTACGGGCCGACGGCAGGCCCGGCTGGGCCCTGTGAACCCGTCTCGTGAACCCGTCTCGTGAACCCGTCTTGTAAACCCGTCTTGTAAAGCCCGGCTGCGGCCGCCGATTAGCTGGGGCCGCTTAGCTGGGGCACCGCTTAGCTGGGGCGGCCCCCGTAAGGCTGGAGGTCGGGCCGGAAGATGTTGGCGACACGGACGAACTCGCCGGTGGACGGCGCCTCGATCATCTGACCGCCACCGATATAGAGCCCTTCGTGGTGAAGGTCCGATCCGAAGAAGACCAAATCACCCGGTCGCAGGTCGGCGATGGCCACGTGGGCGGTGTTGGCGTACTGGGCCCGGGCATAGTGCGGTAGCGAGACGCCGGCCGCCTCCCAGGCCCGCATGGTGAGCCCCGAGCAGTCGAACGAGTCGGGGCCGGAGGCGCCCCACTGGTAGGGCTTGCCGATCTGCGCCCGGGCGTAGGCCAACACGGCTGGCACGCCCGAACTGGGCGCAGGTGCCGGGGGTGGGGGCGG
Source organism: Actinomycetota bacterium (assembly GCA_030947025.1). Taxonomy (GTDB): domain Bacteria; phylum Actinomycetota; class Acidimicrobiia; order Acidimicrobiales; family Palsa-688; genus JALYXV01. Next base: position 150 of record JALYXV010000352.1, on the reverse strand, counting down.
AGGTTTGGGTGCCTTGGTCGTCGGTGGCGCAGCGGTGGTCGGAGCGGCGGTGACGGGCGCCCCCGTCGTGGGAGCCGCCGAGGGCGCGGGCGTGCTGCCGGAGCCGTTGCCCGAGGCCGGGCCCGGTGCGCCCGGCGCGGTGCCGGTGAG
>JALYXV010000336.1 GCA_030947025.1 Actinomycetota bacterium | reverse complement strand
GCTTGGGCCGGTCGGCCAGGGCGGCTCTGATCAGATCGCTGGCCCGGCGGTGTTCCCCCGCCAGATAAGCCACCTCGGCCGCCCGTTCGAGCAGATCGAGCCGGTCCATCCCGGCCACGCCGGCGGCGTCGACTACCCGGTCCCAAAGCTCAATGGCCCGCTCGTAGTGGCGCTGAGCCTCGGCGAATCCGTAGATGGCTGCCGCCGCCGACGCGGCCTCAACCGCCGACCCCAGGGCTCGGTCGGCGTCGCCGGCGGCGTACCAGTGGTAGGCCAGCTTGGCTGCGGCCACGCTGTCGGGACCGTCTTGCTGCCCGAGCAGGGCCCGGCCGTAGGCGGCATGGAACAACTGCTTCTCCCCCGGAAGCAGCTCGTCGTACAGCACCTCGTGCATCAGGCTATGGCGGAACTTGTAGGTGTGCCCGTCCTGGTTGACGATCAGCAGCTGGTGCTCCACACAGTCGCGAAGGGCAGCCACCAAATCGTTGTCGCTCAACTCCGACACCGCCGCCAGCAGCGGAAAGGTGACGGCATCACTGGCCACCGCGACGAGCCGGAGAACCCGCTTCGCCGGTCCGGGCAGCACGTCAACCCGGCCCATCAAGATGTGGCGCAGCGTGGGCGGGAGCTCGGTTCCATACCCTTCAGCCACCGCCGCGACCAGCTCCTCGGCGAAGAAGGCGTTCCCATCCGAGCGCGTCCAGATCAGCTCGACCAGCTCGTCCTCGGGCGGACGGCCGACAATCGCCTGGAGCTGGGCGACCATCTCCTGGCGGGTGAACGGGCGGACTTCGATGAACTCCGCCCGACGACCCCGGCGCAGTTCTGCCAAGAGCGGCTGGAGAGAGTGTCGCCGGCCCAGCGCTTCGCTGCGATAGGTGACCACGATCATCACCTGGTCCTGGTGCAGATTGGCCAGGAGGAACGCCAGAAGGTCCCGAGTCGAGCGATCGGCCCAGTGGACGTCCTCGACGACGAGCAGGACCGGCGCCGGTTCGGCCAACCGGCGGAGCACCTGCAACACCAGCTCGAACAGCGGGACCGGCCCCGGCGCCGGCTGGTCGGCTACTCCCGGCGCCTGACCGGTCGTCGCGACCTCAGGGCGCGCCGGGGCCGGTTCGTCGGCCGCAACCTGGCGCCAGACCGGTCGCAGCGCCTCCAGGATCGCCCAATACGACGGGCCATTGTCACCGAAGTCGGTGCACCCCCCGACCAGCGCGGTGGCACCTTGCCGGCGGGCTCGATTGACGAACTCTGTGACCAGGCGGGTCTTGCCCACCCCACTTTCGCCTCCCACCACGACGATGGCGGCCCGACCCGACGTGGTGTCGGCGAGCGCCCCGTTGAGGCGGCGCAACTCATCCGCGCGACCGACAAAGGTGCCGCCAGTGCCGATTGACTGCATTGGGAAGATTATCCCTCAAATGCCGACCGGCGGCATCAGATATCTCACCTGGGCAGTTGCCCGCGTATCAGCACCGATGATTGCCTGCTCTGGTACCCGAACGGCTGGACCGGGCGGCGCTCGGACGCCTTGAGCCACGATGGGAGCCCCAGCAATGACATGGCACGATGGAACTGTCGCGACAACGGATCTGTCCTACCGGGGCGATGTCGGAAGCCTGGTGATCGGTGCCGCCGATGGCGACGCCTCGGCGTGGGCGGAGCTGGTGGCCAATTATTCGGGCCTGGTGTCGTCGGTCATCACCGCCCACCGGCTCAGTGGGGCGGATGGGGCGCGTGTGCGGGAGGCGGTGTGGCTGCGACTGGGCCAGGATCTGGGCACGATCCGCCGGCCCGACCGAGTGGGCACGTGGCTCGCAGCCGTCACCCGGGACGAGTGTGTGAAAGAACTCAGGGCCTCCGCCCGCACTGCGGCCTGACGCGGCGAAGACGAGAACCGCACCTGCCCTCAACACCCCTTATTGGGGTTCGACGTGCACAGAAAACGTCCTGATCTCGACTGGCTCCGCGTCCCAGGGCCGGCGATAGGAACAGCGCAGCGTTCCCTCCCCCGGCTGGTGGGCGCGTAGGCGAACCCGATGAGCAGGCGGGCTCGCCCCAGGATCGAAGGACTGCTCCACCACCGCGACAATGGCCGAGGGAACCTCGATCCGCCACGTGAATGCGGGCATGGGTGCGGTCGGAAGGCCCACCTCGAACTCCCCGCCCACCGTCACCTGTAGCCGCTCCGCGGGGTGCTCGACGGGCGGGACCGGCCCATCAGGTTCCTCCTCCGGTGGCAATACGACTGCAGTCCTCACCCCACGCAGACCGGGCGGGCGCTCCTCGGTGGCCCGGTCCCAGCTGGCCGGGGCCGGGTTGGGTCTCTCACTGACCCACACCCAACCGTCGCGCTCTTCGGTCCGATAGGTCGGCAGGTACCCAGGCCGAAGCTTCCAGAGGTTCTCTGGGCGCGTGATCTCCGCCGGAATGACATTGGCGCCGGTGTGGGGGTCGTACAGATAGTTGTGCTTCGGGCAGCGGACCTTGCCCTCCACGAAGGTCGCCTGGCGCAGATCGGTCAACTCATGGGGACAAGACGCGGCGAAGGCCACGACCTCGCCACATTGAAGCCGGCCCAGCAGCACCATTTGGCGGCCGACCGGTACGCACCGGATCTGAGATTCCAAGCCCTCGAGGGCGGGCAGGTCGCCACAGGGCAGCACCCGCACGAATCCGGACACAGCGCGCGATGGCACCAGACCTCCTGAGTTACCGCACTCTACGTTGAGATGAAGGCAAGTGGCCCCGGGCGGGCGCCGGTCGACACACCCGAAGAAGACCCGTTGGCCAGTTCTGTACCACTTCATCCCTTCATTCCTTAGTCGCTGATTTACACGCGCTACGGACGGTTTATAGGCGAAAGGGCCGGCCCTGAAACCATCGATTCACTTTTTCTCCCCTTGCTGGAATAACAATCACAATGCTACGGTGACTAGTCAACACTAACTAGTCACGCCGCATGGCGGGAACGAGAGGGTAATCACCGTGACGAGCAGGAATCGTGGCGTTTCTGCCATTAAGTCCAATAGATGTACCTTTTGGGCCTCTGAACCCTTTGCCCCATCAGCCAAATTCAAGTGGTGCGACAATGCTTGATTCCGACGGGGGCTATCGCCCTACGGACCCACAAGACGGGGAACCCGGGCATGTGATATACCAACCGTTTGACGTCACCGACATTGAGGACTCGACGCTTATCGAGCTCTGGCAGCAGCTCGGCTTTCCCAAGGTCGAGCCCCCACGGGCCCGCTTGCACGACTGGGTCGCGGTCGTCGAGGTTTCCGCCGGAGCGTGCGAACGGCACTACGACCTCGATGCGCTCGAGGATCTTCTCGAGGGCTTGAGCGAGTGGCAACCATCGGCGCTGTACAACGAGGAGGGCCACGCCCTCCAACTGCACGTCGCGGCGGCCACGCCCGCCGATGCGCTGCGCCTCGCTCTCTACCATCACGACCGGGTGGCTCGGCACATCGGCCTGACCAACTTGTCGCTGCTCCGCACTGAAATCGTGTCCTTTGCCGAGTTTGATCGGAGTTGCCAGAGCCAGATCGAGACGTGCATCGCTCCGATTCCGATCGCCGCGCAGCCGTTTGTGCCCAACGAGGTGTACGAAGCCACTCGCAATGTGCTGATCGCGACTACGCCGGTCGAGCTGACCGAGATCGTGGTCGGGTTCGTCCTGGCCGCGGGCGGCACCGTCAACGTTGGGTTACCAGCGGAGGACGCGGGGACCGTGACGGTAGCGATGCCGATCGGCCAGCGAAGCCAGCTGTACGCCTCGGCCGAAGCCGAGAGCGCGGCAGCTGTCATGGTCGGGCTCTGGCTGCCCCGGTTGCTCGACGACGCGGCACGGGCGATGGCCCGCTTGGCGGTCGAGCACCCGTACTCCCGTCCCCTCTGAGAGGGGCCTGGCAGTACCCCTGCGTTAGGGCGAGCCCGACTCGAAGCCGCGGGGGTTTTGGGGAACGGCGTTGACGCGAACCTCGAAATGGAGGTGGGGGCCGGTCGAGTCACCGGTGGAGCCTTCGAAGCCGATGACCTGGCCTTGGGTGACGGACTGGCCTTGGGTGACCGCGATGCGGGATTGGTGGGCGTAACCGGTGACAATCCCTCCCCCATGGTCGATGAGCACAAAGTTGCCGTAGCCGCCCTCAGGCCCGGCGAAAATCACCACACCGTCCTTGGCAGCATGGATGGGAGTGCCATATGGGGGAGCGATGTCAATGCCGGGATGGAATCCGCCCCATCGGGGACCGAACTCGGACGTGACCGGGCCATGGATGGGCCAGATCAATCCCGTTCCCGAAACCGGCCCGGCCGAGAAGACCCCCCCGCCCGTGCCCGGCGCCGCCTTGGCGGCGGCAGCGGAGATAAGAGCTTCGATGCCCGACTCCTGGGCGGCCAGGTCGGCGGTTTCCTGGCGGAGATCGGCGATCCGCTTCTGGAGCTCGGCATGCACGGCCTGCTGGGCGCGCTGGGCGCCGGCCAAGTCCGCCGACCGGTCGGAGGCGACTTTGGTCCTCGCGGCCGCGGTCCCAAGCGCCGTCTGGACCACGCTCTTGGCCTGTACGCGATCGTGCTCGGCTTGGCGCGTGGCGTCGAGAACATCGCCCTGGGTGCCTAGGGCGACGGTCAGTAACGCCTGGCCGCGAGCTACTTCGTTGACATCGGCGGCGGCGCTCGAAGCGGTTTGCTGCAGCGGCCGCATGTACGCCCGGATGGCCACTGCCTTGAGCTGGAGCCGCGTTTCGTTCAATCGGGCGGTGGTGTCGGCGAGGCGCCGGGTGGCATCGGCAAACTCGGCGGAGGCGGCACCTTGGGCTCGGCGGGCGTCCTCCAGGCGGTTCTGGCTGGTCGTGACCTCGGCGTTCAGCGTGTTCAGCCGGCTCTCCACGGCGGCGTCGGACGCCAGCGCCAGATCGAGTTGTCCCCGGACTTGGGCCTGTTTCGCCCTGGCCTGGCTGCGCCGTCCACTGAGGTCGTCAGCGCCCGCCGGCGCTGAGTAGATGAGCGCGGCGGCAACGACGATCGAAGTGAACAGCACACGCAGGCGCACTTGTTTTCGTGCTCCTTGAACGACGGGGAATTGGCCGAAACGGTAGAGGAGCCCCCCGGGAGATGCAACTATGCCTGATTTGCGTTGGTTCGGAGGGACCGGGTTTCACGCCTGGCCGAGGGTCCTCCACCCACCGCGAGTCGCTGTTCAAGTGATACCGCGGTGCGGCCGATACGTTGGATGCACGGTCGCCTCATCACCTCAACTACTGCGATCGCGCGGAGGAGTCGGCAGATGAGCGGCAACACCCTGGCGTGGTTCGCCCTTCCGGTCGTGGCGGTGTGCATGGCGTGCATCTCGTGGCACGTCTGTCGCATGATTGACATCCCCAGGGACGGCGGCCGCGGCCCCGAGTTTCAGCCTGAGCCCGAACCCGGGCACCCCGGCATCGACGGAATCGACGACCTCGACGGAATCGGCGCAGTCGACGACCCGCTCGAGGCCGAGCTACAAGCCATCATCGCCAGCTTCCAGGCCGCACTCACCGGCGTCGGGTAACCAAGCCCCGGGGGGGGCGGCGGCGCCCACGGCGCCACTGACGGCGCCGACGACAGTGTCGTTGATCGACCGGCGATGGCGCCGCAGCCACCCCGCCCGGTACCTCCGCTGGGCCACCAGGCCAGCGGCGGCAGCCGCCCGGTACACCGCGTCGCCAGCGGCGATGCGAGCCAAGAGGTGGTCAAGCTCTCGCTGCTCGGCCCAGATCATGGCATCGCCGAAGCGTTGGCGGCCCGTTGCGTCCAGAAGATAACCATCGGCCACCGCCGCAGCCGCCTTCTGAACCGCCTCCGCGGCGCTCGGCCCCGTCTCTGATCGGTTTGCTGGGACCGGGGCCCATTGACTGGCCAGGGAGCCGAGGTCCAAGAGGGGATCGGCGGGGACGGCGAACTCGAAGTCGATGAACCCAACCGGGCGGCGGCCCTCGAACACCACGTTGCCCGGAACGAGGTCGCCATGGCAGACCACGGCCCCACCGGCCCCGGCCGCACCGGCCCCGGCCCCACCGGCCCCGGCCCCACCGGCCAGGGCTGGAGGAGGGGGTCGCTGCCAGCAGTCGAGCGGGATGGGTACGAAACCCGCGGTGGCGTCGTGCAGGCGGCGGGTCAGCTGGGCCACCCGCCTGAGCGATTCCGGCGCGGCCAGCCAGCTCGGCCGGCCCAGCCCGCCATACGTCAGACCGGCGACGAACGAGAGGATCTCGAGGCCATCGGGCGCCATGCCCAGGAACCGGGGGGCGCCCGAGAATCCCACCGTCGCCAGGTGGCGGAGCAGCGTATGTACCGCGTGGGAGTGGGCCCCGACCGGGCGCCGCACGGTATCGCCCACGCGGCGTACCCGTCCGGCGTTGGCGTTGCCACCCGTCAGCACCGCATCGATCGCACCGATCGCCGTTTCGACCCTCGCCAGACCCGCGCCCAGCATCTCGGGGATGCTACCGTTCGCCCTCGGACAGCTATACGAGGTGCCTCTTCGAGGGGTGTGTTGGAGTTAGGGCGTGTACCCGCCCCTAAATCCAACGCACCTCCCTCCGGGGGAGAATCTGGGAAGCCGGTGCGATTCCGGCACGGGTCCCGCCACTGTGACCAGGGAGCCGCCGTCGAACAGCCACTGGGTCATCTGACCTGGGAAGGCCGGCGGAGGTGGTGATCTGGGAGTCAGGAGACCGGCCTCACCAATCGGCTCATGGACGGCGGAGGCCCCGGCCGTGACCGTTGTCCCGATCTGTCTCTGGCGAGCGGGCGGACATCATGACCGGCCTCGACCACCAAGGAGGATCACAATGTCCCAAGCGTTCGACTCTGCCGCCGCCGCCGTCGGGTCACTCGATCCCGGCGCCGTGGCCGACGCCACCGCCCGACAGGGCCGGCTCACCAAACCGGCGGGCGCGCTCGGTCAGATGGAGGCGATTGGCATCCAGTTGGCCGGGATCGCCGGTCAGTGCCCGCCGCCGCTGCCCGTACCGGCCGCGGTTGGGGTCTTCGCCGGCGATCACGGCGTGTCGGCCGAAGGGGTCACGCCCTGGCCCCAGGAGGTCACCGGCCAGATGGTCGCCAACTTCGTGGCCGGCGGCGCCGCTATCAACGTGCTGGCCCGCCAGGCAGGCGCCAGCGTCACGGTCGTCGATGTCGGCATCGCCACTGATCTGCGCCCCTTGGGATTGGACGGTGCGCCCGGCCTCAAGGCGCGACGGGTGCGGCCGGGTACCGGCAACCTGGCGGTCGAGCCGGCCATGACCGAGCACGAGGCGCGGGAGGCGCTCGACATCGGCGCGGAAACGGCAGCCGAGTTGGTCTCCGACGGCGCCCGGTGCCTTGTGACCGGCGACATGGGGATCGGGAACACCACTCCCGCCGCGGCCCTCATCGCCGTGCTGACCGCAACGGCGCCCGCGCAGGTCACGGGCCGGGGCACCGGAATCGACGACACCACCCTGGCCCGCAAGGTGGCGGTGATCGAGCGGGCCCTTTCGCGCCACGCCGACGCCCTTCGCGGCGGCCCAGTCTCGGTCCTCGCCGCGGTGGGTGGGTTGGAGATCGCGGCCCTGGTGGGCTTTATCGTCGGCGGCGCAGCGGCACGGGTGCCGGTGGTTATCGATGGCGTGATCGCCGACGCCGCCCTGCTCGTGGCCGCCGCCCTGGTCCCTGATGTGCTCGGTTTCTGTCTTGCCGGCCACCGCTCGGCCGAGCCCGGGGCCAGCGCCGCCCTGGCCCACCTCGGGCTTGATCCGCTGCTCGATCTCGGGATGCGCTTGGGCGAGGGCAGCGGGGCGTGCCTGGCCCTGCCGGTCATCGAAGCCAGCGCCCGCATCCTGGTCGAGATGGCGACCTTCGACTCAGCCGGAGTGAGCAAGAAGGACTAGGAGGTCACCGGGGCGGGGCCAACCGAGCCCCGCTGAGGTGCCCGGGCGAATTCGGCCAGCCCCTCCTCGAAGCCCACCTGGGCCTCAAAACCCAGCACCTCGGCGGCCCGGGCCGAGGAGGCCACGATGTGGCGCACGTCGCCCCGTCGCCATGCACCGGTCACGACGGGCCTGAGGCCCGGCCGGTCACCACCGCCGCCGGCGCGCGCCAGGGCGGCCGCCATCTCTCCCACCGTGTGCGGTTGCCCGCTTCCGATGTTGAGCGGCCCCGACTCGATATCCGACGTGGTCAGGGCCAGCACGTTGGCCCGGGCCACGTCGCGCACGTGCACGAAGTCCCGGGTCTGCCCACCGTCCTCGAACACCTGGGGCGACTTTCCCGCCGCCAGCGCACTGCGGAAGATGGAAGCCACGCCGGCGTAGGGCGTGTCGCGCGGCATCCGAGGCCCGAACACGTTGTGATACCGCAACGCCACCACCGTCGCGCCCGATTCCGCGCCCCACAGCTGGCATAGGTGCTCCTGGTGCACCTTGGTGGCCGCGTACACGTTGCGGGGGTCGAGGGGCGCCGATTCGTCCACCGCGACCCAGTCGACCGGGAGGGGGCACCCGGGCACGCCGCAGCCGGGTTCGAAGCGCCCGACGTCCAGGTCGAGGCGACGGCGGGGGGCCGGCGCCACCACGCCGTGCTCGGGGCAGAAGGCCCGACCGTCCCCGTACACCACCATGCTGCTGGCCAAGATCAGCCGGCCCCGGAAATCCCGCCGCCACAACGCTTCGAGCAGTGCGACCGTACCCACGTCGTTGCTTTCCACATAGCCGCGGGCATCACCGAAATTGACCCCCAGTCCCACCTTGGCGGCCTGATGGCACACCGCATCGACCCCGGAAACGGCGGCGGCGACCACAGCTGCATCGGCAACATTTCCCACCGTCAACTCGGCCCGCCCGTCCAAGCCGGAGGTGCTCGGCCCCGGCCCACCACCGTCGCCATGGGCAGCGGCGTCGAAGGAGTCGAGTACCCGGACGTCGGCGCCCCCCGCCAACAGGTCCTCGACGATATGGGAACCGATGAAGCCCGCGCCCCCGGTGACGAGGACCTTCACGATCGACGCCGCGGGACGCGGACGACGAATCGGCAGCCGGGCCCTTCGTTCTGGACGCTGATCTCGCCATGGTGGGCCTCGACTAGGCCCCGGGCCACCGCCAGGCCCAGGCCGCCGCCGCCGTCGCCGGGCGTGCGGGCCGCGTCGCCCCGGTAGGCCATCTCGAACACCTGGTCGAGGTCGTGTTCGGGGATGCCACCACATCCGTCCAGCACGGACACCACCGCGGCAGTGGCCACGCCGTCCGGGCCGGGCTCGTCGAGGCCGGCGTCGACCGTGATGGTGCCGCCGGCCGCGGTGTGGCGGATGGCGTTGTCGACCAGGTTGCGAACGACCCGGGCCATTTCCGGGGTGGACAACTCGGCGGTCGAGGGTTGACGCACGTGGCTGCGCAGCTCGATCCCTTTGGCCGCGGCGGCGACGGCCGCGCCGGAGATGGCATCGGCCACCAGCTCCTCGAGGGGGACGACGTCGAAGGTGAGCGACAGCGAGCCGGACTGTATCCGGGACAGCTCGAACAGGTCGTTGACCAGGCCGGCCAGCCGGTCGGCTTCGCGGCGCATGGTCCGGTGGTAGCGAGCGACGGTTTCGAGGTCGTCAACCACGCCATCCTCCAAGGCTTCGACCATGGCGCGGATACCCGCCAGGGGCGTTCGCAGGTCATGCGACACCCAAGCGACCAGTTCGCGCCGGCTGCGCTCGAGGGCCATGGCTTGATCCTGAGCGGCGGCCAGACGGACGGACGCCTGTTGCAACTCGGCCGCCAGGGCGGCCAGCTCAACGGGTGCCGCGCTCTCGGCCGGGCCGACCAGCTGGCCGTGCGCCAGGTCGGTGCCCGGTCCGCTCTCGCCCAAACGCCTCGCCATGTCGCCGACCGACCGGACCGCCCCCGCCACCTGCCGACCCAGGAGGATGGAGATGATGAGGCCCACCCCCCCGGCGCTGCAGAGGACGACCCAGAGGACCCGGAGGTCGTGGGCCATCAGGAACATACGGGCCGTGGCCCAGGCCACACCCATCCCCACCGCGACCACCGGCGCCAAGGCCGCCACCGCGGCCTGGGTTCCGACGGTGGTCGGCCGAAGTGCCCTCAGGACCAGTGCCGCGATGCCCCCGGCGATGGCGGCACCGACGGTGGATGAGATAAGCAGATCGGCCGCGTCGGACGCAGGGATGCCGCCCAGTGCGGCCACCGATGCGCCGGCAACAAGGCCACCGATGCCGACGACGACCGGCAAGCCCCAACGCAAACCGGACACTCTTGGCGCCCCCGGCTGCGGCTCGGCCGGCTGCGGCTCGGCTGGCTGCGGCTCGGCTGGCTGCGGCTCGGCCGGCTTTAGCTCGGCCTCGCCTCCTCGCCGGTTCACGGTTCGAACCGGTAGCCCACGCCCCAGACCGTGCACACGAAACGAGGATCCGAGGGATCGGGTTCGATCTTCTCCCGCAACCGGCGGATGTGGACCGTAACCGTCGAGGTATCGCCGTAGCTGAACCCCCAAACGTCCTGCAGCAGCTGCTCCCGCCGAAGGGCCCGGCGAGGATTGCGCATGAGATGAACCAGCAGATCGAACTCCTTGGCGGTGAGCGCGACCAGCTGCCCATTGAGTCGGGCCTCGTGGGCCACAGTGTTGACCTCGAGCTCAGGCCCGGCGGTGGCCTCGAGTTCGCCGCCGGCGGGGCCGCCCCCCGCCAGGCCGCCCTCCGCCAGGCCGCCGGCCCGAAGTACTTCGGGCAGGCGTTCTCCCGCCAGCGGCCCCGTGGCCCGGCGCAGCACCGCCTTCACCCGCGCCGTCAGTTCCCGGGGCGAGAACGGCTTGGCGATGTAGTCGTCCGCCCCCAACTCCAGCCCCGCGATGCGGTCGGCTTCCTCGCCCCGTGCCGTCAACATGATCACGGCCACGGGTGCGACGGCCCGCAGGCGGCGGCAGATCTCCACCCCTCCAAGCGAGGGCAGCATGAGATCGAGCACCACCAGGTCGGGCAGGTCGGCCAAAGCGGCATCAAGCCCGGCCTGCCCGTCGGACTCGCGCTGCACCCGGTACCCCTCCCGCTGGAGGTAACGGGCCACAACCTCCGCTACGTTGGGGTCATCTTCGATGATCAAGACCCGGGCGGTCATCGGGGGAGCATCCAACATGGCGTCCATCTTCGCCAGCCGGGGCGCTTTTCGGTAGCCCGCGTGCCACGAGTTCATCGAATCGTCAGTACCTCGGACCTCGGTCTATTAGCCAATCGACTATAGAACAACCTGTGCCCGACGTCGTCATCCCCGTGCTCAACGAGGCCGGCGCCTTGCCCGCCCTCCTTTCCGCCATGCCCAGCGAGTATCGCCCGATCGTGGTGGACAACGGGTCGACGGACGGATCGGCGGAGATCGCCCGGGCTGCCGGGGCTGTCGTGGTGACCGAGCCTCACCGAGGATTCGGCGCCGCCTGCTGGGCCGGCCTTGTGGCCGCAGCCTCGCCCGACGGCGTGGTCTGCTTCATGGACGGCGACGGCTCGCTCGACCCGGCCGACCTGCCGCTGGTGGCCGGACCGGTCCTCCGGTGCGAAGCCGACCTGGTCCTCGGCGCCCGCCGGCCCACCGAGAGCGGAGCCTGGCCCATCTACGCCCGGGCCGCCAATGCGTTCATTGCCTGGGAGGTCCGCCGCCGCACGGCGACGAGCACAGCCGGCGGCGGCCCCCGGGGCGGCGCTGCCCCGAGCACGACTGGTCTCGCCCCTGACCGCCCCCCGCGCCGTTGCTATCTGCGTGACCTCGGGCCCATGCGAGCCGCCCGCCGGGACGAGTTGATCGCTCTCGGGCTGGAGGATCGGCGGTTCGGTTGGCCCCTCGAGATGGTCCTGCGTGCGGCCCAGGCGGGGTGGCGGATCGGTGAGGTACCCGTGCCCTACCGCCCACGGATCGGGCGGTCCAAGGTGACAGGCACCCTGCTCGGTACCGCCCGGGCCATCCGGGACATGAGCGCGGTGCTGCGGTGAACCCACTCCGCCACCTGCTGGTGATGGCCAAGTCTCCGGTGCCCGGCCAGGTGAAGACCCGCCTCTGCCCGCCGTGCTCACCCGAAGAGGCGGCCGAGGTGGCGGCCGCCGCCCTGGCCGACACCCTCGACGCCGTGGCCGCGTGCCGGGCCGATCGCAAGATCCTCGCCCTGGCCGGTGAACCAGGCCCGTGGCTCCCACCCGGCTTCCAACTGATCCCCCAGCGCGGCGTCACCCTGGGACAACGGCTGGCCAACGCCTGGACCGACGCTGATGGGCCGGGGATCCAGATCGGGATGGACACTCCCCAAGTCCGCCCGGAGGAGCTCGACGCACTGCTGACGGCGCTCGAAGGACCGGGCCGGCGGGCGGTTTTGGGCCTGGCCGACGACGGCGGCTGGTGGGTGATCGGCTGGCGCCACCCCGGCCTCGAGCCCGCCACGGTCTTCGACGGCATCCCCATGAGCACCTCGCAGACCGGCGCTCTCCAGGGGCGACGGCTCCGGCGACTCGGCTGCCAGGTGTTCGCGGCCGGCCAGCACCGTGACATCGATACCGCCGCCGACCTGACTGAGGTGGCGGGGCTGGCGCCCAACACGCGCACCGCCGCTGTGGCCCGCCGGATCGGCCTGGCGGCCCAGGTCGTGTGAATGGACGGTCGCATCCCGTTACTGCTCCGAGCACGGCACAAACCTGGCCCTCGATCCGCAGCGGGGGCACGCCCAGGGATCGCCCGCCGAGCACCAACGATGGGAAAAATGGCCGGTCCGGTGTGGGACGTGGGATGCGGTCCCGGCCGCCTCTGGGTCGGACCCGGACAGCGCGGCGTGCTAACCCTGGCAATTGACCGGGCGCCCCGCGCCATCCGGATGGCCCGCACCAAGTCCTCGGGTACCGCTCCGTGGTTGCAAACTGATGGTCATCGTTGATGATCCGCCCGGCCGAAGTGTTCGCTCGCTTCGTGTCGTAGACCGTGCACGCGAAGGCGTTCCGTCCGCCCGCTTCGACGATCTGACCGATGCTCACGGCTCCTTCCGGCTCGACGGCTACCTGGGCGAGATCACGGCCACGCGCCCGAGCGAGGTGGCGGGCGCGCTGGCGGCGGCGGAAGCCGCGGTGCGCCCGGGCCACTGGGCCGCCGGCTTTGTCAGCTATGAAGCGGCGCCCGGGTTCGATCCCACCCTGGCTGTGCGGCCCCCGGCCCCGGCCGACCATCGACCGCCCTTGGTTTGGTTCGCCCTGTTCGAGCGGCGGGTGTGGGTCGACCCGCCCACGCCGTGCCCCGACCGGGCGGACACGGCCCACGCCCGCTGGTCACTCGAGGTCGACGCCGAGTCGTACCGCGATCGGGTTCGTCGGATTCGGTCCCACATCGGCGCGGGCGATACCTATCAATTGAACTTGACTCATCGCTGGCGATCGCCACTCGCCCCCGACCCGGCGCAGATCTACCCCCGCCTCCTGACGGCCCAGCGCCCGGGCTACGGCGCCCTGATCGACACGGGCCGGTGGGTGGTGGCCAGCGCATCTCCCGAACTGTTCTTCCACTGGCGGAACCACGTTGTGACGTGCCGACCCATGAAGGGCACGGCACCGCGAGGTCGATGGGCCGAGGAGGACCGGGAAGCCGGGGCTGCCCTGGCGGCGTCGGCCAAGGACCGGGCCGAGAACGTCATGATCGTCGACCTGGTCCGCAACGACCTGGGCCGGGTGGCCGAGTACGGCACGGTGGCGGTGACCGATCTGTGCCGGTTGGAGCGCTACCCGACGCTGTGGCAGCTGACCTCGGGAGTCAACGCCCGGCCCCGGGGCGGGACCACCCTGGTCGACCTGTTCCGCGCTCTGTTCCCATCGGGGTCGGTGACCGGGGCGCCGAAGCGGCGGACCATGGAACTGATCACCGAGATTGAGCGCGACCGCCGGGGGGTGTACTGCGGGGCGGTCGGCTTCCTCGGCCCCGACGAGGCCCGGTTCAACGTCGCCATCCGCACCGTCGTAGTCGACAAGGTGACCGGCCAGGCGGAGTATGGCAGCGGAGGCGGCATCGTTTGGGACTCCGACCCCGACCAGGAGTACGCCGAGACGAAGGCCAAAGCCGGGATCCTCTTCGCCCCGACGAGGCCGTTCGACCTGATCGAGACGTTGGCATTCGTGCCCGGCGAGGGACTGCGCGACCGGGACCGACACCTCGATCGCCTGGCGGGATCGGCCGAGTATTTCGGTTACCCCCTGTGCCGCCAATCGGTGAGCGACCTGCTCGACCACGCCATCGAGTCATGTGGGGCACCGGCGCTGGTGCGGCTGTCGCTGCCGGTCTCGGGCCGAGCGTGGATCGAAACCGGACCACTGCCGCTCGCGGTCGAAGGGAGACATGTCCGCCTGGTTGTCGATGACCAGCCCGTCGACTCTTCCGACGTCTGGCTGTTTCACAAGACCAGCCTCAGGACCAGGTACACCGATCGCCGGGCCCGTCACCCCGAAGCCGACGACGTGGTATTGGTCAACGAGCAGGGCCAGGTCACCGAGACCACCATCGCCAACCTGGCCGTCTGCCTGGGCGGGCGTTGGTGCACACCGCCCTTGAGCGCCGGTTGCCTTCCCGGCGTGGAACGGTCCCGTCTCCTGGACGAGGGTCACGTGATCGAACGCTCGATCACCGTGGCCGAGCTCGGTGGCGCCGACGAGGTCGCATTGATCAGCTCGGTGCGAGGTTGGCGTCCCGCCACCGTCATGCCGGGCAAATCCTGACGAGTCGCGCTGATCCTCACAAAGCCGATCGTTCAGATCGAGAGGTCCCGGTGGCAGTCCACGACGGCCCGGTAGGCCTGGTCGAACTCCTCCATGGCGCCGTCGACGGCCTCGGACGGGGCGGGCTCAGGCGCCCACCGGCCCCGAAGCTGCTCGGTCGCCAGGAGGGATTCGATGGCCTGGGAGGCGTTGCGGAGCCGGTGGTGCACGATCCGCAGGCGTTGCCGCTCCTCGACGGTGAAGTCCCGGGAGCGGCGTGAGGTGTCCTCGGCCATTCCGGCCTGAGGCTACACCGGTAATTCATTCGCCCAGCGGTCGAGCGAGCGCCGATCCGGGCGCGATGAGTTTTGGTCGGCCGGCTCGTCATTACTCGCGAGCCGCGCCGCACCAGCGGTACCACCAGGAGAGACGAAACCAACCGATGAGCACCGTCATAGAGTGTCCTTCGATGGCCCTCAGATCTGACTCTCTCGCCCCTGACCTCAAGCCTGAAGACATCGAGCAGTACCGCCGGGAGCTGACCGGCTACTGCTACCGCATGCTGGGCTCGGGGTTCGAGGCCGACGACGCGGTACAGGAGACGATGGTGCGGGCATGGCGCGCCGCCGACGGCTTCCAAGGCCGGGCGGCGGTGCGCTCGTGGGTGTACCGCATCGCCACCAACGTGTGCCTCGACATGCTGCGGGGCCGTCAGCGCCGAGCCCGCCCCATGGAAATGGGCCCCTCTTCGCCCGCCGACCCCGTGCATCTCGGGACGATGCTGCCGGAACATACCTGGGTCTCGCCCATCGCCGATTCGCGCGTTCTGCCCGAGGGCGCCGATCCGGCCGAGTTGGCTGAGGCCAAAGAGTCGATCCGATTGGCATTCGTCACCGCCTTGCAGCACCTCCCCCCTCGTCAACGGGCGGTGTTGATCCTGCGTGAGGTGTTGCGCTGGCAAGCGAGCGAGGTGGCCGAGCTGCTGGACACAAGCGTGGCTTCGGTCAACAGCGCGTTGCAACGGGCCCGTGCCACCCTGGCCAGCCGGAGTCCCGACGTGGGCGCAGCCGAGTCCATGGATGCCGATCAGCGGGATCTCCTGGCCCGGTACGTGGACGCGTTCGAGCGCTACGACATCGAGCGCCTCGTCACCCTGCTCCACGACGACGCGATCCAGTCGATGCCGCCCTATGCCATGTGGCTGCGCGGCTCGCACGAGATCGGGCGATGGCTGCTCGGGGCCGGCATCGGCTGCCAGGGATCACGCCTGATCGCGACCGAAGCGAACGGCTGCGCCGCCTTCGGCCAGTATCGCGTCGACCCCGCTGGCGGGCACGGGCCGTGGGCGCTACAGGTCGTCGAGGTCACGGGCGGCCGGATCTCCGGGTTCCACGCCTTCCTGGACACCGACCTCTTCGCGGCCTTCGGGCTCCCTGCCCATCTCGACCAGTAGACCACCGGCGCGTCTCAGCACTGCGCTCAGGCCGGCCAGGTCGAGCAGCTCACACAGCGGCTCAGACGCGTCTCGCAGCCGGATCGTGCATCCGAGACCCCGGGCCGCCAGTTCCAGCCGCGCCAGCCGGTCGATCAGTGACAGGTCGGGCCGCCCAGCGTCGGGCAGCGGCCATACGGCCACTTCGATGTCGCCGCGCACCAGCACCACGACTGTCTTGGTGTTTCCTGCCCGCACACCCGCTACGACGAGCACGGGCTGCCAAACTCATCTGCCCGCCCAGGGGGCGCCTCCGGCAATGTGATCTGTCAGCAGGAGAGATCTGTCAGTAGGAGAGTCGGACACAGTGTGCGGTTCGAGCAGGAAATCCTCGGGCGCCTGGTAGGTGGGGCTCGCAGCCGCGTCACACCCGTGGGCCAGAGCGGGATGCGTCCGGTGTGCATCGGCCAGGACTTCCCCCGAAAGAGTCCTCATATCGTAGGGACAGACGATCGTGACGGGCGATTGAGGCGAAGGTGAGGTTGATCATCGATTCGTAACGGGTCCAGGCCGTGATCTCGGCCTCGCACCGTCCCGCGCACACCACCTCGCCCACGATTCGAATCCAGGCCGGACCCTCTTCGAACGACTGTCTGACGACCCGGAGATAGCGGTCGAAGGCTTCTCGGGGCGAGCGATACCAGTCCTCCGACTCGGCAAACTCGACGATCCGGGCGCGGTCGTCGAGCGAGTCACGCAGAAGCCCGATGCGTGCCGGCGTCGTCACGGCCAGCAGGCGGTGGGACTGTTCGATTCCCTCGGCGAGGAACGGGACCGCAGTGGCAAGGAACTCCTCGTCGGAGCGGTAGGCGGGACTCGATGTTCCAGAAGCCGGGGGGTGATCGTTGCCTTGGAGCCGATCAGATAATCGACGCTCACACCGAGCGCGTCACCCAGGGCCGACAAACTGCTCAGCCGGACGTCCTGGCGCCGGCCCGACTCGATCTGGGCAATGGCGGACCAGCTCACCCCGGAGTGAAAAGCGAGCGCCTCGCGGCTCCAGCCGAGGCGCGTTCGGCCAAGGCGGATACTGTATGCAATGGTGTGTTACCAGAGACTCAGGAAGTTTCAGCCATTACGGCGGTTCCAGCAGTCCAGGAGTCGGGTCGGCTAATGGCTGAGGGAGAGGGTCAAAGACTCTCTTCGGCGCAGGCACTCGAGGCCGCCCATCGCTTCGTCACCCGCTACTACCAACACGAACGGACGATGCCGATCCTGCAGTTGCTGGAAGCCATCTCATCGAGCCGTGACGACCCGGATTCCAAGGAACACCCGTGGGCAGACTGGCGGGTTTGTGTCCAGGAGACGCTCGACGGGACGCCCATGCCCGACGTGCCTCGGCCCTGGGACTACTAGCAACACTTCGGCCAGGCGGGGCCGGCGGTTAGCTGAACTGAGCGCGGGGAAAGACCTCTTCTAGTCGAGAGGAGGGAGCGGGTCTTGGCGTTCATGGCGGTCATCAAGCCTCTCGGAGGACACGAACTGCTTGTTCTCCTGGGCGAGTTCGGCTTGCTGCTCGTCGTGGCCCGGGCCTTGGGCGAAGTGGCCCGCCGGTTCGGTCTGCCCTCAGTGGTGGGAGAGCTGCTGGCCGGGTTCGTGCTGGGGCCGAGCCTGCTAGGGGGCGTCGCCCCCACTCTCTACGCCGGTTTGTTCCCCCAAAAGCCCGAGCAGGTCCACCTGTTGGAGGTGGTGTCCTGGTTGGGCGTCATCATGTTGCTGATTCTCACCGGTCTCGAGACCGACACGGGTCTCATCGTTCGCAAGGCCAAGGGCGCCGCGGCGATCAGCTTGGGCGGCATTGTCGTGCCCTTTGTCAGCGGCGTCGCCTTGGGCTTCGTGCTGCCCAAGAATTTCCTGGGTGCGCCGGACAAGCGTCTCGTCTTCGCGTTGTTCATTGGCACCGCGATGAGCATTTCGGCCATCCCTGTCATCGCCAAGGTGCTGATGGAGATGCACGTGATCCGCCGCGACATCGGTCAGATCACCTTGGCGGCGGGCATGATCGACGACACCATCGGGTGGATCCTGCTGTCGGTGGTGGCCGGCTTGGCCAGCAGCGGCAAGATCAGCCCATGGACGGCGGGGAAGTCGATCCTGGCGGTCGTGGCGGTAATGGCCGTCGCCTTCACCCTCGGCCGTAAGGCGGTCGCGGCGATCATCGCCACCCTCGACAACCACGTGGGCGGCGACATGGTCAAGATCTCGGCATTGATGGCGATAGCCCTCGGCTTTGGTTCCGTGACTCAGGCGCTGCACCTCGAGGCCGTGCTGGGCGCATTCATCGCCGGGATCCTGGTGGGACAGGTCAAGCGGTTCGACGAACGGGTCCGCCACGCCTTCGCCCAGGTGGCCCTCGGGGTGTTCGCCCCGGTCTTCTTCGCCTCCGCGGGCCTCCGGGTCGATCTGGCCAAGCTGGCCAGTCCGAAGGTGGCCGCCATTGGCGCCGCCGTCCTGGCCATCGCCATCGTCGGCAAGTTCCTCGGTGCCTATGCCGGAGCCCGACTGACTCGTATCGGCCGGTGGGAGGCCCTCTCGCTGGGCGCGGGCATGAACGCCAGGGGTGCGATGGAGATCATCGTGGCCACGATCGGGCTCAGCCTCGGCATCCTCACCCCGGAGATGTATTCGATCATCCTCATGGTCGCCGTCGTGACTTCGTTGATGGCCCCACCGCTGCTCCGTTGGACGCTGGCCCACGTCGAGCCGGGAGAGGAGGAACAGCAGCGCCTGGCGGCCGAGGACCGGCGACAAGGCAGCTTCGTCGCCAACATCAAGCGGGTGCTCCTGCCGGTGCGCGCCGATGACGACGTGAGCGGAGTCGCAGGGGTGGTGGGCATGCTGGTGTCGGGCGAGGACGTCGAAGTGACCAGCCTGTATTTGGAACGCGACGGGGAGCGGGAGGACGTCGGGCGCTCCAAGGAAGCGGTGGATGTCCACCTGGCCCGTACCCGTACCCGGGTGCGGGCCGAGGAAGGCAGCCCGTCGCAGACGATTCTGGCCGAGGCCAGGCGAGGCTACGACCTGCTGGTGTTAGCCGGAACCGAGCGACGGACCAGCGGCGAGAACTCTCTCTTCGACCGCGTCGTCGACGATGTCATCCAGGGGGCCCCCTGTCCGTTGCTGGTCGTGAGCTCAGCCGCCAACGGCAACGGCAATGGCCCCCACGGCAATGGCAAGGCCCACGGCGGTGGCAACGGCAAGGGCAATGGCGGGGGCAATTGCGGCAGTGTTTTCGCGGGGGGCAACATCGTTGTGCCTGCCTCGGGCGGCGATTCGGATCGCATCGCGGCCGAAGTGGCATTCTCAGTGGCGGCCGGTTGCGACGCCACCGTCGAGGTCGTCCATGTCGTCAGCGAGACCCAGCACATGGTCAACTACGGCGGACGCGATGCCATCGCCGACGCAGTGGAGATCGGCAAGGAACTCCTGGCCAAGCTGGCCGAGTTGGGTGAGGCCATGGGCGCCACCGTCAACACCAGAGTCATCGTCGCCGACCATGCCGAGCACGCCATCGTGGAGCACGCCCAGGACCAGGCTGCGCTGATTGTCCTGGCCAGTACCCGTCGGCCCCTTACCCAGCGGGCCTTCTTCGGTCATTCCATTGACTACGTCGTCGGTCATTCGCCCTGCCCCGTGGTCGTTGTCAGCGCCCCGTGAGCCGTGAGCGCTATGTAGAGGTTGTAGTCAGGTAGGCGTACGCTAGCGATGCGGCTTGGCCGCACCACACATTTCCGCGGTGAGGTGACCGATGTTCCGCAGCGTTGATCGCGCCCAGGTCCAGGAGCTCATGACCAGGGGCACCCAAATTGTGGAGGTATTGGAAGCGCGGCAGTATCGCCTGGCGCACCTGCCGGGAGCCACGCACATTCCCGCCTGGGAGCTGACCCGGCAGAAGGCGGCCGAGCTGGACCGGGGTCGACCGGTGGTGGTGTATTGCTTCGACACCCTCTGAGACCTGAGTCCCCGAGCAGCGTGCCTGCTCGACCTGTACGGATTTGCCGAGGTCTACGACTACGTCGACGGCAAATCGGACTGGATGGCATATGGGCTTGAGGTGGAAGGCTCGGACGGCCCGTTCGCGGGCCAGAAACTGGAAGAAGTGGCAACCTGCCAGTGGGACCAGACCGTGGCGGAAGCCCGCGCCGTCCTGGCTGGGTCCACGGCGCGCCGCGACCACGGACACCGCGACCACGAACACTCCGACCACGGAGACCACGACCACGAACACTCCGGGCACGGAGATGGCGGGCACGGAGATGGCCGCCACGACCCGAGCGGCGGTCACCCTGGTCGCCTGACCCTCGCACCGTCAGCCGCGATCGTGCTCGGTCCTGCCGGCCTGGCCGTCGGCGCCATTGACGACGACGCGCTGGCCGCTGCGGCCGACAGCGACCTGGTGCTCGATGTCATGGATCCCGTGCCCACCACGGTGCGCCCCAGTGTGACCGTGGCATCGCTACTGGAATCGGAAGACCGGACCCTGATCACCAGCTCCGACGGGCGGCTCCTGGGCCAAGTGGTGGGCGGCGACCCGGAGGAGGGTGACGAGACCGAGGGCTACGACGAAGAGGTTGCGAAAATCCTGGCCGAGGTACGTGAACGGTTCGGATCCGACGATCCGTCCGAGGAGCAGCTACGAGCCTTCCTCCACGACCGACTGGTCGCCCAGGGCCGAACGGCCGAGGAAGCGGACCAATTCCTCGCCGAGATGGACGAGCCCGAACCCGACTGACCGGGGGCCGCGGGCGTCCCGCCAGCCGATTACGGGTGGGCGGGATCGGATGAGGAAATGGTTTGCGTGGGCCCGCAGCGCTGCTGGGCTCGGAGCCGAGCCAGCGCCTGGCGGGCGTCGATCAGCAGGGTCGGCAGGGACTGATCGATGATGAGGCCGGCCACGCTGAAAGCGTCGGCGGTCGCATGCTGCGTCTGGTCGCCTTCCACACTGAGGTCGATCTCGGTGATACCCGGCAGGTGGCGGGGTTCGCCCCGCTCGACCCGGCCGCCGACGGAGATGACGAAGCGGACGAGGACATCGTCCAGATCCCCCGGCGTCGTGGCCGCCAGCAGCCGGCGCGTGGCGGCGTACACCTCGTCACAGAGTAGGCCTCGAAGGGCGGGCACTTCGAGGGGCGCGCCCAGGTCATACTGGTGCGACGAGCGGTCGTGCTCCTCGACGGTTAGGACCTCGATTCGAACCAACGTCGTCATGGCCAGGCCGACGGCAATGGCCGCTTGGCGGTAGTAGGCCAGCGCCCACTGCAGCGCTTGAGGCGCGGTCGGAGCCGGGATTTTGAGCTGAATGGCGTGGCGATCGGCGCTCCACAGACCGGACGGCTGCCAAATGCGAAGTTGTCCCATGAGGGCCTTCACGTCGTCGACCACGAATGGCTCACCGCGGTCGGCCTGGAATTCCACGACCGTGATCCACTCGTCCATCGGGTAGGTCGCGTCCAGGGTGGACAAGTCCGCCAAGGGCGACGGGTCGCGGCCCCCGTGCGGGGGCGTGGTCATCGCCCGCCCTGGGCTCTCACATTTCGGCTCCGACTAACGGTGGGCGCCATTGCGTCTTGCCTCCTCGGCGTTGGTGGGCAAAGTCAGCGTCACCGGGGTCCGGGGGGACACGTTCTCGTCGTGTTCGGCTAACTACGTAGAGGTTAGGAGACTAGAGCATCCCAGCAGGGAAACATTTCCGCAAGTAAGCGTCGGCCTGACGTCAGCCTGACCTGCGGCGGCTGTCGAGCGGCGGACTCTTACCGATGGCTGAAGGAGATGGTGTCGACCCACATCGACCGGACCCCCCCGTTGGGATAGCCGGCGACGGGGGTCCAGGCATGGTAGGCGATCCGAGTCAGCCCGTCCCGGCCGATGAACATCGCCGGTCCACTCGGGCCCAACGCCGCCCCATGCGACGCGATCCACGGCCCCACAGTGGAGATGTTGCGGCATTGGCCGAGCGGCGTGGCACAGGTGGCGTATCCCATCGATGCCTTGGCCGTGCTCCAATCCCCGGCGCCGTAGAACAGGTAGAACACACCCCCCCGGGCGACCATCGACGGGCCTTCGATCACGGGCGCCTGCCAGGGCGAGCTCTCGGTCAGCAACCGTGATGGCGAGCCGACCAGGCTCAACCCATCGGTGCTCAGGCGCTGGCCCCACAGCTGGCTGGGCTGGCCGACCGCGTTGTCCTCGCTCTTCCACAGCAGGAACCGCCCGCCGCTCGGGGCGGTGAACGGAAAGGGGTCGATGGAGCCGAAGTGGTCCAACTGGCAGATGAATGGTGTGGTCGAGTTGTCCGCGAACGGACCACCGGGTGCGGCCGAGGTCGCCACGGAGATGCACTGGCGCCCGGCTGCGGCGTTGCGCGCAGAGTAATACATGACATAGCGGCCCGCGTTGGCAAGCACGCCGGGCGCCCAGGTGGAGCCGCTCTGGGCCCAGGCGGGAAGCACGGGCAGGGGATCGGATACCGCCCCCCAGTTCTGAAGGTCGGCCGAATTCATGACCTGAAGGTTGCGGCCTCCGCCGCCGGTCGAGTAGGCCCAGTACCGACCCCCGGCGCTGAGCACGTAAGGATCCGGGAAATCCCCACCGTACGCCGGTGACGCCGACTTGGAGGGGACAGGGACGGCGGCACCGATCAAAACGGCGACCACGGCGGCGACCAGCTGCGAGGCGACCACGGCATCGGCATACTACGAACGGTGTCATGCAGCCAATCCGCGACCGTTTCGCGAAGATCTCGCGGCCGCCGACCATACTTACGCCGGGCGCGTCGGTCTGGGCTGAAGCGTCCGGAAATCGCAAACGCCTACGACTCGTCCTACGCAGCCGAACCATGTGATGTTCCGATCCACTGGTCATCCCTCGACATCGCCGTTCGGTGGATCGTCAGCTTGACACTTGCGCTGTACTACCGCACACGGCCATCACCGGGGGAGGGGACAACGTGCGAGTTGACCCGTGAACGAGGAAGCCAGGGCGACAGGATCGCCCGAATCCAACGGATTTTGCGTCCGATGGGCAGCCCTATATTCTTGAGAGCATCCGTCCGGTTGCCACGACGGTTGCGATGGTGGCGCTTGACCAACTCAGGCGTGGGCCCTTGGTGCGCGTCCTGGGCGAGGACCACGCCCATGCTCGCCTATTGGCGTGGACACCCCAGGACTTGCCGCCCATCCTGGTCCACCGATCCAGCATGACGGTGATTGACGGGATGCACCGCGTGATGGCCGCCCGGCTGCGCGGCGACAAGGCAATAGCGGCCCATTTCTTCGAGGGGGGCGACTCCGAGGCCTTCGTCGCCGCGGTGCGGGCCAACATCGAGCACGGGAAGCCGCTCAGCTTGGCCGACCGTGAACAGGCGGCGGAGAGGATCATGCTCCTGCATCCCGACTGGTCGGACCGCGCCATCGGCGAGACCTGTGCCTTGTCGCCCAAGACCGTCGCTGGTGTGCGTCGGCGGGCAACCGCGGAATCTCCCCAGTTGCCCGCCCGAACAGGCAAGGACGGGCGAGCCCGTCCGCTCGATCCTGCCCCCGGCCGTGAGCGAATTGCCACCGCCATGATCGAAGACCAAGAGCGTCGCTGCGTCAGATCGCCCGACAGACGGGCACCTCGGTCGCAACCGTCCGAGACGTCCGCCGTCGCCTGACCGAGGGCAAGAGCCCTCACCCTGATCGAACCCACCGCCGGGTTCGGGAGACCGTATCGAGTGAGCCGGCGGTGGCACGCAGCGCCTGCTGGGCCAACGACGCGGCGTGCGCCTCCACCGAGGATGGTAGCCAGTTTGCCTCCTGGTTCGACGCAACCCGCCTACGACCCGAGGACTTTGAGCGGTATGTGAGTGTGCCCCCGCTCAACCGCCTTTACGCCATTGTCACCGAGGCCCAGGCCCGGGCGCGCGCCTGGACACAATTCGCGGCCGCTTTGGAAATGCGTGCCCGCCAGGAAGCGTCGACCCGAAACACAAGCTCCGAGAGTCTGCGCTGAGACGATTCGATTCCGAGCTTGTCTCGGAACCGAATTGGTCGCCTTGGTGATTCAGACCGTCCTCGCCGACTTGAGCACGGCAGGTTCCAGTTGATGCCGTTGTTGATCATAGGGATCCTCGGCGGTGCGGCACATACTCATGCTCGGCGCTCGGCTGACCCTTGCCGGCGATGTCCCCGGCGATGCCTTCACCCGCTACCAGATCGAGTTGGGCGTCAAAACCGGCGTGGTGCTCGGTCTCGCCATCGGTTTCCTGTTGGTTCGCGTCGGCGACCGGTCCGGCGGCGACGGCGCTGACCAGGAATGGTCCCGACGCCAAGGTTTCGGGTAGGAACTGTCTCGCCATTTTCGAGACATCGAGAGCCTGGCAGCCTTCTTCTGGCTCAGCGGACCTCCAGCCACGGCGCCGGCCTGCCGCCACCAGGACCCAACCCCTTCCTGGATGGCCCCCTAAGATCTCCCTTTCCGGAAAGTGAGGTAGATCGTCATGGATCGGCACGGCCGATCAGCCACTTCGCGTCCAGATCGACTGAGCGAGAGACCGACTCGCGATTTTTTCGCGTCGGCCGTGTGCAATGCTCTGCGCCCCGCTAGCATCATCCGCCGTCGAAGGAGTCGCTCCACTTCGGGGCACGCAGGTTCGTTTCCTAAGTGTTACCTGTTCTTTCCGCTGGGGAGGTTTCGAGGCACGTTATGCAGCCTTTTGAGTTGCCGGATTTCTATATGCCGTACGTGGCGCGGCTGAACCCGAGTCTGGATGCGGCGCGAGTCCATTCCAAGGCGTGGGCTGGCGATGTGGGGATCCTTGGTCCGACCGGCGATGCGGGGAGCCCAGAAATTTGGGATGAGTCCCGGTTCGATTCGATGGACTACGCCCTGCTGTGTGCCTACACCCATCCCGATGCCCCGAGTCCCGAGCTCGACCTGGTGACCGATTGGTATGTCTGGGTGTTCTACTTCGATGACCACTTCCTGGATACCTTCAAGCGCAGCGGGGATGTGGCGGGGGGTAAGGCGTATCTCGACCGGCTGCCCGGGTTCATGCCGTTGGACCCGTCGGCCGCGATGCCTGAGCCGACCAATCCGGTGGAGAGGGGTCTGGCCGATCTGTGGGTCCGCACCGTGCCGTCAAAATCGGTGGGGTGGCGGCGCCGGTTCCGCGAGAACACCGAGAGCTTGCTCGAGGAGTCGACCTGGGAGCTGTTGAACATCAGCGAGGCTCGTATGCCGAACCCGATCGAGTACATCGAGATGCGACGCAAGGTGGGCGGCGCCCCGTGGTCGGCGAACCTGGTGGAACACGCCGTCTTTGTCGAGGTCCCGTCCCGGGTCGCCGCTGCCCGGCCGATGCGGGTTCTCAAGGACACGTTCGCCGACGCGGTCCATCTGCGCAACGACCTGTTCTCCTACCAGCGCGAAACCGAAGACGAGGGTGAGATCAACAACGGGGTCCTGGTGGTGGAGCGATTCTTCGACGTCGGTACCCAAGAGGCCGCCAACTTGGTGAACGACGTGTTGACGTCGCGGCTGCATCAGTTCGAGAACACGGCGCTCGCCGAGGTCCCTCCACTATTCGAGGAGTACGGCCTCAACTTGGTTGAGCGAGCTGAGGTCGCGCTGTATGTCAAGGGACTTCAGGACTGGCAGGCGGGCGGACATGAGTGGCACCTGCGGTCGAGCCGGTACATGAACCAGGGGGCCGCTGCTTCGTCGAGCCGGGGGCCGGCGCTCGGGGGGCCTACCGGGCTGGGGACGTCGGCGGCGCGCCTGAAACTGTCCCCGGGCGCACTGGGACTAAATCGGGTCCGGAGCTACTCCTTTGTGCCCTACCGGGTCGTCGGTCCCACGGCGCTGCCCGAGTTCTACATGCCGTATGGGGCGGTGGTGAACCCGTCGCTCGACGCCGCCCGTGACCAAGGCAGGGTGTGGGCCCGTCGGATGGGGATGCTGGAGTCGCTTCCGGGCGGCATCTGGATATGGGATGACCGCAAGTACGACACGAGCGACGTGGCCCTGTGCGGCGCCATGATCAACCCCTACGGGGACCCGGCCGACCTCGACCTGACAACGGCATGGCTCATCTGGGGGACCTACGCCGACGACTACTTCCCGGCGATGTTCGGACGCTCACGGGACATGGTGGGCGCCAAGGTCTTCGACGAGCGGCTAGGGGCGTTCATGCCCGTGGACGGCTCGTCGCCGGGACTTGTGCCAATCAACCCGGTCGAACTCGGCCTGGCCGATGCGTGGGCTCGCACGGCCGCCCCCATGTCGGTCGACGACCGACGCGAGTTCCGAAACGCCATCCGCAACATGACCCGAAGCTGGCTGTGGGAACTGGCCAACCAGATCCAACATCGGGTCCCCGACCCGGTGGACTATGTCGAGATGCGCCGAAAGACCTTCGGCGCCGATCTGACCATGAGCCTGGCCCGGCTGCGCACCGGCCAGCTGGTGCCAGCGGAGATCTACCGGTCCCGGCCGATGCGGGGCCTTGACAACTCGACCGCCGACTACGCCGCGTTGACCAACGACATCTTCTCCTACCAGAAGGAAATAGAGTTCGAAGGCGAGTTCCACAACGCGGTGTTGGTCGTCCAGCAGTTCCTCGATTGCGACAAGCAGCAGGCGGTCAAGGTCGTCAACGATTTGATGACCGCTCGCATGCAGCAATTTGAGCACCTGGTGGCGGTCGAGTTGCCGGCCGTCTTCGACGACTTTGGCCTTGAGGACAGTGTCCGCCGCGTCCTGGACACCTATGTCGAAGGCCTGCAGCGCTACATGGCCGGCGTGTTGAAATGGCATCAGTCGGTGGACCGCTACGTCGAGTCCGAGTTGCGGGCGGAGCGGATGTCGCGGGTGTGGCGCAGCGGCCCGGCCGGTTTCGGAAACTCCGCCGCCGATGTCGGGGCGCTGTTCCGCTCTGGGCCCGCGACGTCAGCGGCTGGTCGGTGATGGGCAGGACCTTGCCAATGGTTCATCTACAGATGGGAGAGAAACAGTGACCGAGCCGGGTGTGGAGCTGGTGGGGCTGGACGGTGAGGAAAGGCCGATGAGTTTGGGGCGGGCTGCGGCTCGGAACCTGACGACAACGACCAAGTCCGTGCCGCAGATGCAGAACATTTCGTCGCGGTGGCTGCTGAAGGTCCTGCCGTGGGTCCAGGTGTCGGGTGGCGCGTACCGGGTGAACCGCCGGTTGAGCTACCCGGTGGGTGACGGCCGGGTCAGTTTCACCAACACCGGCGACGACGTCCGGGTCATCCCCCAGACCCTGGCCGAGTTGCCGTTACTGCGGGGATTCGACGACATCACAGTGTTGGACACCCTGGCCGAGCGGACCATCCAGCAGGAGTTCGAGGCTGGCGACCTCATCGTCGAGGAGGGAGCGGCAGCCGACCAGGTGTTCCTCATCGCCCACGGCAAGGCCAAGAAGATCGGCGCAGGGAAGTACGATGTTCCGAGCCTCCTGGGGACGCTGCGCGGCGGAGGCCACTTCGGCGCCCAGGTCCTGGTGGAGCCCGAGAGCACCTGGGAATACTCGGTCAAGGCGGTCACCGGGTGCACGGTGTTGACCCTGCCCCGTCAGGCGTTCCAGGACCTACTCAGCCGCTCCGACACCTTACGGGCCCACGTCGAGCAGTTCCGCGCCATCCCCGAGCAACCGCAGAACCGCCACGGTGAGGCCGACATCGAGGTGGCGTCGGGACACGACGGCGAGCCGGAGCTGCCGGGGACCTTCGCCGACTACGAGCAGGCACCGCGGGAGTACGAGCTGAGCGTGGCCCAGACGATCCTGCAGGTGCACACCCGGGTTGCCGATCTGTACAACGATCCGATGAACCAGACCCAACAACAGCTGCGGTTGACCATCGAGGCGCTGCGGGAGCGCCAGGAGCACGAGATGGTCAACAACCACCAGTTCGGTTTGCTGCACAACGCCGACCTGAAACAGCGGATCCACACCCACAGCGGTCCGCCGACGCCCGACGACCTCGACGAGTTGCTGTCGCGGCGGCGCAAGACGCAATATCTTCTGGCCCATCCGCGCGCCATCGCCGCGTTCGCCCGGGAATGCAACCGCCGGGGCCTGTACCCCACCAGCGTCGACGTGAACGGGAACCTGGTGCCGGCGTGGCGTGGCGTGCCGGTCTTTCCGTGCAACAAGATCCCGATCGACCGTAAGCATCAAACCAGCTCCATCATCGCCATGCGTACCGGTGAGGCCGACCAGGGGGTGATCGGGCTTCACCAGACCGGCATCCCCGACGAGGTCGAGCCCAGCCTTTCGGTGCGGTTCATGGGCATCAACGAGAAGGCCATCATCTCCTATCTGGTCAGCGCCTACTACTCGGTCGCGATTCTCGTACCCGACGCGTGCGGCATCCTCGAAGAGGTCGAAGTGGGACACCAGCCAGACTGACCGGGTCGAGCTCACCCGGCCGGCGGGACTCTCCGGGCCGGCGCACCCCGATTTTCTACCGCAGCAGCCCCTGCCGGCCAGGGGCGATGACCGGCTCGCTCACTCCGGGTCACGACCACAACCTCACGAGGAGGCCAGATGACGCGCAATGAGCTCGCAGGTGGAGGCACATCCTCAGACGTCCTGGTCGTCTCGGTCGGCCAGGACGGCACGGCCGGGCCGGCGGTGCCTCGGGGCGCAGCCCACGAGGCGCCCGCGGTGTTGCATCTGGCCGTGTCGGTGCAGCTGGTCGACCTCGAAGGCGGCTGGCTCCTACAGCGCCGGGCCGGGTCGAAGGCAGCGTTCGCGGACCGGTGGGCCAACAGCTGCTGCACCCACCCGGCCCCAGGCGAGGACCTGGCGGCGGCCGCGATGCGACGGGTCCGCGAGGAACTCGGTTTGGAAATCGACGAGCTGATCCGCGCCGGGATGTTCACTTATCGGGCAACCGATCCGCAGTCGGGAATGGTCGAATACGAACAGGACCACGTGTTCGCCGCGGTCGCCGACACCCGCGGCGCGGTGGCCGCCCCAGAGGAGATCAGCGCGCTGCTGCGACCACCTTTCTCGGCCGCCATGGACATCGTCGCCTCCGACGCCGGGACGCCGTGGGCGGCCGAGGTCCTGCGGCGATCATTCGATGCGCTGCACCAACGTCGACAGTTGCCCCTCTGATGCTGCTCGAGACGATCGAGGGCCCGGCTGATCTTCGGGGCCTGGATGCCGGTCAGCTGGCCATGCTGGCGGCGGAGATCCGCGAGGTCATCGTGCACGCGGTGTCGGTGAACGGTGGCCATCTCGGCTCGAACCTGGGTGCGGTGGAGTTGACATTGGCCCTGCACCGGGCGTTCGACTCTCCCCGTGACATCGTGTTGTTCGACACCGGGCATCAGGCGTACGCCCACAAGATCATCACGGGCCGGCAGGCCGCGTTCGCGACGTTACGCCAGGCTGGCGGCCTGTCGGGGTATCCTTCGCGGTCGGAGTCGGCGCATGACTGGGTGGAGAACAGTCACGCCTCGACAATCTTGTCTTACGCTCACGGTTTGGCGGCGGCGGTGGCCCGCAGCACCGCAGCGGATCGTCGGGTCGTGGCGGTGATCGGCGACGGGTCGATGACCGGCGGGATGGCGTATGAGGGTTTGAACAACCTGGGCCACAGCGCCAGCCGGGTGGTCGTCATCTTGAACGACAACGGCCGCTCATACGCGCCGACGGTTTCGCGCCTGGCGGAGAGCCTGTCGAGGATCCGTTTGCATCCCGGGCTCAAGTCGCTGCGCTCGCGCCTCGAGGACGTCTTGCTGGATCTGCCGGCGGTCGGCCCGTTGGCGCACAGCGGGTTGCAGGCGGTGTACTCGGCGGTTCGGGAAGTGGTCGAGCCGCCCGTGTTCTTCGAAAGTTTGGGGGTGCGTTACGTGGGGCCGATCGACGGTCATGACACCTCGGCCGTCGAGCACACCCTGGCCCTAGCGGCGGAGTTCAACGGTCCGATCGTGGTCCACGTCCTGACCCAGAAAGGTCGGGGGTACACGCCAGCCGAGTCCGACGACGAGAAGTGCCTGCACGATGCGCCGACGTTCGACCCCGCCGTCGGCCCGACGGCGGCCGAGCGGGCCCCCAAGGGTTTCACCCAGGCCTTCAACGAGGCGATGCTGGAGATCGGCGAGGACTTTCCCCAACTGGTCGCGATCACCGCCGCGATGCCCGGCCCGACCGGTCTCCTCGAGTTCCAGGCCCGCTGGCCCGACCGTTTCTTCGACGTCGGCATCGCCGAAGCCCACGCCGTGACCGCCGCCGCGGGGATGGCGATGGGCGGGTTACGGCCGGTGGTGGCGATGTACTCGACGTTTTTCAGCCGGGCCTTCGACCAGGCCAACCTCGATGTCGGCTTGCATCGCCTGCCGGTGGTCTTCGCGATCGACCGGGCCGGCATCACCGGCGACGACGGCCCCAGCCACCACGGGGTGCTCGACCTGGCGTTGTGCCTCAACATCCCCGGCATGACAATCCTGGCCCCATCATCGACCCCCGAACTGGCGGTGATGCTGCGCACCGCGTTGCAACTCGACGGACCGGTCGCTGTCCGCTACCCCAAAGGGGAGGGCCGCCACCTCCCCGACGACACGACGGGCGCCGGGTTGCGCGCCCGGCTGGTCGCGGCCGGCGACGGCGAGGTGTGCATCCTGGCCGTCGGCAAGATGCTCGTGGCCGCCCAAACTGCCGCCCGCCTGCTGGCCGCCGACGGCGTCGCCGTCACCGTGTGGGATGTCCGTGCCGTCCGGCCCCTCGACCCGGAGATGACCGCCAACGCCGCCGTACACCAGCTCATCGTGACCGTCGAGGACGGGATCCGCGTCGGGGGCGCGGGGTCGTTCATCGCCCAATCCATCGCTCAGCGCCACCTAGGCGCCCGGACCCCCCCGGTGGTTATTCTCGGCACACCAACCTCCTACATCAACCACGGCAAACCCGATGCCATCCTCGCCCAACTCGGGCTCGACGGCGCCGGCGTCGCCGCCGCCATCCTCAAAGCTCGCCATGGCGCCCCCACCCCACCCAGCGACGCAAAGCTCGCGTTGTGCCACCGATCCGGTGGCATACCATGACACAGCGTCAGGTGCCGGCGCCGCCAGCGGATCCACCGACTCTGGTCCCGGCGCAAAGCGCCCCCGGTCCCTCTCTTCTGCACCTCGACGGCCGCCTCCGGCAGTTCGCAGCCCAGGTCGACCAGGAGATCAATGCCGTCCTCCACGCCGAGGTCCACGACGCGTGGATGCGGGGCGCCATCAGCTACCACTTCGGCTGGGCCGACACCAGATTCGAGCAACTCCCTCCCGAACAATGGTCCCCGGGTGGCAAGAAGCTGCGTCCCACACTGGCGCTGCTCTGCCACCACGGTGCCGCAGGTGCCGGTGGCGCCTCGAGCAGCCAGCCGCTCGCATTCGCTGCCGCGGTCGAACTGGTCCACAACTTCAGCCTGATCCACGACGACATCCAAGACGGTGACCGCCTCCGGCGCGGCCGTCCGACTATATGGAGCATCTGCGGGGCGGCTCAAGCGATCAACGTCGGCGACACCCTCCACGCGCTCGCCTACCTATGCCTTGCCCGGCTGCCTGGGCGCGACATCGACGACCATCGGTCGGCGACGGTCGTCGCCGCCCTGGCCCGAGGGGTGGTGGATATGACCGTCGGACAGCGCCGGGACATGGCGTATGAGACCGGATGTGACGTCGACGTCGAGACGTACCTGGAGATGATCGCCGGCAAGACCGCAGCACTCATGGCGTGCGCGACCTACGGCGGCGCCGTGCTCGCCCTGGGTAGCGGCAAGTCGACCGCCGAGACCGTGGCCCGCTTCCGAGAGTTCGGGCATCACCTCGGCTTGGGGTTCCAGATCCGCGACGACATCCTGGGGGTATGGGGCGCCGAATCCGAAACCGGTAAGCCCACCGGTAGCGACCTGCGGCGGCGAAAGATGAGCCTGCCGGTCATCGTCGCCTTCCAAACCGCGCCTCCCGAAGTGAGGGATCGGCTCGTCGCCATATTCTCCCAGCACGGCGAGCTGACCGGCGACCAGGAGAACTACATCCGCCGGGTACTCGACGACTGCCACGCCCAAGCGATCGCCCAGTCTCTCGTTGAGACCCACGGCCAACAGGCCAGCCGCGCCTTGACCGACATCGTCGCCGCCACGGATACCGCCGGCAGCAATCCATTCCTGGGCGACCTCGAGCAGCTCACCGCCAGCTTGACCACCCGTGCCCACTGAGCGAGCGATGCGACCAACGACGCAGCCCCGGACTCCGGCTCAATGGTCCACCTTTCTCAGATCGAACTGGGCGCCGAGGTCAGATCCGGGCGTGTCATTCGGATCCCGAAAACGAGGGGATTATGAATGGACGTAGTTCTTCTCGGCGTTGCGATCGACCTCCTCGTGACAATCGGTGTCGGCCTGATCCTGGTGTTCCTCCCAGAACATTTTCATCCCGAAGGAGACCTCCGGCCACCGAACTGCTCGGAGGTTTGGTACTCATATTCGCGTTCGTTCTCGGCCTGACCGTCGCCCAGAAACGTCCAACCTGTCAACGGCCAGTACGGCGGCGTCGGTCGAAGCCAACAACATCGGCGAACTCTACTGGTTCGCCCATTCGCTCCCCGACCCCGAGCACAATCGCCTCCAGGGCCTCCTTCGAAACTACGCCACCATCATCGCGCACCAAGGGTGGCAATTGCTGGGCAAGGGCCACACCAGCCCCAAGGCTTCGGCGGCGACCACATGTACCGGAACGCTCTGAACGAGGTTTCGGATCTGGTCAACGCTCGGCGGAACCGTACCGCCCTCGCCGCGTGGATCGTTCCGCCCAGCCTGCTAAAAGGCCTCGACGTCCTCGCCGCCGGCACCTTTGCTCAACACGCCGCTGCTCGGGTCTCTCAGGAAGCCACGGATCCTTCTCCTGTACGGCGTATTCGCAACCCTGACGGTCTGCACGCTCTACCTCGTCAGAGACCTCAACCACACCTACAGCGGACCCATCGCCGTCGGGCTCGAGCCTTCACCATCCTGTTCAAAGGGGAGTTCGTCAGTGTCACCTGAGGTACTTAGCTGAGGACATGCGGAGACGTGCCATTTCCGGTTTTCATCTGCCAAATCGGACGAGTGTCCTCAGCCAGTTGGGCTCGGTCGCGCTGCGTCGGTCCCGGCGGACATCTGGGCCTGGCTTGGCGGCAACCGCGAATGGCACAGCACGACGGCACCGGTACCGTGGCTGCGGTCGGTCGCGGTAGCCCGAGGGGCAACCCTGCTGGCCCCGGCCGCTATCGAGTCCTACCACCGGGGATCCCCAGAAGGGATGGCGCATCCGGCTCTCGACCCCGGCCGCTCTGGTCAGGTGGCGGTCCGGGTGATCATCGACGCGGGCGGCCGCAGCGCGCCGGTGCCGCCCGGATGGGCGCCGGGCGCCGACGCCTGGATCGGCTGGCGTGCGGCTGGATCGGGGGATGCGACCTCGGGGCAGGACGGCCAATGACCGCCCCGGCTGTTGGCGTTCCACATCGATGCCGACCTGCCGGGGCGGATGTCGCATGGAGCCGCGGCGACGAGGTGGCCGGCATCACCCTTCTGGGTCCGCCGTCAACCGGCGCTCGCAACCTTGGCCGGCTCAGCGTTCCGGGGCGACGTATCAGGGCCATTCCGGTCAAGTCACCACGGCGCGGCGGGGGTGGCCGAGAGCCCGAGGGGCGCATGGTCGGCAATGGGAACCTAGGCTTTTGCCCATGGGCATACCCGGCCATGACGTCGATCCGCTGGCCCACGATCTGGCCGCGGTGGTGAAGGGCGAGCATTACAACCCCCACCAGTTCCTGGGGTTCCATCCGGGCGACGACCACCCCGTCGTGCGAGCCTTTCGCCCGGCCGCCCAGGCGGTGCGCATCCTGGTTCCGGGCTGCGAGCCGCTCGAGCTGCCCCCCATAAAAGACGGTGTCTTTGCCGGCCCCGTTCCCGACCAGACGGCGGCCGGCTACGAGCTGCAGGCGGATTACCCCGACGGCGTTGTGGTGACCTTCGACGACCCCTACCGGTTCGCCCCGACCGTAGGCGAACTCGACCTGCATCTGCTGGGCGAGGGCTCCCACCGACAGCTGTGGCGGGTGCTGGGCGCCCATCCCCGCACCCATCAGGGCGTGGCGGGCACGTCATTCGCGCTCTGGGCGCCCAATGCCCGGTCGGTCCGAGTGGTGGGTGAATTCAACTTTTGGGACGGCCGGTTGCACGCCATGCGCTCGCTCGGGTCGTCGGGCGTATGGGAGCTCTTTGTGCCCGGCGTCGGCCCGGGCGCCCGGTACAAATTCGAAATACTGACCGCGGCCGGACATTTGACTCTCAAGGCCGATCCCATGGCCCGGGAGACGGTGGAACCGCCCGGTACCGACAGCGTCGTGACCGAGTCCACCCACCAATGGGCCGACGGGCCGTGGCTGGCCAATCGTGACGCTACCCAGTGGCTGGCTCAGCCCGTGTCGACCTACGAGCTGCATCTGGCGTCGTGGAAGCGGGTTCCCGAGGAGGGCAACCGGTCGCTCACCTACCTGGAGCTGGCCGAGCAGCTGCCGCACTACGTCCAGGACATGGGCTTCACCCATGTCGAGTTCATGCCGGTCGCCGAGCACCCCTTTGCCGGGTCATGGGGCTACCAGGTGACGTCGTACTTCGCGCCGACCGCCCGGTTCGGGCCGCCCGACGACCTCCGCGCCCTCGTCGACGCCCTTCACCGCGCCGGCATCGGCGTCATCGTGGACTGGGTGCCGGGCCACTTCCCGCGCGACGAGTGGGCCTTGGCCCGATTCGACGGCTCCGCCCTCTACGAGCACGAGGATCCGCGCAAGGGGGCCCACAAGGAGTGGGGCACACTGGTGTTCAACTACGGGCGCAACGAAGTTCGCAACTTCTTGGTGGCCAACGCCAACTACTGGTTCGAAGAGTTCCACATCGACGGCCTTCGAGTCGACGGGGTGGCGTCGATGCTCTATTTGGACTACGACCGGGAAGAAGGCGAATGGATCCCCAATGAGTTCGGTGGACGGGAACACCTCGAGGCGGTGGGATTCCTGCGCCAGCTCAACGAGGTCATCTTCCACGAACATCCCGGCGCCATGATGATCGCCGAAGAGTCGACATCGTGGCCCGCGGTGTCCCGGCCGACCGACGTCGGCGGCCTCGGCTTCGGTTTCAAGTGGAATATGGGCTGGATGCACGACACGTTGGAGTACTTCTCCAAGGATCCCATCCACCGCCGCTTCCATCACAATGAGTTGACCTTCGGTCTGCTGTACGCCTTCACCGAGAACTTCGTCCTGCCGCTGTCCCACGACGAGGTGACCCATGGCAAGGGGTCGCTGCTGGGCAAGATGCCCGGAGACCGCTGGCAGAAAGCGGCCAACCTCCGGGCCATGCTGGCATGGATGTGGGCCCATCCCGGCAAGCAAATGCTGTTCATGGGCGGCGAGATTGCCCAGTCGGCCGAGTGGGATTACCAAGCCAGTGTCGACTGGCACCTGCTGACCTATCCCGAGCACCGGGGCATGCACGACCTGGTCCGGGAGCTCAACCGGTGCTACCGGGACGAGCCCGCCTTGTGGGAGGTCGATTTCGAGCCGGCCGGATTCCAGTGGATCGACGCCAGCGACAGCGATGCCAACATTTTCTCCTTCTTGCGGCTGTCCGCCCGTGGTCGAGTGCTCGCCTGCGTCGCCAACCTCTCCCCCACCCCCCGCCCCCGTTACCGGGTGGGTCTGCCTCGCCCCGGCCGCTGGCGCGTGGTGCTCAACACCGATGCGGCCTGCTTTGGCGGGAGCAACGCCGGCAATCACGACGCGGTGGTCGACGGCCCGGACTGGCACGGGCACAGCCAGTCGGTTGAGCTGGACCTGCCGCCCCTGGCGGTCGTTTGGCTGAGCCCGGAGGGGTAGCGGACGCCGCCCAGCCTACTGGGCCGTCACCGGCGCTTCCCAAGCGGCCCGCCACGTGGCCGGACCCACGACGCCATCCACGCCCAGACCGAGCTGGGCTTGGAACTGGCGGCACACTCCGTCGGACTGCGGGCCATAGGCACCGTCGGTGCCAATCGTCCACCCCCGGTGGGCCATTTGCGTTTGCCACGTGGCCACGTCCGCGCCCGAGAGCAAGGGCTGCGCCAGCCTCAGCAACCGGCCCGGGAACGGTGGCGCCGCGGCGGCCGGACCCGGAGCCGGCGCCGGGGCGCCCTGGGCCAGGTCCAAGATGTGCTGCCGCTGGCTCTTGCGAGCATCACCCGGGCAGCCGGTATGGCCGCCCCAGGCACTGCCGCCCATGCCATGCCAACCGAAGCCCGCCTGCCCCGGCGCCTCGGCCAGCTGGTAGGGCCAACCGTACCGGTCGTGGCCCCACAAGTAGAGCTTCCCGATTGTCTGGCACGCCGCCTCAGTCAAGGGTTCGGCGACGAATCCCTTGCGTGCCCACCGAGTTGTAGGTAGCATTCCCCGCCCCCTGGCCCCAGGCCCGCAGGTCGGAATCGACGAACTGATCCAAGCCGCCGTCCTTGTACGCCACCCACGTGTAGGACGACTGACTGTTCGGGTCGTTGAACTGGGCCGAGAGGTCATTGTTGCCCTCCTGCACATGGAGGATGAGTCCGAGATGGGCCGACGTGGTGCCGCTGTGATTGGCCGCCGGCCGCTGGCGTGCTCCTGAGTACCACATTTGCTGTCACTCCTCCTTCACGCTGGAAAGTCGCATCGCAATTTATGGTGCGTCGGCGTTTCCCACCTCGATGCAGGGGAACTCGCCCCTCCATAGCTGGTTGCGGCCGTACGGACCAGCCCGCCGGTGCGTATCGCGGCCGTCATTTTCCCCTTCTGCCTCGGCCTCGGCCTCGGCGGCGTAGCTCGCCAGGCCGGCAAGATGACGTCCAGACCGAACTCGAAGCGGGCCTCGGGCGGCCCTCCGAGCAGCTATGAGCGAGGCGACGTCGGCAGCGGTGTGGGGGAACCGGTCGGGCGGCAGCGACGCCAGGTAGTCACGGATCATCGCCACTATCTGCTCGGGCGGGAGGTCCTCCCCCGTCGGTGGGGCCAGGCCCAGGCTCTCCTCGAAGGCCCAGCGAGATGCGGGCGATGTCGCGGTGGCGGTTCATCACGTCCCGCATCTGCCGGGCCAGGGGCTGAGCGTCCTATTCTGGCGACCGTCATGTCCGCCCCGCGCCGAATCCTGCTCATATCGGGAAGCTTGCGGGACGGCTCGACCAACACCGCGCTGCTGCGCACCGCCCAGGCGGTCGCTCCTCCTGGCCTGGAGCTGGTGCTGTTCCCGGGCCTGGGTGAGCTCCCGCATTTCAACCCCGACGACGACGTCGAGCCTCTCCCTCCCGCGGCGGCGGCGCTGCGGGCCCAGATCGGTGCCGCCGACGCGGTCGTGTTTTCGACGCCCGAGTACGCCGGCGCCCTCCCCGGGTCGTTCAAGAACCTGCTCGACTGGACCGTCGGCGGGGGTGAAATCTATGAAAAGCCGGTTGCGTGGATAAACACCTCGGGCGCACCGACCGGCGCGGCCAAGGCCCACGAGTCACTGCGGACGGTGCTCGGCTACGTCGGCTCGATCCTGATTGAGCCCGCCTGCGGCCACATTCCCGTCCCCCGCAACTCGATCGACGGCGACGGATTGATCTCAGATCCGGCCATCACCGCCCAGGTCGTCGGGGCATTGACCGCTCTCAAAGTGCACCTCGACCAGACGTGAGGGCGTCGGGGAGTGTACGTATCAGGGAACGGGATTGATGCTCTGGCATTAGATTCCGAATAACCGACACATAGCGCTGTGGATGGGCGGGAGGGGGCGGTCGTGATTGATCTGGAGTTCACTGCGACGTTCATCGCTGGGTTCGAGGGCTTCGTGGACCACGTGTGCAAGGATCCCGGAGGGGTGGACACGATCGGCTACGGCGAAACCGACCCAGTCGTCATTGCTCAGCACCGGAACACTCCGATGTCAAAGGCGGAAGCCTTGGACCTTCTGAAGCGGCGGGTGCAGGGCTTCGCGGATGGTGTTCAAGCCGCCGTCAGTCCGGCCGCGATGAACCAGAATCAGCACGAGGCATTCACCTCGCTCGCCTACAACATCGGCCTCGGCGCGTTCGGGACATCCACTGCGTGCCAGAAGTTCAAGCAAGGCGACACGATGGGAGCGGCGCACGCCATCACGTTGTGGAACAAGGGGGGCGGCAAGGTGCTCGACGGGCTGGTGGCCCGCCGTGCCGCCGAGGTCAAACTCTTCAGCGGAGGAGGCGACGTACTGCTTCAGCTGAATGGATCGGGCGATGCCGTCGCCGAACTGCAGCGCCTTCTCGGCGCTGCCGGATTCCCGTGCGCGGCGGACGGCCAGTTCGGTTCCCAGACCGCCTCGGCCGTCACCGCCTTTCAGGCGTCCCGGGGGCTGACCGCCGACGGCGTCGTAGGACCGGAAACGTGGACGGCTTTGCGGCGACACCCGGGCCCGGTCACGCCCTGGCCAGGCACGCAGCTGAATCTCGGCAGCAACGGGCCGCACGTGGCCGAATTGCAGCGGCGCCTCTTGGTGCTCGGTTTCGACCTCGGCCCGAGCGGGGCGGACGGCGACTTCGGAGCGAAGACCGATCAGGCAACTCGGAGTTTCCAGGGCGCACATGGCCTGTCCCGCGACGGCGTGGTCGGCTCGGATACCTGGACCGCGGCTTTCAATGCCTGACCGATAGATCACGGGGGACGTCCGGCGCTACCCCGTGTGCCGGTTGGTGAATGTCACCACCGTCTGGGTCGACACGTCCCCGGGCTTGACCTTCACCTTGGCGCTTTGGCTGGGAAGATCGCAGCTCACGAGATCGGCGGCCGGGAGGGTGGCGCAGGCAACCAGAGCGGTGCCCGCCTGGAAGGTCTCGGTGATCGTGAGGGTGCCCACCGGCACCTCGGTGGCGGGGCCGCAGCTGCCGACCGGCACGGTCTGGGTCTGGCCCGCGAAACTGAACTGCGATGAGCCGGTGACGCCAGGCCCTCTGGCCTGCTTACAGATCTCGATGAAACCGGTCCGGGCGTTGGTGAAGGTCACCTCGGTCACACCCTTTCCGATGGCGACCAGCACCGTCCCAGCCCCGAGATTGGGCGCTCCCACGATCCGGTCGGGAGGACCGACGGCGATCTGGGCCACGTGGACACCGGATGGGACGGTTTCCATCACACCCACCTTGGAACCGACAACGTAAGTAGCGACGACCTTGCAGTAGCCGCCTGGGCCCGGCCCGGCAGGAATGCTGACGGTCGTACCGTCGGCGTTGAACGTGAACAGGGTGTTGACGGGAACACCGGCCCTGCAACCTTGCAGATCTTGAGCGTCCCTCGCTCGGGCTTGACGCCTACGGTGGCGCTGGCGATCTCCTTCGGGGCCGGTTCTTTCGTGGCCGTGAAGATACCTGTCGCCGTGGCGTTGTCCGTGAATGATCCCGGGACGATGAAGGTGTGGGTGCACGTAAAGACCCACGTCTCGCCCGGGTCAAGCATGCCGTTGCTGTTGCCGTCCCCACTGGCATAGGTCGCGGCTCCGCAGATGCTGCCGGTCACCGACACGAGAGAGATGGCGTTGATACCGGTGTTGGTCTCTTTGTAGGTGAAGGTCACCGCGAGGGGGGCATTGCCGCTCGACGGGGTCGCGGTCTCGGTCAGGGTGGTGGCCGTCAACGTTGGCGACACCTTCTCAAGTGTCAGCAAGGCGAACGAAGTGGCCAGAAATGTCGTCTTCGCGGAGCGAGCCGGTGAACCCGCCGTCAGGCCGCTGTTCGGTGGTGAGACAGCTGGCCAGTTTGAAATACCAGTTGGCGGGATTGTTGACGTCGTCGGCGATCCCCGCCAGCTCGTGCGCCTTCAGGACGGCCCATTGTGCGTAATGGACGAGCGTCCCGGTCGGCGACCATCCCGAGGCGAGACTGACCGCGCTGTGGGTCAGGTTGTCACAGGCGTTGACGCCCAGGGAGGCGTCGAGATAGGCAATGGCGTCGAGGATGCGAGGGTCGCCGGCCGGTACCCCGGTCAGGCTGAGGGCGAAGCTGCCCGAACCGGTGGCCGATGTCTGCGTGCACCCTTGGACAATTGCTGTGAGTAGATGAATCCGTCATCGAAGGGACCGATCGTCGTACCACAGGCGGGCAGTCGGCGTTGCAGGCAGGTGAAGTAGCCTTGGCCCAGGTTGGCGGTGGCGGCCGGAATCCCTCCGGACGCGGCGAGACCCTGCAGGGCGAGGCTCGAGTTCGAGTGCTCGACGAAAGCGGCGGTCGTGCCCCCTTCGAAATACCAGCCGCCATTGTTGACATTCCCGCCCGCATCGGCCCGACCGGCGGGGTCGGCGGCGTTCCTCTGGTTGGCGACGAGCCAGGTTCGTGCGCCGGTGACGGCGGCTGTGACGGCCGGGCTGGTGAGGCCCGCGCTCAACGCCCAGACGGAGACAGAGGTGTTGTAGTTGGCCAGGTTCCCGCCGGCCGTATCCCGAACGGTGCCGTCGGGGCGGGCCAGGGAGAGGAGGCAGCCGGTACCCTTGTCGACCGCCCCCTTCTGCGCTGCAGGCAGGGCGGGGTAGGCGCCGGGTACCGAGTGAATGATGGCGAGCATGGCCAAGGCGGTTACGCCCGCAG
Source organism: Actinomycetota bacterium (assembly GCA_030947025.1). GTDB lineage: Bacteria > Actinomycetota > Acidimicrobiia > Acidimicrobiales > Palsa-688 > JALYXV01. The sequence goes on along the minus strand of JALYXV010000336.1, from coordinate 45,356 downwards.
TTACACCGCTGCTCGTCCAACATCCTTGGGCGTCTTGCTGGCTGAGGAGATACTTCTGTCCGGCGTCCACTGCCGCGGTCACCTGGGCGGCATTATTGGGCGGCGGAGGCGTGAAGGCGTAAGCGGGACATTTCCCGCCAGCATCGCCCCTTGAGTCACAAGGAACACGGACAGAACGCCGACAATTCGTCGCCTCATTTGGTGCCTCCCCTTACGAAGCCCTTGGTCCACCATGAGTTGAGGCGCGAATAACAGCCGGTCAAAGGTCCTACGCGTCCGGTCGCCCCTCCTCGCGCCCAGGTCCGATCACGGTAGCCACGACCGGGCTGCTGCGATTTTCTGCCCGTCAGCTTGTAATTGTACGTTAAGCCTTGTTCAGTCTTTGTATAGTCGCGCTAAAGACACAGCCCTTCAAGCCGGGACGTTGGACGACCGCCGCGCTCCGCTCGGCACGAAAGAGACGTCTCGAAATAGGGAGCTACTTCGCTGATTATCGGGTGTGCGTCTGGATTTGCCCGCCCTCGACCAGGATCGAACGGTCGAACTCAATAGCCTCGAGCAACCAGCGATCGTGGCTTACGCAGATCAATGTTCCTTCGAACGTGTTGAGGGCCGCTTCCAGCTGCTCGATGGCGGGCAGGTCAAGGTGATTGGTGGGCTCGTCGAGCACCAAGCAGTTGATCCGGCCCGCCATGAGAACGGCCAGGATCAGGCGCGTTCGCTCGCCCGGCGACAGCGCCCCCAGGGATCGGTCGGTATGGTCCGGGCCCAGCCCGAACTTGGCCAACAACGAACGGGCGTCGGCCTGAAGAGAACCGGTTGCCGCCATAAAGCTGGCCAGCACGACCCCTGAGGGCGACGCCAACCCGGCCCGTCCCTGGTCGAGGTTGCCGAAGACAACCGACGGCCCGGCCCAGCGCTGCCCGGCCGCCAACGGCAACTCTCCCAGGATGACTTGGAGGAGGGTGGACTTGCCCGATCCGTTGGGGCCGAGGATGGCGACACGGTCGGCCCACCCGATCTGGAGGTCCACCGGCCCCAGTGCGAATGAGCCGCGCCGGGCGACCGCCCCGGACAGGCGGACCACAACATCACCGCTGCGCCGCTCGGGGGCGAGCGACAACTGCAACTGCCACCCTTCCCATGGTTTGGCGACAGGATCGAGGCGCTCGAGTCGCCGTTCGCTGGCTCGGACCTTGGCTGCCTGCTTTTCGGTTCGGTCCTGGAAAAAACCTCGCTGTGCCTTGTCATGATCCCGGGGCTTGCGCTTGCGGGCCGCTACGCCGTGTTCTGACCAGGTGCGACCTCCGAAAAGCGGTCGCAACGGGGTCGATTGACGGCGCCCTTTTCATGATGGACAACAGCGTTGGTGGCGTAGGTCAGGGCACGGCGCATTTGCAGACAGTGTGCAAGCAAGGCCAAGCCCTCAACTGGCTCGTCTATCCGATGGAGATGGACAAGAGACCTGACGGCACGTGGCCACCAATGCCAAGGATAACCAATATTGTATTCCTTGACAATGAGGGTAGCGACAGGAATGTCTCGCCGACCAAGGTGTGTCCGCAGCCAAAGATCTACGGCGGGCCTGATCTGATACGGTCGCCTTACACGCCGGTGTATTACTACTGGGCTGGGCGAGTAGTGAGCCAGCTGAAGCCTGGCATCTACCACTACCGGCTGGTTTTCGAGTTGGAACGGGAGGGGCGGAATGAGAAGCTCTACCTGAATACGGTGGAAGAGCCGTCAATCAGGGTGCTCAAGGTGGAGCGCTAGGTGTCGGTTTCGTAGTCCGGTGGTGGCCGTGGGTTCGTTGACCTCGCGCGCCAGCCACGAGACGCTACCGGCGGGCGGTCGTCGTGCCTGAATGTTCGGGCGGCAACCGTCGACCGCAAAAGCGGGTTGGCGGTCCTAGTCGATCGGTTCCCCTGGTGACGGGCTCGGCGACCGATCAGAACGACGAGCCCGATGACACCATCAGTCGACCTTGCTGGCCGCGGCGCTGTAGGCCAGTTGCAGGAAGTCGGAAGCCGTGAGGGCGGTGAACACCGTTGTGGTCAGGCGGGTGGCTCGGGGCGCGAGTACCAAACCGAACACGAAGGCCGTCGCCACCCACTGGCCCAGACAGAACGGGCAGGTGACCAGTTCGCCCACCGCATGCTGGCCTCCCGTACCCCGCACCTCTTCGTTCAGCTCGCCCTTCCCTGCCGCTCCTTCGAAGCGTGTGAAGGGGGCGCGAAACGGACTGGTGACGGGATCCTTGGTTAGCAGCCGGCTGAGTTTGTGGGTCGCAACCGAGATGAGCGCGATGTCGGACCACCCCACCGACTCGGGCAGGCCCTTCCGGCGCACCGCGAGGCCGCCCGCACCGACGGCGGCCGCGTAGGTCGTCAGCAGACCCAGGTACCCGCCCAGGGGCCGTGGCCCACTCGATAATTGGCCTCCTCGCGGCGGACGGCTGCCGATACGTGCTCGGCCACCCGGGTCGCACCGTTGTCGATGCCTTTCTCCATTTTCGATCACTCTCCCTCGTCGACGGTGCCAGGGGCGGGTCCTCGGGGAGGCGAATGAGGCGATGGCCACTCGCCGCTGCCCTCGATGACGTCATGACCGGCGTTCTGCTGTTCGATCACCCGGTCGGGTCCATCGTCAAGGTCGAGCGGAACCGTCCGGGTCGACTCACACCTGCCGGTGCGGTCGCGGGGTCGGTCGCAGGACTACCGGTGTCTCTCGCCATGATCGGGACATACCCGCCACGGCCGCGGTCAACGCTCCAGGTCGGTGAAGCTGTCGGGATGTCGCCGTCTGCCCCTGCCTCCGGGCGCATCATCTGATGAGCAGGCGCTGGGCCTGCCAGGCCAGTGTCCCGCCTCCGACCATTCTTCGCCATGGATTGAACCCGCGAAACAACTCGTCCATGGCCCACACGATCAGCGCCCCACGGGCCAAGCTGTTCGATGCCATGGCCGCAATACCCGACGGCGCGGCGATGGATCGCACGACGGTCGCCACGAAAAACACGGACAGGGCCGTGTTCGGCCACTGAGCGATCGTGATCCTGCCGGTCTGGCGGTTGCGGAACATCCAGTTGATCATCGCCTGAGTATGACCGCGATCACGGCGCTATCATCACCGCGTTGCGACAACACTGGCCCCGAGCGGTCGGATCGAGATAAGCGACCTAGCCCCGATGGCCGTCGACCTGATTTGCCCAGGTGGCGCGGATCGGCCGCCCCATCATTATCGGATTGGACCGATCTCGGTCGGCGACGATGCCTTGCCGTCAGCTACGTGGGACTGCACTTCTGCACCCAGTCGCCGCGGCCACCCACAGAGGCTTGCCCGGCCGAAAGGAGACGCCGGGAGCGTGTTTCCAACCAGTGCTGGTGTGGCGTTTGGAGCTGTATCGGCGGCTCCCGCGGCAGCACACGATGGCACCGATGGGGCGGCCACTCGACCCCTCAGAGCTAGGAGAATCGCGGCACGGATGACCTCCTTGCCCACCTGAGGACCCCCCGTCGCACCCCAACCGGTAACGTCGGGGCCGTGGACACCCTGTAGATACTGTCCACTAGGTGTAAGCTCGCACTTATATGAACCGGTGAACACGGTGGGGGTTCAACAACGATGACACGTACGCCTTACAGGATGAAGTCCTCAAGAGTCAGTTCGCCACCCCCGCCGCCAGTCGATGACGGCCGGGAGGCTGCTCCGGACTCGGAGGCGCCACCTGTAGCCACCGCCCCACCGCCACCGGTAGCCACCCCTCCACCGCCACCCGTAGCCACTCAATCAGCACCTGCAGCCGCCCCGCCATCACCGGTAGCCACCCCATCGGCACCTGTGGCAGACCACAAGGACGCCGACAAGGAGCCCGCACCCATGATGACCTCCGAGGCAGGTACCAGCCTCGCCGACTTGAAGGCCCGGGTCGACAGCATCGTTGGCCGAGCCATTGCCGGGGCCAAGGCACGAGCGGCCCACGCCGCTGCGGCACTGACACCGACCCCGGCAGCACCAGCGCCAGCACCGACCGCGGTCGCACCAACCCCGACCGCGGTCGCACCAGCGCCAGCACCGACCGCGGTCGCACCGACCCCCACCCCGGTAGCACCAGCGCCGGCCAGCGAGGCACCCCCCGACGAGGCGCCAGCCGCAACGGCCCCCGTCAAGAAGGCGCCGGCCAAGCGGGCCGCGACCAAGAAGGCACCAGCCTCCCCGGCCGATACCGCCACAGCTCCGGTCGCGAGGGCGATGTCCGGCCGGAAGAGCAGCGCCGCCAAGTCTGCTAAGGTCGTTCCCCCTGCCAAGGCATCACCTCCCGCCAGAGCCGCCAGGACGGTACCTCTCCCCAAGGCCGCCAGGACCGCACCCCCTGCCAACGCCCCACCTGCCGCCAGGGCCGCCAGGAGCGCACCCCCCGCCAAATCCCCACCTGCCGCCAAGACCGCCAAGAGTTCACCCGCCACCAAAGCCGCACCTGTGGCCAAGAGCGCACCCGCGGCCAAGAAGCCCAGTACCGGGACAGCCCCCCCATCCGCCAAGAAGACGAGCGCGGCGAAGACCCTGCCGCCCACCAAGAAGACGAGCGCGGCGAAGGCCGCGCCGGCCCCCCTGACCAAACCGACGGCTAGGAAGTCCAGCGGGGCGAAGTCGAAGGCGGCAAGCAAGAAGTAGCGCGTAGGTAGAGAGCCGGCACGGTCCGACCACGATGAGCTGGATGTCCACTATTTCGGGCAGCCCAAGCCTCGAATTGTAAAAGCCTCGAATTGTAAAAGCCTCGAATTGGGAGTGTGAGTGATGCGTTTCGTTGACGAATATCGGGATCCGGTGGCAGCGCGGGCGTTGGTGTCGACTATCACCAGGCTGGCTGGCGACGACCATTTCAAGTTCATGGAGGTGTGCGGCGGCCACACCCATACCATCTACCGTCACGGCATCGAGCATGTACTGCCTGACACGGTGGAACTGGTGCACGGCCCCGGGTGCCCAGTGTGTGTCATCCCGATGGGCCGGGTCGACGACGCGATAGCCGTGTCGGAGCAACCGGGCGTCATCTTCACCTCATTCGGCGACATGATGCGGGTCCCCGGCAGCAATGGAAACCTGCTCGAGGCCAAGGCCCGGGGTGCGGACATCCGCTTCGTGTACTCACCGTTGGACGCCTTGCGGCTGGCCATTGCCAACCCCGACCGCAAGGTCGTCTTCTTCGCGGTGGGCTTCGAGACCACGGCGCCGTCAACGGCGCTGACCCTGCTGAAGGCCAAGGAGCAGGGGGTGACCAACTTCAGTGTGTTCTGCAACCACGTGACGATCGTGCCGCCCATCAAGGCCATCCTGGAGTCGCCCGACCTGCGGTTGGATGGTTTCCTGGGACCAGGCCACGTGTCCACCGTGATCGGTCAACGGCCGTACCGGTTCGTGCCCGCGCAATACGGCAAGCCCCTCGTGACCGCCGGTTTCGAGCCGTTGGACATCCTGCAGGCGATCGCCATGTTGCTGGCCCAGATTCGTGAGGGTCGCTGCGAGATCGAAAATCAGTACACCCGCGTTGTCCGGGAGGAAGGCAACCCTCGCGCCTTGGACGTCTTGGGGCAAGTGTTCGAGCTGCGACCGCATTTCGAGTGGCGCGGGTTGGGCTTCATCTCGCAGAGCGCCCTCAAGTTGCGTCCGGAGTTCGCCAACTTCGACGCCGAACTGCTGTTCCATGTCCCAGGCGTTCGGGTCGCTGATCCCAAGGCGTGCCAGTGCGGCGAAGTCCTCAAGGGTGTCATCAAGCCGTGGGAATGCAAGGTGTTCGGCACGGCCTGCACGCCCGAGACACCGATCGGGACATGCATGGTGTCCTCCGAAGGGGCGTGTGCGGCCTACTACAACTTCGGGCGTCTCCACCGTGAGGCGGCCGTCACCCTCGGCCGCTCCGCCTAGACCTCGATCTGTCCCCAGTCAGTGCCGGCTGCGTTCCTCGCAACGCGGCTGGCAACTGGCGGCGACCAGCGCGGTAAGCGCGATCAGCCACCAGCGCGGGGCGTCAGGCGACCTGGGACGGATGCGAGGCGTTACACCCGTGGTGGTGCTCCTGGATCCGAGCAAGGGCCCGGTGGGCATCGGTGAGCAGTGTCGGCAGTGACTGCTCGATGATGAGGCCAGGCACACTGAAGGCTTCCGCGCTGGCGTAACTCGACTGGTCACCGTCGAGGCCCAGGTCGATATCGACCGTGCCCGGGAGGTACCGGGGGGCGCCAGCTTCCACCCTCCCCCCGACCGTGACCACGAAGTCGGTCAGGATGCGGGCGACCTCCTCGAAAGTCGCCGCCGCCAGCAGGCTCCGGGTGGCCGTGTACGCCTCGACGCACAGTGGGCCGCCTGCGACGGCCGGCGCAGCGTGGGTGGTCGTCGGTTCAGCCTCGCGCCACGAGTGTTCCAAGCTGTCGACGGTCAGGACCTCGACCCGCACCGTGCTCGTCGGGGGCAGGCCGACCGCTTCGGCTGCCTCAAGGTGGTGATCCATCGCCACAGCCAGGGCCTCGGCGGGGCCACGGGCCGGGATCTGCAGCTGGATCAGGTAGCGATCGGCATGCCACAGACCGGACGGGTCCCACTCATAGAGGTGTTCGATCAGCGCCTCCACGTCGGCGGCCACGAACGGCCGGCATGGGTCGACCGAGGCAAACTCGAGAACCGCGACCCACTCCCCGATCGGCGCCGAGCCCGCCCGCTCCGACCGAGCCGGGACAACGGGCTCGTCGGCGCCACCAGCCGAGCTGATCACCGCGCCTCCGTGGTGCCAACACCCACCCGGCCCTTACCGCGACGCCGCCCGGGAGAAGTCGCCGCCCTGGCGTTCACCTGGCGTTCACCTGGCGTTCTCTTGCCGCAGCCGTGCGGACAGACCGTCGGTCCACCGCGGGTCCATCCATCGGCCCATTCGTCCTCTGGCCATCGTCACCAACGCCTCCTTGCCGACAACCCAACTCAGGGAGCTGGTTCGGTCCCAACCAGCTCCCGAGATGACCAGAGCGCGGACGAACCCTTCGTGATACCTCCTGCTCAAGATTTACAGACGCCATGCCTCCGTCGCGAAACATCGTCCGCGAGCCGAAGTATCTGGACATTTGCAGCGCACAGGAGTACCTTCGATTTAGAAAGTACTTTCCGACTACGAAAGGAACACGCCGATGGCGGAAGGTCGGGAACTGGCCGCCGATCAGCTCGAGCTGGTCGAGAGAATCCAGGCGTCGGTGCGTGCGCACGGCGTCCAGGCTCATGTGCCCTACCTGGCATGGGCGCTGTGGCTCATCATCTTTCTGCCGCCGTTCGACTTCGTCAGCGGCGACATCTGGGGCCCGGTGGTGCTGGTGGCCAGCGCGGGCGGCACCGTCGCCACCTTCAACTACTTTCACCACCGCCAACAGCGGGTCCGGCTCCTTCCTCGACCTCCCTGGGGCTGGGCCGCATGGGGTCTGTGGTACGGAGGTCTATTCATCGGCGCCGAGCTTGCTCACGTTCACTACCGGTGGACCATCGTGGCTGCCGCCGCCTCGCTGCCTCTGGCTGCCTTTGCGGCTTGGTCTCTCCGTACCACCGGATGAACCATCCCCGCCACGGACTCGACCGCAACATCCACCAACCTGTCCCGCTGTCGATCGTCGCCGCCCTCTGGGCGGCGAAGGAGATCGAGTTCGGCGTCGTCCGAGATACCGTCGGGATCAGCGACTCGGTACTGTCTCGCCAGGCGAGCGGGTTGGAAGCGATCGGTTATGTCGCCATCCGCAAGGGCTATGTGGGCAAGCGGCCCCGCACCTGGCTGTCGCTTACTCCGGCCGGACGTGACGCCCTCGAGCAGCATCTCGCCGCTCTGCGTGACGTCGTGGCCGGGCTCCCGCAGCCCGTGCGACCCGCACGGGTCGAGGCTGTTCGGCACCCCGCCGTCTAGACCGGGGGGTCAGGGTCGTATTGGATCACCCGCCGGATGTCGCGGGCGCGCTCGACCGAGTGAAGGCGGGCCACCAGGTGAAGGGCCATATCGATCCCTGCCGACACGCCCGCGGCGGTGACGATATCGCCGTCATCCACGAACCGATCCTCGGGCCGAACCTCGACGGCCTGCCCGAGCGAGGCCAGGTCGTCCAAGGACGCCCAGTGCGTCGTGGCCGGACGCCCGTCCAGCAAGCCGGCGTCGGCGAACACCAGCGAGCCGGTGCACACCGCCGCCATGATCTGAGTTGACCCAGCCAGGCTGCGCATCCGGGCCCGTACCGACTCACTCCCGAGTTGCGCTCGCGTCCCCGCGCCCCCGGGGTACACGACGACATCGATGGGGCCGGCGTCGGCCCAGCTGCGATCGGCGTGCACGGTGAGGCCATTGGCACAACGGATCGGTCCCGGCTCTTCCGCCACCGTGAACACCTCGACGTCGTCGTCCGGCCACAACCGAGCCCATGCCCCCAAGACCTCCCAAGGACCAGCCCAATCCAACTCCTCGGCGTTGGGGAAAAGGGCAACCGCGATTCGAAGCACGCTCAGCCACGCCCATCCACGCCGGGATCCGCGAGAGCATGGGCGGAGCCGGGCGCCCGGTCACCTCGGAAACGCACGACCAGCTTTGCGGCGTCCGGGCCCATCGGATCGGTCTCATCGAGCGCTCCACTGTGCGCCCCACCACGTGGGCCGATTGGTGCCGTCGCGGGGACGGGAAAGCCAGCCACGAGACGTTGGTCTAGCAGGCCGACCGAATTTCGTCACCGCGGTAGTCTCGGGCTGGGCGCCCGGCGCACCAGGTGCAAGGACCGGGTGCCGCGGTCAGAACCGGGACCACGATCGCTCGGGCCGGGCGCGGCAGGCGCGGCCGACTCAGTTGTGGTATCGCTTGCATGTGCGAAAAGGACAGATCTCGTGAGGGTTGCCTTCGTCGGCAAGGGCGGCTCGGGAAAGTCGGCGATCGCGGGAACATTCGCTCGCTCCCTGGCCCGCCGAGGTGAACCGGTCCTCACGATCGACTCGGATCCGATGCCCGGGCTGGCCTTCTCGCTCGGGCTGGAACGCAGCGACGCCGCACTCCCCGAAGACGCAGTGGTCGAGCGTCAGCCGGGAGAGAACGGGCCCCGGTTCCGGCTCCGGCCCGGGCTCAGCGCCCTGGAGGCGATTGAGCAGTTCGCAGTCACCGGCCCTGACGGCGTCCGGTTCCTGCAGTTCGGGAAGATCCGAAGCCATAGCGCCACGATCATGCGATCCCAGTTCGCGTTCATGCAGATCATCGACGAGTTGCCCGATGACGTCTCTTTTAGTGTGATAGGGGACCTGCCGGGCGGCACCCGCCAGCCCTTCGCGGGGTGGGGCGACTACGCCCACACGTTCATCGCGGTGATCGAACCGAGCGCCAAGGGCATGTTGGCGGGGCGAAGGCTGGCCCGCCTGGCGGCCCGTGAGGACGGGCCCAAGAGGATCGTTGCGGTGGTCAACAAGGTTCGCGAGGATGAGGACGCCGAATTGGTGGCTCGGCGGACCGGGCTCGAAGTGATCGGCGCCGTCCCCTATGACGAGGCCTTCGCCGAGGCCGAACGGCAAGCGTTGGCACCAATCGACCATGCGCCTGACTCACCGGCGGTGCGCGCGGTAGAGTCCTTAGTCAGCCAACTGATTGAGGAGCGCCAACCATGAAGGTTGCAGTGGTAGGCAAGGGCGGGTCGGGCAAGACGACCACGTCGGCCATCGTGGCCCGGACGCTGGGACGCATGGGCTTGCCCGTCGTGGCGCTCGACTGCGACAGCAACCCCAACCTCGGCATTTCCTTGGGGGTGGGCGACACCGAGACGGAGCGGTTGGTGTCCATGCGCCAGGCCTTGGACGACGGGGGCCAGGAACACGCTCCGGGCTGGAACGAGCTGCTCGACCGATTCGGGTCCGACGCACCCGATGGAGTCCGCTTGGCGGTGGTGACCCGAATCGAGAACCCCGAACCGGGGTGTACGTGATGCGGTCTCTCCGCCGAGCAGTTGCTCGGCTCCGGTGAGTTTGGGGATTCCGTCGTCATTGCCGATTTCGAAGCGGGCATTGGCACCATCACCCGGCTCGGCAACGAGAAGGTCGATGTGGTGCTGGTGATCGTCGAACCGACGCCGAAGTCCCTCGAGGTAGGCACCCGCGCGGCCGACCTGGCTCGCGAGAAGAAGCTCGGCCGGGTCATCGTGGTGGCCAGCCGCATCCGGGGCGAAGCCGATCTCGACATCGTTCGCCAGACGTTTCCCGGCTATGAGGTCGTACCCATCCCGGACGACCCGTCCATCGTGCTGGCCGACCGGCGGGGCGTTTCCCCCCTCGACCTTCCCGAGCCGGGACCGGCGGTCCACGCCCTCAGCGAGTTGGCCGAGCGGTTGGCACCCGTCAGCGTCTGAGCCGACGGGTCCCAACCCAGTCTCGCCGACGAGGTCGGCGTCTCCTACCCGACCGGGACCGCGTCGAGGAACTCGAGCACCTTGGCGATCTCGGCTCGCACCGGCTCGCCTTTCCCCCGGCCCATCCTGATCCCCGACCGGTCGGCGTCGACGACACCCATGTCGTAGGGGATCACCCCGGCGAGGGGTACGCCGTACTCGCCGCATACGTCGATGTAGAACTGCCCGTCCTCGGGCTGACGGGCCTTGTTGCCCAAGCCGAACGTGCGGGGAATCCCCAACTCCTCCGCCAACGCCATCGTGCGGGCGGCGGTGATGATTGACTTCCGGGTGGGCTCCATGACGGCCAACAGCACGTCGGCGTAGGCCAACGTCCCGCCCGAGCGGCTGAGATGCTCAAGACCCGCCTCCATGTCCACGATGGTGACATCGGCCTCGTCCTCGATGGCTGCTCCCAAGATGCTGCGCACGGCAGCATGGCTGCTACACGTTCAGCCCGACCCCGCTTGGCTGACCCTCATCGCCGACAGCAGCCGCACCCCTACCGGCGTCTGCCGGCCGTACTCGCGCATGAGCTCCTCGGGCGACATCCCAGATTGGGTCCCCATGACCAGCGACCGGGGTATGACGGGCACCGCCTCGGCCTCGTCCAGGGTCAATCCCAGCGAGATCCCTAGGTTGGGGTTGGAGTCGGTATCAATGGCGACCACCCGCTGGCCTCGATCCACATATCCCTGCGAGAGGAGGGCGGATATCGTCGTCTTGCCCACGCCACCCTTGCCGACAACACCGAGCTTCATCCCAAATCCTTTCGGGGTCAACGCACGTCGCGCCCGTGCCGCCAGTATCTCACTTCTACCAGCATAAGGGCTATAGCAACGAGTCAGGTCGGGGCAAGTCGCGCGGCACGTTTGTCAATACCGGGTTCCACTCGTCTCCGATCGCGGCCGCCCGCAAGGACGCGAAGGCGCCATCAAGATCGGTCCCCCAAAGATCCCAGCTCGAGAGCCGCAGGCCCAGAACCTGGATGGCGACAGGGGCCGCCAGCAAGGTGTCCTCGTCCAGGCAACTCAGACCTTCCAGCTCGAGCTGCCGTTCGATCACGGGCCGGGCGCTCAGCGAAACGTCGGGTAGGTCGATGCGCACCAAGACCGTAGTGCGCCCAACCCGCAACGCGGCCGTGTCCATGCGGTCGACCCAAAGGGCGTCGCCTTCGACATGGAACCGAGCTGAGTGGCCCTGGTACGAACCCTGCGCAAAGGCTCGGACCACGTCCTCGTCGTCATTGAGGGGACCCGTCGGGTCGGCGTACGGGGGCAGCAGCTGGTCGTCCACGGGGACCTGTCAGCTCGCCGCGGGACGGCTTAGCGAGCCGCCAGTGCCTCCGCCGCCATGGCCGCCTGCTCCAGGTTGCCGGCCGTGGCCCGCAGGTTGGAGTTGATCTGGTCGGCCGCGGGGCCGATCACGGCGCACTGTGTCTCCACTGCCCGAACACCGAAGGTGACCTTGCCCAGCGTGGCCGAGATGCTGTTGAGCAACCGGGCCACCCAGGCCAGGAAGAACGCCAGGACGATGACCAAGGCCAGGATGTCGATGATCGAGCAGATGATCAAAACGGTGGTCATATCATCCTCTTTCGAGCTCGGGCACCGGTAGGACCGCCGGGGGCACCTGCCCCGGCAGGAGCGCGGGAGGAGTTCGCGAGGGCCGAAAGGCCCTGAGCGTGCAGGGCAGTCTCGTCGCGCAGCGCCGCAGTCGCGGCCGCGGTCTGGTTGAGCATCCAGGTGGTGGCCGTGTTGCGGGCCAGTCGGGTCGCCACGTTCCAGAGACTCTTGACATTTCGGTCGATGTCCTGGACCAGGGCGATGAGCAGCGAGAGGAGCACGATGACCACCAGGACCACCACGAAGCCGATGCCTATGGAGATCCACCACATGGTGACGTGCTCCTTGGCCAAGGCAAGTGTCATTGCGGCAGCGGTCATTGCCTTCCCTCCAGGACCGAGCGGGCGGTCGCCGCGCGGCGGACAATCTGATTGAGTTCCTCGTTGACGTTGGACATATTCCACAATCCAAGCGTCGCAAGCCTGCCTTCGTTGAGCGACTCCTCGATGGCGATGGCCTGACCACCGATGCGGCGGGCCAAAGTCAAAATACTTGCCACCAAGATCACCACGATTGCGATAATAACGATCGTTATTGCAAAGCCGACATACCAACCAGTAAGTACGACTGCAGCCACCTCTACTCCTCCAATCTCGACCTTCGACCCGACGGGTCAGGTCCTGCGAACCGCCTGCTTCACGAAGTTTGCAATCGTGTCCGTCGTCGTCTGAACCCGATGCTTCTGCTTGACGTGAGCCGCCACCTTCTGCATCAGACCTTCTTCGGTGTCACTTGAGCCCTGCCAACGGCAGGTGTGGTCGGCGTCTCTTCACCTGAACTGGTATGCCACTGGATCTCCCTCTCAGTTACTCATTGGCGAACTGTCGTTGCCGGCAGGCGGGTGTTGTCACCCAACAGATTCCCGAGTGCGTTGTTGATGGCGGTCACATTGCTGGCGATACCGTTGACCACCTCGCCGACGGGCTGCACCTGGTTGGTGATCGCCCGCACACCGATCAGGACGGTCCCGAGCGTGAAGTTTACGTCCTTCAGGATGTACACGATGGTGGTCAGGTAGATCGCCAGCGCCGCGACCAGCACGCCCGTGCCGACCAAGAGCCCGATGACCGGCGGCGCGATAAACAAGCCAACTATCCCCATGGCAGCAACTCCCTTTCCGGAACTGAGGTGATTTCACTCACAAGATCCGCTCCAAGGCGGCACCATAACGGCCCACTAGGCCGAGGGCCGCGCTCGTGAGGTTTCGGGTCTCGATGAGCTTCGGAACCGCGTCAAGCGTGCCCGTCAGGCCAACGCCATGCTGGAGGATGTCGTCAGCGTACTTCTTGATCTCCACTGCGGGTCTCAACACCCTGTTCAAGAGGAGAAGGACCACGGGTATAACCAAGAAAAGTAACACTGCATCGCCAACCCAAAGCAAACCCACGAAAACCCCCTACTTGCCGAACTATAGCGGCCTAAGACACCGTCAGTATATGTTTACAGCATAGAGCACGCAAGCCCAGTCCTACACTACCTCCAAGTCTCGCAGCATGTCGATGGTAATCCGTTCGACCAGCCCGGTCGAGGATCGTAGTTGGAGGCGGCCATGGACGTCGACGCCGGAAACCTCGCCGCGCGTTTCCCCATGGGGCCGCAGCCGTACCTTGACCCGCCGACCCATAAGGACGCACCGGCTCTCATAGGCCGAAGCGGCCGAAGCGGGGTCCTCGACCACAGAATCGCACGCGTCGTTCAGCGCTTCCAGCACCGAACTCAATAGCTCGTCACGACGCTCGGGGTCGATACCGAGCGTCTCCATATCGATCCGGATGGTGACCACGGCGGCGCGAACCCGCCCGGGTGCGAGCTGGGCTTCGCACAGGACCGCGGCCACGGTCCGATCGCTGGCCCGGTCGACCACCTTGTCGGGCCACCACGTTGCCGGCGACAACCCAGCCGACGAACCCGTGCAGGCCTCGATACCCGCCGCCGCGCCCAACCCGCCGAGCAACCAAGGCACGTCGGCGTCTTCGACATCGAGCGACGGCCGCAGGACGACGGCGCAGGTCAGCGAGGCCGAGCCCGTGGTCTGCCAGGGCGCACCGATCCGGCCCAGGGCATTGATCTCATGGTCGACGAGCACGGTGGCGCCGTGGGGAGCGGCTTCCTGGCGGGCCCAGGCCAAGGCCATGGCACCCGCCGACACGGCCACGGGGAAATGGCGAAAGGGCCGGCCGCCGCGGTCGATCGTGACCGGCTGCCCGCCCGGGCCGGTCACCGTTGGATCCGGGGGAAGAGATGCTCGACCCGCCACTGGCCCCGGTCACGCACGAGTTCAATCGACGCCACGGGCAGGGGCGCGCCCAGCAAGGGGTTGACAACCGGCACCATGAGCATGATCCGGGTCCGGTTGGGATCGGGCTGGCCGGTATCGGCGTCGGGCTCGAACTGAAGCGAATCGAGATCGGTGCCCTTGAGATCGGCCCGCAACCCATTGACCAGGTCGCCGAGGAAGGTGTCGCGCTCGGCGTTGGTGGCCGTGCCATCCCGCAGCCGGGCCGCCAGTCGCTCGTCCATCCCCCGGGTGACGGCCACCCGAAGCACCAGGCTACGGGCCTCGGCCGTGAAGAGGTCCCAGACCCGTAGGTGCTCCCCCCATGCCACCGCGGTCACGAAGGCGGCCGCCGTCTGACGGGGTTCGTCCAGTTCCTCGCCGCCATCAGCGCCCCCGACCTCCCCCTGTACGTTGGCCTCGCTCGGGGCTGAAGTCACCGGTGTTGGTTCGCCCGCACGTCCGCCGTTGCCGTCATGGTCGTTCCCAGCCAAGGCCATACAGGAAGTCTCGCACGTAGACACGCTGCGGCCCCACCAAGGCGTCCCCGATTGCCTGGTCGAGGGCGCCATCGGCGTCCTCGCGCTCCGCTTCGGGCAAACGGCGGTGGGCCTGGAAGCGAGCCTCGAGTCCCACCTGAAGATCGTTGCCGGGCAACTCCATCAGCACGCCGATCTCGGCGACGATGACCATCCGGAGGGCCTCGAACCCTAGTTGCGTCGTGGCCAGGTCAAGTTCGACCAGCGAACCCTGCCGCTGCGGCTCGGGCAGCAGGAGCAAACGGGTCAGCCGCTCGCGCAACAGGTCGATTCGGACATCGCCACTGACCCTCGCCAGGAGAGCAGCGAAATGTTCGGCGCGAGTTCCCTCGTAGCCCAGACGGGCCAACTCGGATTGAACCTTCTCCAGGT
Source organism: Actinomycetota bacterium (assembly GCA_030947025.1). Classification (GTDB taxonomy): domain Bacteria; phylum Actinomycetota; class Acidimicrobiia; order Acidimicrobiales; family Palsa-688; genus JALYXV01. The sequence continues at coordinate 30,115 of JALYXV010000336.1, read as the reverse complement.
TGGTGTATCCCTGTTGCCACTCGGCCGTGTACATCCGAGGGTCGAGCACCGAGACCGTTTCTTCGAAGCAGGCCAGGGCCCATCGCAGTTCGTCGACCCGCTCACCCCGACTGGGCAAGGTCGCCCGGCGCATCATGGCCAGACCGAGATTGTTCTTGCCCAAGGCGTACTGATAGGGAAAGCCGGACCGAGTGAATACGGTCAGCGAATCGGAGATGGCGTTGGCCGCGTCCTGGAGGCGCCGGTCCGCCTGGTCGGGTTGCATCTCGGCCAAGGCAATGCACGCCACCCCGGCGGCGTGCTGCAGGATGGCGTAGTGGAACGGGGCGTCGCCCGGTCCGACCACCGACAGACCCTCGCCATAGTCATCTAAGGCGGCGGCCAAACCGTCGGGGGTGGCCATGGCGGCGTGGGCCATGCCCCGCGAGTGCAATGCCGCCGCCCGGGCCCGCCGGCTGTCGGCCGAAGAGCCGTCGAACAGCGCCAGCGCCTGGTCACAGGCCGCCACGGCCAGATCGGGTTGTCCCAGTTCGGCGCGAACCAGGCCCAGGTTGTTGAACGCCGCGCCCCGTTCGTCGTCGCGACCGTGTCCTTCCAACAACGCGGCCGCTTTCTCGAACAGCTCGGCCGCACGGCCACGATCGCCCAACCCGCGATGGGCCGCACCGGCGGCATTGAGGACGCGGGCGTGGGGTACGGGGTCGTACCGCGGGTCGAAGATCGATGCCGCCAGGTCATAACAGGCCAGCGCCTTCCGGAGGGCCGTGGTCGGATCGCCGCCGTACGACTCGGCATGGGCCAGACCCAATCGGTAGGCGATGCCCGCATGCTGGTACGGGTACACCGCCTTGGGTGTGGCCGCCAGCTGCTTCTCCAGCGCCACCACCGCCTGGGCCCGATCGAGGGGCGCATCCGGCTGGGCGGGCGAACTGGCGGGTGCGCTCACTCCGACGTCCATGGCTCAGGATTCCAGGGGCTCGAGGGCAGCAAACTTGCTCAGCTGTCCGTGGATGATCCCGATGGCAATGTCGACCGCGGCTCTCACCGGTTCGGACAAACCGTCGCCGATCTGCTCGGCATCGATGGGTTGGCAGCCCACCATCAGCACCTGGGCGGGCAGAACACCCAAAGCTCGCGCCAGCATGAGCGCTCGCTCGGGTGTGGCCAAGTGCATGTCGGCGAGGAAGTCGCACCGCTGAACCCACGACAGCTCGGCCACGTCGGTCACCTCGAGCTCGATCAGCATCACCGTGCCCGGCGGCCGGTCCCGGTCCACGGCATCCACCACGATCAGGGCGTCCCAGCCCTCCTGCAGTTCGTGGATCAACGCCACTCCGGCGATCCCGGTCTCAACCACCCGTACGCCGGGGGGCAAAATCTCCAGCGCCAGGCGGCGAGCGACCTCGACGCCGAAGGCGTCGTCTCCCCGCAGTACGTTGCCCACCCCCGCGACCAACGTCCTCACGGACGAACCACTCCCAGGTCTGTTTCCGCCACCCGCAGGGCGTAGCCCTTGACCACCCACCAGGTGAGGTATTCCTCGAGCTCGCGCCAGGCGGCGGCATCCACGCTGTCGCGCCAGTGTTCGAGACGGTTGGATACCTGCTTGGCCACGATGCCGTCGAGGGCATGGATCAGGCGCTCGTCATCGGCCGGGTCGTGATGGATCGCGCCCGCCCCGCTTCGGTTGGATCCGGAGCGAACGTCGGCGGCGATAACTGCCGCCGCCTCGTCCAGCTCCTCCAGCGTCACGTGCACTTGCTCCCCTTCGGGAAGGCCGATGACCGGGCTGTCACCCACCGCCACCGGGCCCTCGCCCACGGCCAACGTACTCACGTCTATGCCGAGGTCCTCTTCTTCCACCCGGCGTACGCAATAACCCTCCAGCAGGGCCGATCCTGCCCAGATCCCGATCTCGGGAATGGGCTGCGAGGTGCGCTGCCCCGCTACGGCCCAGTCGAGATAACGCCGGGCCAGTTTGGTGAGCGGGTGGGCTTGGGCCAGCGCCCTGGCCCGATAGGCAAGGGCCTCGGCGCTGAGCTCGCTCATCGAATCTCGTGGCCGCGAATCTGCAAGAGCGCGGGCTGGGGCGCAGGAGCCACGTCCGGCACCGTCACACAGGTCAGGTCTGCCTTGGTGGGATCAACTTCCTCGGATGCATCCACCAGTTCGAGTCGCCGGAAGTTGGTCCAGTTATCCCGCAGGGCTTGCTCGACTCCATAAGTCAGCGTGGCCGCCGAGCTCGGGCAGCCGTCACATGTTCCCTTCATCCGGACCGACACCACGCCGTCTACGACGGTGATCACTTCGATGTCGCCGCCGTGGGATTCAACCAGTGGCCGCACCTGGAGCAGGGCCGCCTCGACCGCGGCAGTGGCCTCGGCCGCCGTCTCGACCCCTTCGCCCAGGCCGTAGGCAGCGAGAAACGTCCCCACCACATCGTCGGCCGACACCGATTCCAGGAAAATCTCACCGCGCCACGACCGAATCATCTCGACCAAGCGGCCGAGTCCATCGCGGTGAAAGGCGTCAACCCAGTCCAACAACTCGCTCACCTGGTCAACGACGCGCGGGTCGGGATGTTGGGTCAACTCCTCGGCTAGCTCGCCGATGCGGCCCAGTACCTCCTGGTAACTGAGTTCCTCGTCCATAGCGGTATTCAACCCCCAGCCGGCGCCCATCGCGAGACCGGTACGCCTGATGGCCAGGTGACGCTGCCCGCTGGTATGGGCTCCAATCCGAGTTCCTCACGCACCATTCCGAGGACCGAATCCATCTGGGATTCGACCGAGTCGCTGAAACCAAGCCCGAAGGAGCTATCCCCGGGCTCCACCTCGATCACGGTGGTGTCCTCCGGCAATGCCTTCCAATATCGCACGACCGCCAGTGTATGGTCGAGGTCGATGATACCGCCCACCGCCTCGCTCAGGCGTTCGTGAACCTCGACGTCGTCGGGCGGTGTTAGGTCCAGTCGATACCGCCGAATCGTTCCCGGCTCGTCGTCGCGGGGCATGGCGCCCACGAGGATGACCTTCTCGGGGTGGAGATCCTGGAGGAGATGAAGGACCCGGTGGGCGGCATAGGAAATGTCCTCCAGCACGACGTCGTCGGGCCAAGCAAAATGCTCGACCCGACGAACGAACTGCGTACCGAAGTCCAAGTCACGAAGCCACGGCAGGCCTATCCCGCCCACCAAAGCCCGGACGGCGCTGGTCACTCCAGCGTGCAACCGCAGGAGTTGACCTCCCGCACGATGACACCCTTGCCGGTGTCCATGTGCGTGGTGCACGGCATGCAGGGGTCGAAGCTGCGGATGGCCCGCAGGACATCGATGCCCTTGATGTCTTCCTCTTCGACACTCTCGAGGATCGGCGTGCCCACGATGGCCTGCTCGTAGGGGCCGAGTCCACCGAAGGGGTCCCGGGGTGCGGCATTCAAGGTCGACGGGGTGGTGATCTGGTAGTTGACGATCCGGCCCTTGTCGATCTGCATGTGGTGGACCAGCCAGCCCCGGCCCGCTTCCCAGAAGCCGACCGCGACCCGCTCGTCCTTGGGGATCTTGTAGGGCGTGTGCACTGAGGTGTCGCCGGTACGCCAGTACTCCAGTGCCTTGAGCATGACGTTCATACCGATGGCGGCGGTGAACGCCATGGCGTAGGAACGGGCCCGGTTGCGCTCCAAGGCGTTGATGCTGCGGGGGACCTTCCAGTACAGCTCGTCCTCGGGCAGCTCATGCCGGGGCAGAACCATGCGCAGGCCCTCACCCGTGGACTCGACGAACGGATTGGCCCCGGGACCGGAGCGACCGGCCAGCGCCGTCGTCCACATACGGCCGTACGTACCCGTCTCGATGGTCCGCCGGTCCCAACGGGGGGCGGTGTCCCAGGTGTACTTCTCCTTGAAGTTCTTCGCGCTCGGCCGCGGGATGGTGACCTTGTTCCACGGGTGGTACGGGGAGATGGGGTTGCCCAGCGGGTCGGTGCGGAACCGGGGCGGGGAACTGGTCCAGTCGTCGTAGTACGAGTGCGAGACGAACTCCTCGAAGCCCATGTTGATGGCCGTCAGGTCCGTGGTCACCAGCTTGCCGTCGATGACCATGCCGGGAAGCGCATAGCGCTTGTTGCCCCACGCGTTGCAGTTGGCGTAGGTGGCGTCGTAGGTCTCCGAGTCATCCCAGATTCCGGTCTGGGCCAGGTTGATCTCGCGCTGGCCCACTTCCTCGTACATCGGGTTGGCCTCGAGGAAGAAGTCCACGAGGTCGTCCCAAACCCGGGCGATGACCTTGCAGAAGTCGAAGATCTTGCCCAGCTGGGTGTAGTACTCGTTGAACGACGAGGTCGAGATGGTCGTCGACATGCCGCCGGGCACGATCGTGGAGGGGTGCGGGTACTTGCCGTACATGAGCATGCACATCACTCGACCGACCCGCGTCCACTCCAACGCCTCGAGGTAGATCCGCCCGGTCAAGGGGTTCATGGCATCCATGATGTCCTTGATGGTCCGGTACCCGTGAAGGTCGCCGTTAGGGGCCAGCGTCTTCTCGGCCTTGACCAGCAACTCGGGGTTGGTGATGCCGACGATCGACGTCGAGTAGTCGGGACCGGCCAGCAATCCGAGGTGGAGGGGATGGTCGTAGAACATCTCGCCGATCTCGCCCAGGTTGCGGACCTCGACGCCGAGCGGCGGCGGGCAGATGCCGAACGCCTGCTCGATGCCCAGGGCGGAGACGGTGGCGTGCACGCCGCCGCACACCCCGCACGCCCGAGAGCTGATGTCGATGGCGTCGCGAGGGTCACGACCCTGCAAGATGATCTCGTAGCCCCGGAACAACATGGCCTGCGAGTGGGCTTCGACCGCACGGCGCTGATCCAGGTCCAAGATGGTATGGACGGCTAGGGCGCCGGCGACCCGGGTGACCGGGTCGATGTTCCAGTCACGGAGCTTCGGGGGCGCCTGCAACATGGCACCAGGGCCCTGACGGCGGCGGACGTACTCCTTGGGCTCGCTGGGCGTGATCCCATACGGGTCGCCGTAACCAGCCTTCAGCGACGCCTTGCCGTTGCTGTCGAATTCGACGGGGAGATTCTTGAAGCACATTGGTTAGCCACCTTCGTGTGAGTGCTGATACGCCGAATAGAACTTGTGAATCACCTTGAGTGACCCGCGAGGGCCGGTACGCGACCGCGACCAGCCGCTGGGCGCGTCCTTGTCCCAGCGAACGGACATGTTCTTGTCCACCCGGCTGACAGCCCGCATGCGGCGGATGAAACCACCCGTGACCCGGCAGGTGTTGCTGGAGAGGAGCGACCCGGGAGGGGTCTCGTAGATCGGGGCAAACTTGTCCGGGAAACCCGGCATGGTGCAACCGATGCAAATCCCTCCGACGTTCATGCAGCCGCCGTGGCCGTCGACGATGCCCCGCTCGGCGATGTTGCACTGCACCACGGGGCCCCAGCAGCCAAGTTCGACCAGGCATTCCTTGTCGCCGTACTTCTCGGCGAAGACGCCCTCTTCGTAGTAACCGGCTCGGGGGCAGTGGCGGTGCACGGTCTCACCGAACAACCAGGCGGGCCGGCCCAACTCGTCGAAGTCGGGCAGGGGAGCCAGTCCGTTGAGGAAGAGAAGGACGGCCGACGCGGTCTCCAGCACGTTGTCGCCGATGGGCGAGCAACCGGGGATGTTGACGACGGGAACACCAAAGGCGGACCGGTAGTCCTGCCCGAGGTAGTCCATGCAGCCCATGGAGTTGGTGACGTTGCCCTTGGCACCGGGGATACCGCCCCAGGTCGCACACGTGCCCACCGCCACCACGGCGGCCGCGCCGGGCGCCAGGCGGTCGAGCCACTCGAGGCTGGTGATCTGGCGGCCCGTCTGGGGATCCTCGCCCAGTCCCATCCAGTAGCCGTCCCCGGAGATCGACTCGTCCATGATCGACCCTTCCCAGCAGACGACGTAGGGCGCATCCATCTCGCCCCGCTCTGCCATGAAGAGGTTGTGCACCCACTCGGGGCCCGACTCCATCGAGACGACGGTGTGGATCAACTCCACTCGGGGCAGGCCAGGAAGGATGCCAGAGAGAAGGTGTTCGAGCCGGGGGTGCGTGGCACCAGAGACGGCGACAGTGCAGCCGTCGCACGAGCCGCCGACCATCCAGATCAGGTAGATCTTCTCCAGCGGGCCGAGCCGGAGGCTGTCGTGATTCGGTTCGACCGCCCGACTCCGGATCGCGATCGGAGCCAATGGATCGTAGGGATCCAACCAGCGGGCGGTCGAGCCCTCGTGGCCGGTGATGTAATATTCAGGATCCTGCTTTGCCGGGCTGTACCCAGGCGGATTGACGGTTGTTGTACCGCTGCGCCAATCAGACCCACTCGCCATCTAGGACCTCCGTCCTCGTTCCACTAGGTGTACTCTAACACTTATCTGGCAAAGCTGAGCTAGCCTAATGTCCGAAGTTCGTGCCTTGCCCGGTGTAGAACCCAGTGCAAGAACCGGGTGTAAGAACGACGGCAACTACGAAGGCGAGGTCGCTCTGTGGACGACATGATCGTTAGCCAACCGAAGTCCGAAGCGCTGCGGGCGTTGTACTGGCGCAGCGAAATCCTTCAAGTCATGTACTGGTTGCGCGGCGAAGGATTTGGTGATCAGGTCGACCCGCGCCTGCTGGAGCGATTCCTCGGTGTCGAGGCCGATGTCGGGGTCCAGTACCTCGACAAGCTGGTCCACGAGGGCTACCTCCAAGAGGCGGGCGGCCGCTACACGCTTTCGGAGCTCGGAGCACGCGAAGGGGCGCTCGAGTTCGTCGCCGCGTTCAGCGAGCTCACCAAATCGGCCCATGGGGAGTGCAGCGCTGATTGCTGGTGCCATAGCTCGCCCGAGGAGGCCGACGCCTGCGCCCGGGAACGTTCCGGGCACGACCATGACCATTGATCGAGGCAATCACGTGCCTCGTTGTACGATAGGCCAGCTGGCTCGATGTGAACATGAGGAGAAGCGGTGAACACCAAGCGCACGGCCGAAGAGCCCCAGGGAGGACTGCCCCGCAACTATCTGCGGGCCTGCCTCCTGCTGCTCATCGGCGAACAGCCGGCTCACGGGTATGACCTGCACGAGCAGATCTCACAGGTTGGCTTGGCCAATGTGGATCCGGGTGGGCTCTACCGGGCGCTGCGCGTCATGGAACAGGATGGCCTGGTCGCATCCTGGTGGGAGCACTCAACCGCCGGGCCCGCTCGACGGACCTACCGCCTCACCGATGACGGGATGGACTGGCTGCACGCCTGGGCGGGCGCCCTCCGTGAGAGCCACCGCTACTTGAGTCTCTACTTGCAACGCTACGACGCCGCCACCGGCGCCGCGACCGGCGCCCCCCAAGTCTCTGTCGACGGCAGCATCACCACCGACAGCACGCTGTGAACGGTCTGCGCATCGCGGTCGCCGGCAAGGGCGGGGCCGGCAAGACGACGCTGTCCTCGACCCTGGCCCGTCTTATTGCCCGCAGGGGGCACCGGGTCATCGTCATCGATGGAGACAGCAACCCCAATGTGGCAGTAGCCCTCGGCGCCAGCCGTGACGCAGCCGCCCAACTTCTCCCATTGCCGACTGCACTGGTGTCCCGCCGGCTGACCGGAGCGGGACTGGTCGATTCGGTCGACGAGGTCGTGACGCGCTATGGCCTGCCCGTTTCAGAAGGCGTCACCGTCATGATGATGGCGATGCCCGCCCATGCCGACGAGGGTTGCCTGTGCTCGGCTCATGCCACCGTCAGCGCGTTGTTGGCCGATGCTGGCCGCGAAGGAGAGACCGTCACCATTCTTGACCTCGAAGCCTCACCGGAGCATCTGAGTCGGGGCACCACTCGCCACGTTGATGTCCTCTTACTGGTGGTCGAGCCCTACTTCCGGTCCTACGAGACAGCACGACGCATGGCCGAGTTGGCCGCCGAGCTGCCGATCCCGCTGGTCGGGGTGGTCGCCAACAAGCTGAGGCGGCCCGACGACGGCGACGCCATCGCTGAGTTCTGCGATCGCCACCAACTGACGCTGGTGGGCCAGATGCCCTGGAGTGACGCCGCCCTCGACGGGGACCGGGTCGGGATCCCCTTGCTGGATTTCGCCCCGGCTGACCCAGCAGTCGAGGCGGTCAGCAAGCTGGTCGATTTTCTGCTGGAAGAGCCCGTACCGGCCCAGCTGTAGTCCGAGTGCTCGCGGTACGGCGACCCTCAATTGCGCTACCTACGTGTATGCTGCACTTACCGCATGTGGAGGTGAGTCAACAATGTGCCTCGGAATCCCTGGCCAGATCGTCGACCTGACTGATGTGTCACAACATAAGGCCCTCGTTGAGGTCAGTGGGGTACGGCGCGCCATCCACGTCGGCTTGTTGCTCGACGGAGACGGTCCTGGCCAAGGCCTGGAAGTGGGCGACTGGGTTCTGGTCCATGTGGGCTTTGCCATGAGCAAGATGGACGCCGAGGAGGCAGAGCGCACCCTGACGTTCATGCGCGAACTGGGCGAGTACTTCGACGAAGAAATATCCCAGTTTCGCGAGTCAAGCCCGCTCTGAGCGCGACGATCGGAGCCCCGACAGGTGGCCTGGCTCATCGCAACCGCGCTCTTTCTCACCTTCGCGGCAGTCGGCTTTACCATCGGAGTGACATTCGTGGTCGCTCGTGATCGCCGGCGGCGCCGGATCGCCCACCTCCACCGGATGTCCGAGTCTGAGCTGCTCGACTTCGACCCACTCGATCCCGTTGACCTCTCAGCCAGGCAGATCGATGCCAGCCCCGCCACCGCCGGCATTCAGGCCTGGCTGGATGACCAGTGGAACCAGCGGTCCGGTCCTGGCCTGAACGACCGCACGGGTACCGACAGCAGCGGGTCGGCCGAGGGCTGACCCCGACCCCGTGGCTCGCTAGCTGTTGAGCGGCGCCGTTGAAGCCCGGTAACGGTCCAGCATGGCGCCCAGCGCCTCGCGGTAGCGGCTCAGCATCGGCGTGAGTTGGCGCAGATATTCCTCGCCCTCGGCCGTGGCGGCGTAGACCCTCCGGGGGGGACCACCACGGCGACTGGTGTCCCAGGAGGAACTGACCAGCCCCTCCCCCTCCATCGCCCGCAGGACGGCATAGATGCTCGCCGCCACCGGCGGTTCGAAACCCAAGCCCGCGAGCCGTTGGACCAGCTCGTACCCGTGGCTCTCCCGCTCGAGCAGAAGAATCAGGATGGCCGGCCGCTGATAGGTGTAGGGCCGGGCAAAGTGGCCCGTTGCATCCCCGTCGTGCTCTGCCCTTTTTGCTTCCGAGTCCGTCAGCACGGAACGTAGCGCCACCTATATGTTATACCACACTTAGAGGGGCGCGTGCTCTAGTGAACGCTGGCCAGGAAATTTGCCACCAGAGTCGGCCACTTCTGGAGTGAATCCACATCATGAGCGACGTGGAATTCGTTCTGGACCATGAGGCCGGCCAGCTCCTCGGCCACGCCCAGTGGGTGGCCGACATCACCGTCCCACGCCAGGATGAGGGTCGGGACGATGACATTGTGGACCTCCTCCCGGCTGGGCAGGTCGGACAGGGCCGCGCCTCGCAGGATGCACGGCAACGCCCGGGGGTCCATGGCGAAGAGATGACGGGTCACCAGTTCGGCCGGTCCCTGAAACATGTCCACCAGAAACAGCGGCAGCCCGGCGACCGGCCACGCCTCTGCGAGGGCGGTGGCTCCTCGCAGCTGCACCGCGTGGGCGAGCTCCTCGTAGTGCACGGCCCGCCCGGACCGAACGTTCCAGCTGGCCGGGGCGGCGACCAGTACCAGTGCCTCCAACCGCCGGGGGGCTCGTATGGCCGCGAGAAGTGCGGTCGCCGCTCCCATGCCGATGCCCCCCGCCACGAACGGGCCGTCGCCCGCCATCCGCAGCATGTCGTCCACCAGTGCCGACCAGCGGTAGGCCCGGTCGACGTACTGCACCATCCCTCGGCCGTGGCCGCGCGCGTCGTAGCGCACCATATCAGCCGTCTCCTCGGCACAGCGCCAGTCGAACAACCGAACGGTGTTCTCATGATCGACGCAACTCAACAGGTCGTGACCCCAAACAAATGTCGGGCGGCTCATGGGGGACTCATGTCAACCGAACGACAGCTGATGGCGACGAGCCGTTCAGCGGCCGGCGACACCATCGCCTGACAAGTCCTGGCTTGACTGCGACTGACCTGACAAGAATTCCGATACCCGTGTGCGAAGAGCCACTGCATTCCGGGTGATTTCGGTGAACTGACGTTTGTGCCCCAGTGCCAGCGGGGGCCGGGGCAGAAGTTCAAATGCTTCGAGCACCAGCACGAGCGCACCGAGCTGGTCTTTGACCAAGACGGGCATCTCCCGGTCGGCCGCGGTCTCGGCGTTGGCCGCTTCCTCACAGTTGAGCAGCGCCCGGGCCACCCGCCGGGCGACCTCCTCGACCAGCTGCACGGTCGCGTCAGGAATCGTGTCGTCAGGATCTCGCGTGACCAGAAGGGTCCCAAGAGCAATGGAGCGATCGACCATCGGAACCGCCGCCCAACCACCGACACCGGCCGTCGCGCCGTCGTCGGGCACCACGATGAGGTCGTCGATTTCGCCCGTGATGGTTCGCCCTTCGCTCATTGCCGCCCACATGGTGGAGCCTTGGTCGAGGGGTTGGCCGACAAGATCGGTAAGACCGGCCGCGACGGGATCGTCCCCCGGCCAGGGCGCGACGACGTCGATGACGCCGTCACCGAGAAGCATGATCGTCACCGTGGACCTGATCCGGCCGGCCAGCCATCGGCTGACCTCGGGAAGCGCGTCAAGAGGAAATACTTCCTCAGCCAGCAGGTCAGCCAGCTCGGCCAGCGCCCGCCAATGACCTTCGGGCTCAGCCTCTCGTGCCGCCGGGCGGTGGCGGCTTGCCGTCTTCCGGCGGCTCTTCTCGGCCACTTCCGCCAAATCCGGCGCCGACGCCGGACGACTTGAGGTCAAGGTCGGCTTCACCGTCAGGCTGGGTGAAATTGTTGTTCCCGACGTCCGTTGCACCACCGGTGACCCGGCCTGCCCCGGCGGCAGCTTCGAAACCGGTTGCTCGGTCGCTAGCCGTTGCTGGCGCTCGAGCATGTCGGCCAGTGCCTTGTTTCGCATGTCCTCGGCATCCGTCGGCGCCACGGGAGCCGAGAGGGTCTCGGGTGGTCGGACCTTCCCGATGGACCGTTCGGTCAGTTGCTGCACGGCCAGGTCGGTGATGGCGCGGCGTTCCTCTTCGACGGTCAGCCCCGTCCGCCATCCAGGGTCGACCAACCCGGAGGGCTCCGGGTCGTCATCGACCCGATCATCTACCCGATCATCTACCCGATCATCGACCTCCGCCTCCCTTGCAAACCCCGGCGCAGGCTCACTTCCAGCCATGGCGCGACGGAGCTCGGCGGTCGCCTCTCTCTCCAGATCCTCCGTCGACGGCCCGGATGAGCGGATCCCGAAGCCGCTGCGTCTCACGACGCCGGTCCCAGGACCGGATATCTGGGCCGGGACGACAGTCGAGTCACCACTAGAGCATATGCGTACACAGTCGCCGACGACGCGGCACTGGTGCCCGCCAGCCTGGGCCCGCCAAGCTGTGCTCCACCCCGGCGGGCTGGAAGAATGAAGGCATGGACGGCTCCGCCGGCGCCGGACCCTCGCGGCCGCCGGCCCTTCGACTGGCGCAGCTTCTGACCGTCGGAGACCAGACCGACGCCAACGGACGGCTCCTGCTCGAGGACTCCGCCACCAAACGGGCCCGACAAAGGGTGGAGAGCCGGGGAGTCCTGATGCGTTCGTCAACCTGCCCCTACCAAGACACCCCATCGCGTCTGGGCGGTCGAATGAACGTCTCGGCGTACGAGGCCCTGCGGGCCGACACCACGGGGATCCTCGATGGTTTCGCCTGGTTGACGGGGCAGTACCGGGGGCTGCATCCCTCAGGCGCGGGCACGGTGAGGCTTCTCTACGACGCCAGTTACCTCGGGCTCACCGTGCCCCTGATCCTCTTCCATCGGGCCGCCGACCCGGTGGCCCCCCATGGGAGCCTGTCGACGGTCGTGGCCTCGATCTTCAAAGCCAGCCGCGGACTGTTCTCAGTCGCCGTCGCCCTGCTCAACCAGAACCGGCCTCGGGCCCAGTCGATCAGTGCCGCTGACGTGGTCAGATTCGCCGAGGACAACGGCCACTTCGTCCGCCCGGACCCGGCCCGGGTATGCGCGGCGCCGACCAGGCTCATCGAGCGCACCATTTCGGTGATCCTGACCGGCGAAGGGGCGGCCGCATCGGCCAGCGAGCTGGCCGGCATGGTCCCGTTCCCGCTCCTGTGGCGGTTCTACCGGGTCCAGGACGATATGAGCCGGGCGCTCAGCACGTACAGCTTTGTCCTGACCCAACTGTCCCGATCGCACCAGCCCTCATCGCCGGACCAGTTGTTCGACCGCATGGTGCCCGGGACACAGGGAACGTTCGGTCAGCTAACCGAGGCGATGCTTGCGCACGCAAATAGCGCCCAGGCGGAGTTGAACCGGATCCTCGACCGCAACGATCAGGCCCCTTCTCTTCGCGTCCAAGAACTTCTGGCGCTGCTGTAGATAACACAATGTGCTAGTCACGGGTATGCTCCCCACGACGCCACCCGGTGCATCCGTCGTGGCCAGGCATCGCCCGCAACGCTCTTCACGAGGGGAGGGAAACGTGACACGCCGCCGCTGAGCTTGCAATCCCGCCGCCCGGTCGGGCGGCCACGGTCGCGTCCCCTGGCACTGCTGATCGGGTCAGGTGGGTTTGCGACCCGCACCTCGACCATGACAGCCCCCACCCAGTAGCCGGCAGCGCCGGCGTCAGCCCCAGAGAGCGAGAAAATGAACGATTACCGCGACGCCCTCCATCGCGTCATCGAAGCGACGGTTGCGCCCGCCGCCCAAGAGGTGGACCAGTTGGGCCGTTTCCCATCCGATTCCCTCAAAGCCCTGGCCCAAGCGGGCATCCTCGGAGTGACCTCGGCGGCTTCGGTCGGCGGGGCCGGCCAAGGACTCCGCGACGCGGCCGAGGTCGTCGAGTCCCTTGCGGCTACCTGTGGCTCAACCGCCATGGCCGTCCTGATGCATTTTGCTGCCACCGCCCTGATCGAAACCCATGGCGCGGAGCGGACCAGGCGGGCGATCGCCGGGGGACAGCACCTGACAACCTTGGCGTTTTCGGAGGTGGGGTCGCGAAGTCACTTCTGGGCGCCCCTCGGCAGTGCGACCGCAGCTGGCGATGGCGACGGCGACGGCGACGAGGTGATCCTCAACGCCCGCAAGAGTTGGGTTACTTCCGCGTCGGCGGCGGACAGCTATGTCTGGTCCAGCCAGCCGTTGGCCGAAAGCGGGCCCATGACCCTGTGGCTGGTGCCCCGCCCATCCGCCGGCCTCCACATCGGCGACCAATTCGACGGCCTCGGGCTCCGGGGAAATGGATCGGTTCCGGTCACCGCCCACGATGTCGCCGTCCGCCGTTCCGCCATGCTCGGCCCCGACGGCCAAGGCCTGGACATCGCCTTGGCGGTCGCGCTCCCCTGGTTCCTGGTCTTGTCCGCCGCCTTCTCGATCGGCCTCATGGAGGCGACCGTCGCCGAGACGGGCCCCCATCTGACCTCGGCCCGGCTCGAGCATCTCGGCCAGCGGCTCATCGACCAACCCGCTCCCCGGGCGGACTACGCCCGCATGCGGGTTGCCACCGATACGGCGCGATCGCTCTTGAACGACACACTTGACGCGATTGAATCGGGGCGCCCCGACGCCATGCTCCGGGTGCTCGAGATCAAGGCGGTCGCAGCCGAGGCCGCCCTTTCGGTCACCGACTTGGCCATGAAGGTCTGCGGAGGAGCGGCGTTCCGCAAGGAGCTCGGGATTGAGCGACGATTCCGCGACGCGCAAGCCGCCAGGGTCATGGCACCCACAACCGACGCCTTGCTCGACTTCGTCGGTCGGGCCATCGGTGGCCTTGAGCTGCTAGGGCCATGATGGCGGCGACCCCCGACCTCGCCCAAGGGTCCGACGTGCTGGTCATGGGCGCGGTCGCCTACGACCCAAAGGTCGTCACCATCTGGGACGGCTTTCGCCGCTGGCTCGCGGCCCGGGACCTGCCCTTTGACTACGTGCTCTACTCCAATTACGAACGGCAGGTCGATGATCTCCTGGCTGGCCGCATCCACGCGGCGTGGAATTCTCCCCTCGCCTGGGTCCGGGCCCGACGCCTGGCTGCGGCGCGCGGGTCCGAGGTGTCGGCCCTGATCATGCGCGACACCGATCGCGACCTGTCGTCGGTCGTGGTGGTCCGGGCCGACTCCCCCACTCGGCGGCTTCAGGATCTCCTCGGCGTTGAGTTGGCGACCGGAGCGGTCGATTCGCCCCAGGCCACGTTGCTGCCCCTTGACGCCCTCCGGATGGCAGGCCTCGAACCGGGCGTCGATGTCAAGATCCGTCGCTTCGACGTGGGGGTGGGGCTACACGGAGACCACATCGGCGGCGAGCGGGATGCCGCTCGGGCACTCATGGCCGGCCAGGTCGGCGCGGCCTGCATGATCGATTCAAACCACCTGGCCTTCAGCAAGGAAGGGACACTGGCCGCGGGGGGAACGCGGATCGTCTTTCAGACCGAGCCGTTCGACCATTGCAACATGACGGTGATCCATTCCGCCCCGGCCGCCCTAGTGGCGCGCTTCTCGAAGTTGCTGCTGGCCATGGACTATGCCGACCCGGAGGTGCGGCCCCTCCTCGAGCTCGAGGGGCTGACGGCCTGGTTGCCCGGGCGGGTGAGCGGCTACCAGGCGCTGGAGCGGGCGGTCGACAACTCCGGCTTCTACGACGCCGACGGAAGGATCTGCGCTGCCGACTACCGCCCCTGACACCGGCGCCCCTGACACGCGCCCGTCCGTCGAGCTCGGTCCCCTCGGAATCGACCGGGGCGGCCACCTGCTCATCGCCCGGGCTCTGGAGGCGATGGCGCCGGGTGAGAGCCTGGCGGTGGGGGGAAATGACCCGAACCTGGCCATGCACCTGGCCGCCTGGGCCCGCCACCTCGGTCACCGAGCCCAAGGGACCACGGTTACGAAGGGCAGCGCGGCCGGTGCCCGCTGGAGCCGGTCGGAGCGGGCGGGCGGCCCCAGCCCCACCGAAGTCTGGGAAAAAGCACCCCGTCGATGGGGGCTGGCGGCGCGGGGCGCACTGGTCGAAGCGGGAGGGCCCGACCTGAGCGTGGCCGACCTGGACACAAAACCTGCGATCTGGAGTGACCTGGCACCACGGCTCTACGCCCAGGCGACCGCGGCGCAATGGGATCCCGCCACCGCAATCGACTGGAACGCCAGCATCACCGTCCCCGACGAGGTCGAGGCCGCCGTCGTCCAGGTCATGACCTACCTCATCGAGAACGAGCAGGCCGCACTCATGGTCCCGGCCCGCTTCCTCGGGCGGGTGCATCCCCACTACCGCGAGGTAGCTCAGTTCCTGGCGGTGCAGACCGCGGACGAAGCCCGCCACATCGAGGTTTTCAGCCGCCGTGCCGTGTTGGTGACCGGCCAGCTGGGCGTTTCGGGGGCGGGGGGACGGGCCTCGTTGCAATCGTTGCTCGACGAGCCGGAGTTCTCGGTGGCATCGTTCCTGTTGTCGGTATTGGGTGAAGGCACATTTCTTCATCTGCTGTCGTTCCTCGAGCGCTACGCGCCTGACGTGGTCACGGCGCAGGTCTGCCATCTCGCCCTCCAGGACGAGGCCCGGCACGTCGCCTTCGGACTGGGTCATCTGGAAGAGCAGGTACGAACGGAGCCGAGCCTGCGGCCGCGGCTGCGCCTGGCCATGCAACGACGCCATGACGCTCTGGCCTCCACATCGGGGCTGAACGAGAACGTATTGGACGCCCTTGTCATGCTGGCCGCGGGCGGCTGGACGCCGGAGGCGATCGGCCGGGGCCACGACGCGGTGCAACAGCTCCAGGCCGACATGGACGAGGGCCGGCGGCGACGGCTGAGCCGCCTCGGCTACTCCCCACGGGAGGCAGAAGAGCTGTCCGCCCTGCACACCCGCAACTTCATGTAGGTCTGGCCGAATGGCGGTCGTGCCGCGTTCGATATCCATTACGGCGGGTCGCCGGCCGGGGGGGCGTGCTCTCGTCCCCGGTTGTGGAAGCCGCAGGCCAAGCGGCCGTTGACTTGGGTGGTTGGTCCGTTGGCCGAGTACGGGATGATGTGGTCGACCTGGCAACGCGAGGCAGGGGCATCGCAGGTGGGGTGGAAGCATTCCTGGTCCTCCACGGCCCGTCGGGTGGCGCCCTTGAACAGCCGCTGCGCCACGCCCACATCTATGACCCTCGACCGGGCGCCGAATACGACTCGTTCGATCCATGCTGAGGCCAGCCACGGGACGAGGGCCCCGGGGGCGGCGACGGTGCCGTTGACCAGTTCGCAGATCCGGCCCTTCAGGGTCTCCCAGCTCACCAGCACCGTGAACAACGGCTCGGGGCGGCGCCCATCGGCGGGCGCGGTGCGGGAACGCACGGCCATCTCCACCAGGGCGTCGGCCCGCCGCTGCTGGGGTGTGCGAGCCAGTTCACCCGCTGTGGGCTCGCGGCCCAGCCGGGCGCGGGCATCGGCCCACTCGGTTTTGAACAACTCGTCTTCGAGGCGCGACAACTCGTCGGACAGCACCGTCCCCGCGATGGGATCGAGGAGCCCGTCGAGGAACCACAAGCCGTCCAAGCTTTGCGACAAGTGGCAGCGGCGCTGCTCGTGCTGGTCCTCGGCCTTCTGATCTTCGCCCTCCTCGTCGGCTTGTTGGGTCCAGTAGTTGACCACCTTGGCGAAGTGCCTAAAGGGCAGCACTTTTGCGTGACCCACCAGTATCTCTTCGTCTTCGGTCAGCTGGTCTTGGGTGGCGGGGCGTCGGGCCCGGGCCAGGGTGCGCACGTGGGCCAGGCCGATGTCGCCGTCCAGCCAGGCCGCTTCGCAAACCGGCAGGTGACGTAGGGACCGGGCCAGGGCGACCTCGGCTTTGGCGGCCGGCTTGGGTAGCCGGCAATGGGCCATGACCCAGCCCGCCGGGCTGCGGGCGCCGTCGAGCCGCCAGGCGCCACCGGCTTCGAAGGCGCCCATCGCCCGGGTGGAGATGGCCTGCAACCGGTCAATACAGCGGTGCAGGTCCACGACCGACTGCGGGTCGGCCAACACTGCCGGGTCAAGTGCAGTTAACTCGTCGATCAGCGCTCCAAGAGCACCCAAATCCATGAGAACATTCAAACAGGCGGGTGTGACATTTAAAGATGATCAGACGGGTGCCATCGGCCCGGACGCGGAAGTGCCCGGGCTGGGCCCGGGCACTTGTCGTATCAGTAGTGGTACTGAGGTGCTGCTAGCTGCGCTTGATCTGCTCCGCCGCGGGAACCTCACGCCGACGAGCCTGACGGGCGAAGGCCCCAACACCAGCGCCGAACAGCGCCAGGCCGAGAACACCGAGTCCGACAGTCAGCGCCAGCACACCGGACGACGAGGTCGACGGGGCGACTGTGCCACCCTGAACCGCATTCGGCGCAACCGCCGGGTGCTGGCCAGGAGCAAGGATCTGGAATGCGGCGCGAGCCGGCGTTCCGTAGGCGTCTTGGCCCTTGTCCTGCTGGGTCGCCACGAGCACGTAGTAGCCAGGCTGGGCGTCAGGGATGGTCACCGTGGCCGAGATGTTGCCGGTCGCATCGGGGGTGACGGTCGCCAGGACCGGTCCCGTGGCGCCGTTCCAGTGGACCAGGACCGGCGTTTGTGCGCCGCTCGAAGCCACATGGAATGACGAACCCGTCACCGTCAGGGACTGTCCTGAGGTTCCGGCCGCGTTGCTGAGGTTGAGTGTTGCGAGGTTGGTGCATGCCCACGCCGCGCTGGCAGCAAAGAGCAGACCGGCACCGGCGACGCCGCAACCAAGAAGCAGTCGACGTGCACGCATAGGCCCTCCTCCTTCGTGATCCTTTAAGAAGGGCACCGTGCCCCTCGGACAACTGTACTCCCATACATATCCCCTGGTCAAGGATGTTCCAGAACTATAGTTACAGCCATTGTAGATTGGCGAAATAAGTAGACTCGAACTATATGAGTACTACATCTACTGGAAGACTATTTGCAGTTGCTGGCCACGTCGGGGCCGTGGATGTACTGAAAGCTGGAGCATTTCGTGCGATAGCCTCGCCCGCCGGACGTGACGCGAGGGAGGACCCGGGATGGCGATGAACCTGAAACGCCGATCGGACAACGCCGAGGGTGCGGGCGACAAGCCCAGCAAGACTGCGCCGGGGGGTGACGAGAAGGACCACAACGGTCGCCGGACCGCCTTGATCCTCTGCCTGCTCGCTCTCCCGATATTGATCCTTTTCTATGTAGTCGTCCTCTACTGGTCGAACCCGCATACCACGGGACGCCAGTTGCGGCTCGACGCCTACCTGACCTTGGTGCGACAGGGGCAGGTGCAGGATGCCACCGTCCTGGACGTCGACAACCGGATCATCGGGCACTACTCCGGGGGCGAATACTGGATCGCGACCGGCAGCAGCCAGCTCAGTCCGATCTTCTCCCAGGTGTTCGCCGCTCTTAACCAGGCCGGCGTGCCCACGGTGGTAAAGCAACAGCCGCTCAAGAACCTCGTCGGCCCGGTCACCACCGTCCTGCCCGTGATGATCCTCCTCGACGGTTTGGTGATCGTCATTCTCCTAGTGTCGGGCCGGGGAGGGGCCGACGCGTTCGGTGGGTTCGGCAAGTCCCGGCACAAGCGGCAGATGCAGGGCGAGTCCAAGATCACGTTCTCCGACGTGGCCGGGGTGGACGAGGCCATCGAAGAGCTGCGGGAGGTGCGCGACTACCTGGCCCGGCCCGAACGATTCCTCGCCATGGGCGCCTCGGTGCCCAAGGGGATCCTGCTCACTGGACCACCGGGCTGCGGAAAGACGCTCCTCGCCCGGGCCCTGGCGGGCGAATCCCACGTGCCGTTCTTCTCCATCTCGGGTTCGGACTTCGTCGAGATGTTCGTTGGAGTGGGGGCGGCCCGCATTCGAGACCTGTTCAAGGTGGCCAAGGCCAACACGCCGGCGATCGTCTTCATCGACGAACTGGACGCGGTCGGCCGCACCCGTACCGTCGCCGCCGTCAGCGGTCAGGACGAGCGGGAGTCCACGCTCAACCAGCTGCTGGTCGAGATGGACGGATTCGACTCGGGGTCCGGGGTCCTCGTGGTCGGCGCCACCAACCGCCCCGACATCCTGGACTCGGCCCTCCTGCGCCCCGGCCGTTTCGACCGACGGATCACGATCGAACGACCCGACATCCGCGGCCGGCTCGACATCCTTCGGGTCCACGCCCGAGGCAAGCCCATGGCCGATGAGGTCGACCTGGAGCTCATCGCCCGCCGGACGGTTGGCTTCTCGGGAGCTGACCTCGCCAACGTGGTCAACGAAGGCGCCATCCTCGCGTCACGACGAGCGAGCGAGGAGATCCAGTCGTCCCATCTGGTCGAGGCCATCGAACGGGTCGTCGCCGGCCCCGAGCGCAAGTCACGGATTCTCAGCCCGGAGGATCGCGACCGGATCGCCTTCCACGAGGCCGGTCACGCCGTCGTCGCGGCGTCCATCCCCGGACACGATCCCATCGGCAAGGTGTCCATCGTGTCCCGCGGCCACGCGGGCGGAACGACCTGGGTCGTGCCCGAGCGGGACAATCTCATGGCCACCCGCAAGAACCTGACCGACTTCATTGCGGTCGCCTTGGCGGGACGGGCGTCGGAGTCGGTGATCCTGGGCGACATATCGACCGGGTCCGAGAACGACCTGCAGCGCGCCAGCATCCTGGCGCGACGTATGGTCGCCGAGCTGGGCATGAGCGAGCGACTTGGGCCGCTGTCGGTCAAGCCCGACCCGAGCGCGTACGAGCCCAACGCGCCATCCCCGAGACTGTCGTCCGACATCGACGAGGAAATCCTTTCGATTCTCCGGCAGGGCGAGCGCTATGCCATGGCCACGATCCAGGAGAATCGCGCCGTGATCGACCAACTGGTGGCCAAGCTGGTCGAGGTCGAGAACCTCGATGGCGAGGTACTCGACGCCTTCCTCTCCGGAGTGGTCGCACCGCCGCCGCCCACCGCCCCGGGAGCGGGGCAGACCCCCGCCGCTCTGTAGCAAATGCGTCGTCCGGGACCCCGGTCCAGCGAGTACCCTACAGGGGTATAGTAATAACTGAGTCCCGATGCCTACCACTGCCTACACCGTCAAAGGAATGACCTGCCAGCACTGCGTCAACGCGGTGTCGACAGAGATCGCCCGGCTCCCCGGAGTCACCGACGTCCGGGTGGACCTGGCCACGGGTGCGGTCACGGTGATCAGCGCCAGAGGACTGACCGATACGGAAGTGGCGTCGGCGGTCGATGAGGCGGGCTACGAGCTCGCCGGAGCCGCCGTCCAGGAGACCCCTTGACCACCACCACTCCGAGCGCCCCCGCCCACGACCCGGCGGCTGGCCAGCAAAGCGTCGAGCTGGTCATCGGCGGGATGACCTGCGCCTCGTGTGCGGCCCGGATCGAAAAGCGTCTCAACCGGATGGACGGGGTCATGGCCACGGTCAACTTCGCCACCGAGCGGGCCAAGGTCACCTATCCCCACGATCTCACGCCTGACCAGCTCGTCGCCGGGATCGAGGCCACCGGCTACACCGCTCACCTCCCTGAACCCCTTTCCGCCCGCCCCGACACCACGCCGTCCGAAACCGAAGACGACCCGTCCGCCCCGCTACGCCAGCGGCTGCTGATCTCGGCCGCCCTGGCCGTGCCGGTGATCGTCATGGCCATGGTTCCGGCCGCCCAGTTCCGCAACTGGCAGTGGGCGTCGCTGATGCTGGCTGCCCCGGTGGTGATCTGGGGCGCTTGGCCGTTCCACCGGGCGGCGTGGACCAACCTGCGCCACGGCGCCGCCACCATGGACACCCTGGTCTCAGTAGGGGTCCTGGCCGCCTTCGGCTGGTCGCTGTACGCCCTGTTCATCGGCATGGCGGGCATGGAAGGTATGCGCATGCCGTTCGCGTTGACGATCGGGCAGACGACGGGGCGCGACGAGATCTACCTGGAGGCGGCGTCGGGGGTAACGGTGTTCTTGTTGGCCGGCCGTTACTTCGAGGCCCGGGCCAGACGCCGCTCTGGCGCCGCCATCAGAGCCCTGCTCTCGTTGGGCGCCAAGGACGTCGCGGTGTTGCGTGACGGCACGGAAGTACGCCTGCCCATCGACCAGTTGGCGGTCGGCGATCGCTTCGTGGTCCGCCCGGGCGAGAAGATCGCCACCGACGGCGTGGTCGACGATGGCACCTCGGCCATCGACGCCAGCCTGCTCACGGGCGAGTCGGTCCCCGTCGAGGTCGGACCGGGCGACGCCGTCACCGGTGCCACGGTGAACGCTGGCGGGCGACTCGTGGTCCGGGCCACCCGGGTGGGCGCCGACACGCAGCTGGCCCAGATGGCCCGCCTGGTAACCGACGCCCAGAACGGAAAGGCGCCAGTACAGCGCTTGGCCGATCGGGTGGCGGCGGTATTCGTGCCCGTCGTGATCACCATCGCCCTGGCCACCCTCGGCTTCTGGCTGGCCGCCGGGGGGGGCGCCACCGCGGCGTTCACCGCCGCGGTGGCGGTGCTGATCATCGCCTGCCCCTGTGCCCTCGGGCTGGCCACTCCGACGGCGCTGCTGGTCGGCACCGGCCGGGGCGCCCAGCTCGGCATCTTGATCAAAGGCCCCGAGGTGCTCGAGTCCACTCGACGGGTGGACACCATCGTGCTGGACAAGACCGGCACGGTCACGACCGGGCACATGACGCTCCTCGAGATCGTGGCCGCCTCGGGCGAGGACCGCGATCAGGTCCTTCGCCTGGTGGGTGCCGTCGAGGGGGCGTCGGAGCATCCCATCGCCCAAGCCATCGCCAAGGCCGCGGTCGAGGCGGTCGGCGACCTCCCGGCAGTTGCCGACTTCGCCAATCGTGAAGGGCTCGGCGTCCAAGGCGTGGTCGACGGCCATGCCGTGATCGCCGGGAGACCGCGGCTGCTTGGTGATTGGGCAGCGCTCTGCCCACCGGAGCTGGCCCGTGCCCAGGCGCAGGCCGAGGCCGCCGGCCGGACCGCGGTGGCGGCGGGATGGGACGGGGCGGCCCGGGCGATCCTGGTGGTGGCCGACACAGTGAAGCCCACGTCGGCGGAAGCAGTGACCCAGCTGCGACGGCTCGGGTTGCGCGCCGTGCTGCTCACCGGCGACAACCGGTCCGCAGCCGTCGCGGTAGCCGCCGAGGTAGGTATCAGCGCCGACGATGTGATCGCCGAAGTGCTCCCCGCCGGGAAGGTCGATGTCGTGCGCCGCCTCCAGGGTGACGGCAACGTCGTGTGCATGGTCGGAGACGGTGTCAATGACGCGGCCGCGCTGGCCCAGGCCGACCTCGGCTTGGCCATGGGCACCGGTACCGACGTCGCCATAGAAGCTTCCGACCTCACCTTGGTGGGGGGCGACCTGCGCGCCGCGGCCGACGCTATCCGACTCTCCCGGCGCACCCTGGCCACCATCAAGGGCAACCTATTCTGGGCGTTCGCCTACAACATTGCAGCCATTCCGCTGGCGGCCGCGGGCTACCTCAATCCCATGATCGCGGGGGCGGCGATGGCCTTTTCGTCGGTGTTCGTCGTGTCGAACAGCCTGCGCCTGCGCAACTTCCAGACCCTTTCCCAGCGGTAGTCAGCCGGAATCTGCCACCCGCTTGGCGCATTCCCCGCACACGCCGGTGATGCTGAAATGGCGGAAGGCCGGGATGAACCCAAGCCGGCCATGGACCGAATCGACCATCGAATCCGCAAGGTCGCCGGGCAGTTCGATGATCCTGCCGCACCGGTCGCAGGCGAGGTGGCCGTGGCCCTCCTCGGCCAGGTGGTAGACGGCGGAGGTGTGGCCCAGGTGCACGTGGACCACGATGCCGGCTTGTTCCATCTCGGCGAGGATCCGGTAGATGGTGCTGGGCGCAACATCGGGGCAGGTCGCCTGGACCGAAGCGATCAGGTCGTCGGCGGTGGGATGCTCCCGAAGTTCGACAAGGGCGGCCGCTACGGCACGGCGTGTCGTGGTGATTCGTCCCCCCCGGGCCCGTAGTTGGCTGAGAATCCCGTCGATCGCGGCCTGGTGGCCCATCGCACCGACGCTACCGGGGGCGCTGGAGTCGGACGGCAGGCTCACCGTCGTTCGACCGGCGTGGGCGCCTCGAAAACCCTCGACTGGGCGTCGCCGTCGGGCCGGAGGTCGTGACCTTCGAACACGAAGGTCTCAGGGCTGGTCTTCCGGGCGAAGCTGAAAACCACGCCGCCGGCCAGCAGGATCGCCAAGATGAGGTCGATCGAGCGCCCGATGGCCCGAGGGCCGTAGACGAAGAACCCGATGATAATCCCGCCGAACATGACGCTGCACACGGTGGCACCGATCCGCAGACCCCGGTGCGAGCCGGTGCGGTCGTCGGCGTCGGCGCCGATGCGGTGCGCTCGAGACAGGAACACCACCGCCGTGGTCGAATCAAGGAAGAACTCCAGCACTAAGAAGAAGCCCGCTGATGCCAGCACGGTGGCGAAGAAGGCGTTCAACGACGAGAAGACGGTCTGAATCCCGGCGACTGCCAGCGCCGCGCCCAGGGTCACGAGGATCGCCACGTGAGGGACGTGCCGACGGCTGATACGCCCGAAGGCCGACGGGATGAGCCGTTCCCGACCCATGGCGAACAGCGCCCTGGTCAAAATGAACGAAGTGAGCCACAGGCCGCCGGCGGTCGACGCCAGCACGGGGATGAGTACGACCCACGGCGAGCCGGGCATGAGACGGGCGCCCCAAACCGACATCGGGTTGGACGACCCGGCGATCAGATGCAAGGGCGTCTCGGACAGGATCAGCGGATACAGAACCAGGTAAAACACCAGCGCCAGGCCCGCTCCGATGATCCCCCCAACCCCGGGGTCGTGGCGGGGTCGCTGAGACTCCTCGGAGGCATAGCTATCGATCTCCCAGCCGTCGAGGATCGTGGCCGCCACGACCGCGACGATCACCATCCCGCCGATGGGTACGGGGCCCATCCGGATCGGCACATGGATGGCGTGCCAGCGGGCCACGCCGACCGCGGCGAGGTAAACCAGCGAGACCAGCTCCAGGGCCAGGAAGCTCTGGGTGAGCCGGGCGGTCGGTCGGCCCCCACCGAGCAGGGGTATCAGCGCGAAGGCGCACCAGAAGACGCTCATGGCGAACAACGCCAGTGGACTCGGGGTGTAAGTGGGAAGTAGCAGGTTGAAGCTGTAGGTGGCGGCAGGGATGATGATGGGCGGGATCGAGGCGAAGTAGGCGACGATGAGCACCCAGGCCTGAAACCTCGACGCCCGATGTCCGAGAACCCGCGCCGACCAGTGATAGGACGCGCCAGCATGGGGAAAGTGCTGGTTGAGCAGCCGGAACACGAAAGCGCTAATCAGGAACGGCACGGCGATGACCAGGATCGCGGGAACCGTCCACAACCCCGCATTGGCCGCCATCACGCCGCCGGTAGCAGCGATGCTGAACAACGGACCTACACTCGACACCGACAGTGACACGAGGTCGGGTAGGTGGAAGTCCTGCCTCAGGCGACCGGCGGCGCCGCCAGCCGAACGGGGCAACTGGTCCAACCGCATTAACGGTGACAGTACTCCCAGACGCGCACAGGTTGCAACAGCGAACTGGAGGCATACGCTTGGCGAATGGCCGCGCAGGCAGCATGCGTTTGTGGGGTTTCAAGGGTTTATGTGCACTTACCGTCGCTATTCAATCCCAGTCCCCAGAAAAGCGCAGATCCCCACAAAGCGCCATCGGCGTCGCGGTCGCCGGCCGGCGGCCGGCGTGCTCAGGGCCGGCGTGCTCAGGACCGGCGTGCTCAGCGCCGGCGTGCTCAGCGCTGGCGTGCTCAGGGCCGGCGTGCTCAGGGCCGGTGCCGGAGCGGGTTAGCCGGGCTGGGGCAACTCGGGCGTGTCGGGCAGATGCCCGTGCACGCCGATACGGCCACTCCCCGATTGGGCCCGACCGATCATGGCGGCCGGGTGACCTTTCTGGCGGAGCGCCGCGACCACCCCGTCCGCCCGGTCAGGCGCGACGCCGAACAGGAGCCCGCCCGATGTCTGGGCATCAGCCAGGATGAGCACCGACACCGGGTCCGTGTCGCGGTCCGTGTCGCTGGCGTCGACCCGATCCTGGACCCACGCCAGGTTGCGGCGCGTCCCTCCGGGGACCACCCCGGCCCGGGCCAAGGGTCCGATACCGGGAAGCACCGGAACCGCGGCCGCGTCGAGGCTGACATCCACCGAGGAATGTTCCGCCATCTTGGCCAGGTGACCGAGCAGGCCGAAGCCGGTGATGTCCGTCGCTCCCGTGGCCCCCGCGGCCAGCGCGGCGGCGGCCGCGTCGGCGTTCGAGGTCACCATCGACGCCAGGGCGGCTTGGGCGACCCACGGCGAGACGTCCCCACCCTTGATGGCGGTGGAGACGATCCCGGTCCCCAGTGCCTTGGTAAGAATGAGCGCGTCACCGGGGCGGAGCCCGGCGTTGGTCAGCACCCGGTCGGGGTGGACCTCTCCCACCACCACCAGCCCGAACTTGGGCTCGGGATCCTCGACCGTATGGCCGCCGACGGTCACCCACCCACCTTCGGCAGCCGCCTCCTCGGCCCCGAGCAGAACCGACGCCAGCAACTCGTCGTCCAGTTCCTCGGTATTCCACGCCACCAGGTTCAACGCCAGAATGGGCCGGCCGCCCATGGCGTAGATGTCGCTGGCCGAGTTGACCGCAGCGATGCGGCCCCACGCACGGGCATCGTCGACGACCGGCGTGATGAAGTCGGCGGTCACGACCAGAGCCCGGTCAGGGCCGAGTCGCCATACCGCCGCGTCGTCTCCGGTCTCAATTCCGACCAAGAGATCGGGATGGCGTTGGGGGGTCAGATGGCGCAGCACGTGCTCCAGCTCGCCGGGCGCGAGCTTGCACGCTCAGCCCGCGCCGTGGCTGTACTGGGTCAGGCGTCGCGTGGTCACGGACCGGCAATCTAGGCCCGCCGCCACCGTTAAGGCACCGTTGGCTGTGCGACGCAACCCGTTAACATGTCACCTCGTTGCCGTCTACCTACAGCGGCCATGTGCGCAGGCCCGGTGGAGATGATTTACCGACTACGTCAACCGAGCATCCTGCGACGCGCACGCGTCCTGTTGCTTTCCTCAGCCACGGTCCTCATCCTGTTGGCTGGACCGGCGAGGGCGGCCCCGGGTGGGGTTCCGTCATCGAATCCCGCGGCCCAGAACGTGTTGGTCAACCAGGACAAGTCGGTGATCACGGCCCACAACTCGCCGTCGCTCGCCCAGAATCCCGTGAAGCCGGCTCAGCTGGTCGTCGTGGACCGCGTCGACCGGCCCGATTACACCGCTTGGGTTCACATCTCCAGCGACCAGGGGCGGACCTGGCAGGACTCCTCTCTTGTCCTGCCCGCTGGCTCGAAGAGCAAGCTGTTCGCCCCCACCGCGGCCTTCGACCAGCGGGGCACTCTGTACGTGCAGTTCGTGACCCTGAGCGGCCCGGGCAACTCGCCCGACAGCGTTTGGATCGAACGTTCGGCCGACGGCGGGGTCACCTTCGACCAGCCCTCCCAGGTGACGGGCGCCAACAGCTTCCAGACCACGCTGGCGGTGGACCGGAAGAACGGCAGGCTCTTTGCCGCCTGGCTGCAGTCGAACCCCGCCGCCACCCACTGCAATCTGTGCTTCACCCAAACCGGGTTGCCCATCCTCGTCACCTACTCAGACAACCAGGGCCGTAGCTGGTCCCCGCCCGCGCAGGTCAGCGACCCCGGCCGGGCGCGCATCGGGGCGCCTGCCGTCGCCGTCGACGGGCAGGGCAACCCCGCCATCGTCTATTACGACTTTGGGTCGGACCGGGTGGACTGGGAGAACCTGCCCGGCGCCTATGACGCCAAGTTCAGCTTGATCGTAGCTCGATCACCGGACCGGGGCGCCACCTTCTCCGCCGGCCGCGTGGTCGACGCGGACATCGTCCCGCCCCATCGTTTCCTCGTCTACCTCCCCGACAGTCCGGGCTTCGCCACGGGGTTGGACGGTCGCATGGTGGTGGCGTGGGCCGACGCCCGCGGTGGCGAGTCCGACATCTTCTCCCGATCGTCGGGCGACGGAGGCGACAGCTGGACCGCTCCGGTGCGAGTCAACGGCGATCCCGCCGGAAACGGCGTCAGCAAGGACCATCCCGCCGTCGGCGTCGCGCCGGGCGGCCGGGTCGATGTGCTGTACTACGACCGCATCCTCGACCACCGGGGGACGACGGCCGACGTCTTCCTCTCCTCGTCCTCGGACGGAGGAAGGTCCTTCCCGCGGGTCCTGCGGGTGAGTTCACAGTCCTCCGACCGGGCGGTGGGCCCGCTTGGCTCGCCGTTCGACAACGAAGCGGACTTTGGCACCCGGATTTCCCTTGTTTCCACCACGAACCAGGCCTTGGCGGTGTGGACCGACACCCGGTTCGGAACCGCCGATACCGGCAGGCAGGACATCTATTCAGGCGTCGTCAATCTCCCGGCTTCCCGTGGCCTCTCGGCCGTCCAGGTGGCAATCGGCGGCGCGGGGGTGGTCCTGGGCCTCATCGGCGTGGGCCTGTACGTGAGTTCCCGGCGCCGCCGCACCCGCGGACCGGTCTCCCGTCCTCCCTCCTCGCACATTGACTCACCCCCGCCCCTTCCCCCCTTGGTGCCGACGCCTGGACAGGTCTGAACGTGGCCACCGCCACTCCCGCCGCAACCGCTCCCGCCGCGTCCGCTCCCGCCGCGACCACCCTCGTCCCCCGCCCGGTAGCTCCCGCCGATGACGACGCGGTCGGGAATTTGGCGGGACGGAGTGTGTGGAGCGACCGCCAGGTGGTTTCCGCCCGCATCCGGGTCGTCGACGTCCCATTCGTGGCCGTGGGAGGGGGGCTGGGATCGTTCGTGATGGTCGATTACCTGAGGATCGCAGGCGTGCCGGTGTCGGAC
Source organism: Actinomycetota bacterium (assembly GCA_030947025.1). Taxonomy (GTDB): domain Bacteria; phylum Actinomycetota; class Acidimicrobiia; order Acidimicrobiales; family Palsa-688; genus JALYXV01. The sequence goes on along the minus strand of JALYXV010000336.1, from coordinate 1,990 downwards.
ATCCGTGTCCTCACCGTCCTCGACCAGCCCTGGCAGAACTATGCGTACCTGACCGCGGTTTCTCAGATCCCGCGGTGGGAACGACTTCGATCCGACTCCTCCTCGTGCCCCGACAACATCTGGGCGTTCCCGAGCTATGCCGTGCGGGAGGCGTTCGCGTCCCGCCGCCCCAAGGAGATCATCGCGCCGCTGTGGAACGTCCTGACCGAAAACGTCCTGTGCGACTACTGGACGCCCAAGGCGGGCGATGTGTTCCAGGCCATGAAGCGCGAGGCGGACAGGATCGGGTACTGGGAAAACGTCATACCGGGCCAGGTGCTCATGACCCATCGGCGCGACGGCGGAGGGTATTTCACCCTGGTCATGCCCAGGTCGGGGCCAGAGCGCTACCTCGCCTACCGGAGCCGCTTCGTGCATTTCGCCGTCGGGTACCCCGGGCTCCGCTTTCTCGACGACCTTCAGGCGTACCGATCGGCCACCGGCGATCATCACCGGGTGGTCAACGCCTACGAACCGCACGAGCATGTCTACGAAGAGCTGCGCCGCCGGGGTGGGACGGTGTTGGTACGGGGCGGCGGGATCGTGGCCTCTCGGATCCTCGACCGCCTGATCTCCGACCGTGACCGGTCGGGCGCCGACACCCAGATCGCCCACCTCCTGCGGACCTACGTGGGCGGAGCGCACGGCCGGTCGATCTTCATGCGGAGGCGGGGTGGTGACGGCTGGGCCTATCAGGGCTTCAACTGGCCCAAGTCCACCTGGGGCGGCCAGGCCAAGTCACGGCTGCAGAAACTCGAGGGCGAGCAGCGGGTCGAGTTCCTTCGGGCCATGGGTGGCACGACAACGGCGCGGCGGAAGGGATGGCGGCGGCAACTCGAGCGGGGCCGAGCCGAGGGCTTCTACCAGGTGTATGCGGGGGAGGTGGAGGCGGTCGTCCCCGGGGCGTTCGGCACGGTCGTGACCTGCGTGAAGCCTATGAACGGGCAGCCGTCTTTCCAGCTACCGGCCAACTTCGTCATCGACGCCACCGGCTTGGTGGGAGACATCAGCGAACACCCGGTGCTGGCCGACCTGCTGGAGCATGGGGGCGCAGGCCGCAACGTGCTGGGCCGTCTCGACGTCGAACGAACCTTCGAGTTGCGGGGCTGCCGCAATGATCCGGGGCGCCTGTACGCCTCGGGCGCAACGACCCTCGGCGGCTACCTGGCGGGCGTGGACACCTTTCTGGGGCTCCAGATCGCCGCCCTCGAGACGTGCGACGACCTGGCTCGCCTCGGGTTCTGTCACCGGATCGGCCTGATCCGCTCGACGTCCCAGTGGGTCCGCTGGCTGAAAGGCACCATGCCGTGAGGACGAGCCGCCCGCTTTGAGCCTCGACGAGTTCCGAGTTTGCGTACGCCCGGGCGACGGGCTGGTGGCCCGTTTTCCCACTTCGGTCCTCGTCGTCACGGCCACGGATTGGGCCGGGATGCCGGCGGTGGACGGGCTGCTGGAGGAATGCCGCCGGGCGACGGCCGAGCGGCCCCTGCCGGAACGGCTGGCCGAACTGGTGGACCAGGCGGGACCACAGGCTGTCCCTGCCTTCTGCGCCCTCGCCGACGATGCCGACGGCTTGGCGCTGTTCGTCCACGGTGACAGCCAGGTCGTGATCACGGGCGCCCAGCCGGTGATGCGGCTCTCGGGCCGAGGCGCGGGAGGATGGACCAGCGGGATCCACGACCGCGTGGCCTCGTTGATCATCGTCCCCGCCCATGGGTCCACCGAGGTGGCGCCGACCGACGATTACGTCGACCTTCGCGACGGCATCGTCCCCGGGAGCGCCATCCGCCTGCTTCCCCGCCAAGGTCCTGCTCAGGGGCCGGCTTCCAGCGGTGCCACTCGAGTCGACCGCACCGACGGAGGCGCATTGCCCCGACCGGACCGCCGCAGACGAGCCGGAAGCCCCGCCGAGGCCGACCAACCACGCGCCCTTCCGGCCGCCCACCAGCCC
>JALYXV010000319.1 GCA_030947025.1 Actinomycetota bacterium | reverse complement strand
GATCAGACCGGCCTGGCTGCCGGTGAAGGAGTCGGCGGGGACCCCCAAATGGTGCAGGGCCATACACAGCAGCGCCATGGCCTTGCGCTCACCGGCGGTGATCAGCATGTCCATTTCCCGTCCCGGCCGGGTGTTGGACACCTGGGCGGCCAGGCGCAGGAGGTCGTCAGTCTCCTTACCCATGGCGCTCACCACCACGACCACCCGCACGCCCCGCCGCCTGGTCCGGGCGATGTAATCGGCCACGGCGCGCATCCGGTCGGCGTCGGCAACGGACGACCCGCCGAACTTCTGCACGATCAACGACGGCACCGGAGCCACGGCTGGCGAGGGTACCAGCGGGTTCGGCGCTCGCCCCCCGGTTTGCCATGCCTACCGCTGCCCGAGCGGCACCGGCTAGCTTGCACCCCCGTGCCGAGCGAGAAACGTGAGCGTCAGCGGGAGGGCCGGATGGCCCGGCAGGAAGAGTTGCGTCTGGCCCAGCAGCGGGCCAAGCGGCGCCGCCAGATCGTCATTGCCGTGGTGGTGGTCGTGCTGTTCGGGGGCGCCTTCTATTTCGTCACCAAGGGGAAACCGGCCAAGACCGTGACGACCAACTCGTCGACCAGTGTCCCCGCCACCGGAGCCCGGTCGTCGACCACGGTGGCCGGCACTTCGGCGATCAGCGTCCCGGTGATCAGCGCGCCGGCGAGCGTAGGCTGCCCCCAGGCCGATGGCAGCTCGCCCCACTACACCAAGTTCGCGGCGGCTCCACCCACCTGCATCGACCCCGCCAAGACCTACACCGCCACGCTGCAGACCGATGCCGGCACGATCGCGATCAAGCTGGACCCGGTGGCCGCGCCCAAGACGGTCAACAACTTCGTCTTCTTGGCCGGGTACCACTTCTTTGACGGCACCGTGTTCCACCGGGTGATCCCCACCTTCGTCGACCAAGGGGGCGACCCCGCCGGGTCGGGCACCGGCGGCCCGGGCTACCAGTTCGCGGACGAGCTGCCCAAGGCGGGCGCCTACAAGGCGGGCAGCTTCGCCATGGCCAACAGCGGTCCCAACACCAACGGCAGCCAGTTCTTCATCGTCGCCTCCGACGCGGGCGGCGCCCAGCTCCAACCCAATTACACGCTGTACGGACAAGTGACGACGGGCATGGACGTAGTCACCAAGATCAACAACGACGGTACCCAGGCGGGCACGCCGAAGGTGCTCCACAAGATCGTCAAGGCGACCATCGCCGTCTCCTGAGCCCTGAAAGAGAGTGGATTCAGTCATGGCAATTGAATGCCCCGCCGCCGATGGGTCCAGCCCGAAGCGCCAGCGCTTCAGCGAGCGCCCCCCCATGTGCATCGACCCGGCCAAGCGCTACTCGGCTGAAATGGTGACCAACCAGGGCACAATGCAGATCGAGCTCGATGCCCTGGCCGCTCCGAAGACGGTCAACAATTTCGTGTTCCTGGCCCGCTACCACTATTTCGACGGAATCGTATTCCACCGGGTGATTCCGGGTTTCGTGCTGCAGGGGGGAGACCCGGAAGGCCGGGGTACGGGGGGACCGGGATACAAATTCGAGGACGAGTTGCCCAAGGCGGGCCGATACGAGCTGGGGTCGCTGGCCATGGCCAACGCCGGCCCGAATACCAACGGCAGCCAATTCTTCATCATCAGCGGGCCGAGCGGGATGCAACTGCCGCCCCAATACTCGCTGTTCGGCAAGGTGGTGGCGGGCCTGGACGTGGTGGCTGCCATCGACGCCCTGGGCACGCCCGGCGCCGGGAAACCCCGCCAGCGCATCGTCATCGAGTCAGTGACCATCACCGAGAAGGACTAGTTTCGCTAGTCTCCGGGCCGTGCCACGCTGGCCCGGGGTTCGGCTGCTGGCAGTCACGTTGGCGGTAGGACTGGGCTGGGCCGGCTGCAGCCGGGCGCCTCACTCCACGACGGGCGAAGCGCCATTTGTTTCGACCGCCCCTACGATCGCCAGGCCCGCCGACCTCCGGCTGGTGCTATTCGACCAATTGCCGGCGAGCTATGTCGAGCAACGGTTTGGTGCCGGCGGGGACGGCCCGTTGGATCTTGCGGGCGCGGCCAGACTTCAGAACAGCCACTCGGCGGTGGGGCAAACATTCCTGCAGCAGTACGCCTTTCAGCGGGGTTACCAGCGAGTGTGGGAACTCAACGGTGTCGACAAGCTCCTTGTCCTTCGGGTGCTGCTCATGGGCTCACCCCAGCAAGCGGCCGCCTATTTCAACGTGGTGACGTTCGGCGACAACGCGTCCGTGGGCATCACGAAGTTCCCGACACCCGGCCTCGCCCATGCCTCCGGCTTCACCCTGTCCTACGCCAGCGCACTGGGCCCCCGCGTCGAACACTTCGTCGACCTGGTCAGGGGGCCGCTGTTCTTCCACCTCAGCGCCATCGGGCCGGCAGGCTCGGTCGGGCCGGGCGACATCCTGGGCATCGCCCGTTCCCAGGGCGCCGAGGCATCCTCGATGGGCTATGCCTGAGCCAGGACCTGCCGGTGGACGAAGCGCAGTTTCTCGATGACCTTGGGACTGAGCACGAACGGGTAGAGATCGTCCTTGCCCATGCTGCGGTTGATGGCATTGAGGGCATAGGTCAGCGGGAACCACTCCGCCAGGACCTCGTCGAGGTGGTCGGGCAGGTCCAGGGCCGGAGCGGTCATGAGGGATGGCTCCAGCCGGGGATCGACTGGTTCGGACTCGAAGCGGGGGCCGGTCACGATCACCCCGTGCGACGCCGCGGTCTGCAGGGTGTCGCGTATGTGGAGGTAGTGGGCCCACGTCTCGGCCCAGTCCTCCCAGGGATGGGCGGCGGCGTAGGCACTGACATGGTCCTCGGCCCAACCGGGCGACGGGCCCCCCTGGTAGTGGCGCTGCAGGGCCTGCTGGTAATCGGCCCGCTCGTCGCCGAACAGACGCCGGAATCCGCCCAGCACCTCGTCGTCGCCTGACACCACGACCTGCCAGTAATAGTGGCCCACCTCGTGGCGGAGATGGCCCAGCATGGTGCGGTACGGCTCGCTGAGCTGGGCCCGCATGCGCTCTCGGTAGGCGTCGTCCGACTCGGCCAGGTCGATCGTGATCACCCCGTCTTCATGGCCGATGGTGACCGGATCGCCCTGGCTCACCAGGAAGTCGAACGCCAAGCCGGAATCCGGGTCGTCGTAGTAGGTCGCCAGGGGCAGCGCCGACTCGAGCAGTTGGAACACCAGCCGGCGCTTGGCCGCCTCGGCCCGCACGAACTGCTCGGCCACCCGGGAATCGCCCCCCAGGGCGGCGTCGTTGGGGCGGGTCCGGGTGAGCCGGCACGACCGGCACAAACCGCTCGTATCCGGGCCGCTCGTATCCGGGCCGCTCGTATCCGGGCCGCTCGTATCCGGGCCGCTCGTATCCGGGCCGCTCCTATCCGGGCCGCTCGTATC
>JALYXV010000307.1 GCA_030947025.1 Actinomycetota bacterium | reverse complement strand
GTCGCGCCCGGCGGAGCGGGGGCGCACCCGCTCGTTGGCCCCGCCCGCCGCCGCCACCGCCGCGGCCAGCCCGGCCCGGTCGACCTTGCCGATCTTGGTGCGGGGAATGTGCGCCACGACCGCCAGCTCGTCGGGAAGCTTGTGGCCCGCAAGGGTCTGGCCCAAGAAGGTGCGCAGCGCCGGTAGGTCAGGGGGGCGACGGCCGACCTCCGGGACGACGCAGGCGCAGATGGCCTCGCCCAGAACCGGATCGGGTGTCCCCACCACGGCGGCGTCGGCGACGTCGGGATGCCCGGCGATGGCGGTCTCGATCTCGCTGGGCGACACCTTGAGGCCGCCGCGGTTGACCAGCTCCTTGAGCCGCCCCAGGACGAACAGGTGCCCTTCGCCGTCCATCCGCCCCAGGTCGCCCGTGTAGTACCAGCCGTCGGTGGCGGAATCGGGTGCTCGCCAGTAGTGCACCGGCCGGCGGGCGCCGAAGGCGATTTCACCGATCGTGCCCGGGGCAAGAGGGGTGTGGTCCTCGGGGTCCACCACTTGCACCGTGCCGTCGGGTGGCTCGCCCGGGGGCCCCGCGAAAACGGATTTGCCCACCGAACCGGAGAGGATTTCGGTGCGGTCGGTCGTCTCGGTGGTGAAGTTCTCGCTGCAGCCGTACACGTACAGGATCTCGGTACCGAGGCGGTCGTACACCGCCTCGACCAGTTCCCGGGGCAGGCTGGCGGCGGCCGAGAGGGTCCAGCGCAGCGTGCTCACGTCGTGTCGAGTGGGATCCAAGGTGTCGAGGATCAGGGTCAGGTGGGTCGGCATGGCCGGCAGGACGGTGACTCGCTCAGCACCGATCAGCCGGAGGGCCTCCCCGGGCGAGAAGCGGTCGAGCAGCACCGCCCGGCCGCCTCGCAAGAGCGCCAGCTGTGACAGCCGCAAGCCAAACACGTGGCCCATAGGCAGGAACAGGAGGTGGGTGTCGTCGGGCCCGGGGCCGAAGGCATCGGCGAAGAACTGCATCTTGGCCCAGCAGGCCGGGAGCGTCTCCATCACCGCCTTGGGCCGGCCGGTGGTTCCCGAGGTCAGCAACAACAGCCCCGTCTCCTGGGCCGCGCGGTAGGTCGGATGGAACGGCGCCTGGTCGTCGCCGTGAAGGAGCGGGGAAAGGGGGGCCGTCCCTTCGATGCGGTTGTCTCCCCCGTTGGGGCCGCCGATGTCGTGCACCAGGACGATGGTCTCGGGTCGAGCCTGAAGCACCGCTCGGGCCGGGGCGGTGGGATCGGACGATTTCAGGGGTGGCTGGTAGACCAGCACCTTGGCCTCGGTCTGCTCGACCAGCCACGACAGCTCGGCCCCGGTCAGATCGTTGTCCGTCCCGGCGTGGATGGCGCCGCAGGCCCAGGCGGCGTTGATGGCGACCAGGTGCTCCGGGCAGTTGCGCAGTTGGCAGATGATGCGGTCGCCCGGCTCAACCCCGAGCCGTCGGTAGGCCCGAGCCAGGTTTTGGACCTGGCGCCACAACTCGGCGTAGGACATGGTCGACCCGCGGAAGGTGACCGCCGGGCGCTCGGACCAGCGGGCACAGGCGGCCGCCAGGCTCTGAGCCAAGCGGGAGTCGGTGACGGTCACCAGCCCAACGTCCACGGCGAGGCCGGGGCTTGGCACGACTCGCCCAGGGTCTCCAGCAGGGGTGACAGATTCGGGTCGGCGGGAAGGGTGGCCAGGTCTCGGGAGGCGGCGGCGCACGGGATGCCCGCCGGTCGGAGCAGTTTCTCCCAGTGGTCCGGCGGGTCTTGGGCGATGCAGGCCACGAGTGCTTCCTCATCGGCGACTCGAACGTCGCCCGAGGTGTCGATCCCGCAGATGTCACACAGCCGGGCGTAGTCCGAATCGTCCTCGACGCTGACCACCACCGAGCCGCCGTCGGCCTCGATCGGTCGGTCGAGCGGGCCCCAGACCGGCCGGCCCGCCTGGCGGCCGTCGGGGCGACCGGCCCCGAGGGCATCGAGGATGTGGGCCTGGGCCGCCATGGCGCCCTCCAGGAGCGACGTGACAACCGGTACCGCCTGACCGGTGGTTTCCCGGAGGTAGAGCCCGGCCAGAATGCCCTCGCAGGTCACCAGGGCGCCCAGGCAGTCGGTCAACAGGGCCCGGCTGGTCCGGGGCGCCTCGCCGACGGGATTGAGCCCGTCACCGAAGCCCGCGTAGGCCTGGACCAGGAAATCGGTGCCGATGAGATGGGCGTTCTCGCTCGACTCGCCCCAGCCCGTCGCCTCGGCGTACACCAACCGGGGGTTGGCCTCCGTTGCGCCTGGCGCGTCAAGGCCCCACTCCGATGCCTTCCCGGGGCGCCAGTTGTGCAGGAAGGCGTCGGATTCGGACAAGAGCTCGAGCAACTCCCGTCGGCCCGCTGGTCGGGTGAGGTCGAGCTCGACCGATCGCTTTCCCCGGTTGAAGCAGAGGAAAAACGAGCCGACCTCACCACACGCCGGTGGAACCATGCGGCCGATGTCGCCGCCGGGCGGCTCCACCCGGACCACTTCGGCCCCCAGCATCTGCAGCAGGAGGCCGGCGAGAGGGCCCTGCATGCGATTGGTGGCTTCCACCAGGCGTAGGCCCGCCAACGGCAGTTCGCCCCGACGGTCCTTGGGCGAGGCGGTCGCCGCGGGCGCCGCGGGCGCCCCGCCGATCGCCGCGACGGCGCGCCTGGTCCAGCCGGGATGGGCCAGTACCTCTGGGTAGGTGCGGAGGGGCGCCAGGCTCACCTGGCACGATTCGGCCACCGCAGTCAGCTCCGACAGGCTGAGTCGGGCGGTGGCCTCGTGCAGCCCCGGGGGGAACGAGCACCGGCCCCGGTAGTAACGCGATCGGAACGCCGTCCACGCCCGACCCAGGTCGGCGTCGCCGGCCCCGAGCCGGCACCAGAAAGCCTTCCAGGTCTCCGCTTCGAAGACCTCTATCTCACACCAGCGGCCGTCGGCGGTGCGGAACGGAGGTCCGGGCTGCGGTCCAGGCGGCGAAGGGAGTAGCTCGCCCCCCGAGGTGGCGGCGGCGATGTGATGGGACACAAGGAGCAAGCCGGCCTGCAGGGCCGATGTCTCGATCCGCGCCACGGGTCGATCGCGCCGGGCCCCGATAAGGGCGGCCAGCAGTCCGTTGCCGGCCACCAGGCCGGCCGCGACCGACGCCACGTCGAGACCTAACCGGCGGGGGCGCCCGGCATCCCAGCCGTGTACCTCCATGAGCCCCGAGCGCGCCTGGATCGTCGACTCGCTGCCACGCGGCCCGAGCCGGTCGGTCGCCGGGCCGTGCCAGGAGATGTCCCAGCTGACCGGCAGCGAGTCGACTGTGGTGCCTATGACCGGCTGCAGGCGCCCGCGGCAGACTTGCTCCGCCAGCGCCGGGCCGGTGGGCGCCGGGTGATGGTTGTCTGCCATTGTGAGTGGGCAGCTTATATTTGGTTGGTCGCACTATCGGTTGGGAGTACATGTGCGAGTTCTCTTCACCTGCTTGCCCGGGTTTGGCCACTTCGACCCGATGGTGCCGTTGGCCCAGGCCGCGGCGGCCGCAGGTCACGACGTGGCCTTCGCCACGGCCGAACGCTTCTGCCGGCGGGTCATCGAACCAGCGGGGTTCCTGGCCTTCCCGGCCGGCTTGAGCCCCCTGGTCGTCGAGGACCAGACCAACCACCTGCCCGAGGTGGCGACGCTCGACCCCGACGACGTCTGGGCGTTCGGGGCCCACATGTTCGCCCAGGTGGCGGCGCCGGCCAAAGTGGGGGACCTGGTGAGAATCCTGGAGGACTGGCACCCGCAGTTGGTCGTCCACGACTGCATCGATTTCGCCGCTCCGATCGCGTCGTCTCGCGTCGGCGTGCCGTGGGCCAGCCACAGTTTTGGCGCCCTGCAGCCCGAGGAGTTCTGGTCTCTGTCCGCCCAGTTGGTTGAGCCGACCTGGCGTTCGTGGGACCTCGAGCCGCCACCGGCGGGGGGCATGTTCCAGTATTTGTATCTCGACATCTGCCCGCCCAGCTTCCAGGCCTGGCACGCCGGCCGGGTGCCGGTCCGTCACCGGATGCGGCCCGTCCCGTTCGACACGCCCGGTGGGGAGGGACTCCCGGCGTGGTTCTCGTCACTGCCGCACCGCCCCAACGTCTACGTAACCATGGGTACAATCTTCAATGACACACCTGGGGTGTTCGAAGCCGTCCTCGCCGGGCTCGGCGATGGCCCGTTCAACGTCATTGTTACGATCGGACTCGACCGTGACCCTGACGAGTTGGGCCCCCAGCCGCCCAATGTACGGATCGAACGGTGGATCCCCCAGTCGCTGATCTTCGAGGCTTGCGAGGTCGCAGTGTGCCACGGCGGCTCGGGCACCACCTTGGCCGCGCTGTCGCACGGCCTTCCGCTCCTCCTCCTTCCGCAGGGCGCCAACCAGTTGTGGAACGCCGAGCGTTGTGTGTCGCTGGGGGCCGGGCGCATGCTGCGACCCGACGGGGTCGACGGCGCAGCTATTCGCCAGGAGGTCGACCGACTGTTGTTGATCCCCAGCTTTCGGCTCGCCGCGCTGGGATTGCGGCGGGAGATCGAGCTGATGCCCGTGCCCGCCCAGATCGTCCCGCTTCTGGAGGCGTTGGCCCGAGACAGCGCCCCGTTGTTGTCCGACCCGCACTCCGCCCAGTGAAGGCGGTAGCGCTACATGCAGCGGGACGATAGGGTAAACTCCCACTACAGGGGACTGTCATCGAATGATCGGTCATAGCGCTCCAGGTCCGAAAGCGCGCCGCGCCGCCGCAACTGGCCCGAGCAGCACCACGACGACCCCTCCTGCGCTTCTGATTCGATGACAACCCTCACACGACACGTCGACAGTTCCCCTGGCGGTCCGCGGGAGGCGACCCCTGATCGTGGCGCCGGGCCAGGGTTGGTCGAGACGATGCGGTCGTGGTCGGCGGCGACCTGGCTGCATTGGATTCTCCGGGTCGGGATCTTGTTCATGTATGTGGGCCATGGAGGCTTCGGCCTGATCGGCAAGGCGGGTTGGCTGCCGTATTTCAATGCCGCCGGCTTGTCCGACTCCGCCGCCTGGAAGTTGATGCCCATCATCGGTGCCATAGACGTGACAGTCGGTATCGTCACCTTCCTGCGGCCCATGCGAGCCGTGCTCGTCTACTCCATTTTCTGGACGGTCATGACCGCGGTCCTGCGCCCCCTGGCCGGGCAGGGCGTGTGGGAGGAGGTGTTTGAGCGGGCCGGGAACTTCGGCCTGCCCCTGGCGTTGCTGGTGCTGGTCGGGATGGGCAACGGCACGGTGCGCGGCTGGTACGAGCGGGCCCGGCCTCGTCCGTTTGACTTGGACGTGGCCCGGACCCTGAGTTGGGTCCTGCGGATCCTGGTGGCGCTGTTGCTGATCGGCCACGGGGCGTTCGGCCTCGACCACCTCCACGATCAGGAGTGGACGACCTATTTCGGCGTGCTGGGCGTCGGCCCCGACGCCATCATCTCCAGCCATCTCATCGCGTTGATCGGCTGGTTCGAGATCGCCCTGGCTGTGGCCATCCTGATCAAGCCTTTCCGGGGCCTGGTCCTGTTCGTCCTGGCCTGGAAGGTGGGCGCCGAGTCGCTGCGCTTGTTCGCTGGGGAGCCGGTGGGCGAGTTCGTGGAGCGGGCGGGCGACTTTTTCTTGCCGCTGGCCCTGTTCGTGGTGCAGGGTTGGCTTATCGCCCATCGCCTGGCCCGGCACGGACCTCGCGTCCCGGTCGAAGCGACCGGGCGCCGGCCGTTGTGGCGGGCCGGGGCGTGGGTTGGGGTCTGTGCCGTGTTGGTGCCCGCCCTCGTGGTCTTCCGGGGCGGCACCGCGGTCGTCGAGACCCGTGATGTGGCCCTGCGGGCCGAACCGGGCGCGGGCAATTGGCAACCCTGGGTTCTGGCATCGCCCGATGCCATCCCCGTGCCCCCGCCCCCCGAACCCGGCTCAGCGAAAGCCAAGGCGGACGCGGCCGAGATGAAGAGGTTCTCCATCCAGCGGTCGTCGGCGGTGCGCAAGGCGATAACGAAATGGAGCGGGTCGCTGCCCACCAAGCCGTGGACCGCCGCGGTGTTCGACTTCGTGTCCACGTCGGCCAAGAACCCGCCGTTGTCGTCGCGCAACTACGCCCTGGTCCATGTCGCCATGTACGACGCCGTGATCGCGGCCTGGCATTGGAAATACCACTACAACGTGGCGCCGCCCAGGGTAAACCCGGTCTTGCCCCCCGAGCCCGACCCGTCGTACCCCTCGGAGCACGCAGCCATCGCGGGCGCAGCGTCACGTGTGCTGGCCTACCTGTATCCCAACCAGTCCGCCCTGCGGCTCGACGAGATGGCCGAGCAGGCGGGCCTGTCGCGGGTGCAGGCGGGGGTCAACACCCCCAGCGATGTGGCTGCTGGGCTCGACCTGGGGCGGGCGGTGGCCGAGCAGATCATCGCCCGAGCCAAGTCCGACGGCTCGGACAAGGTGTGGGACGGCACCCGCCCGCCCGGGATCGGCGGCGGGCCCCAGTTCTGGGAACCGCCGCCCGGTTCGGTCTCGCCTCCGATCGCGCCCCTGGCGGGATCCTGGAAGACCTGGGTGATGCGCTCACCTGACCAGTTCCGGCCCCCGCCCCCGCCCGCCTACGGCTCCCCGGCCTTCGTGGCCGCGGCCCAAGAAGTCATCGACGTGAAGAACCACTTGACCCCCGAAGAGCGACAGATTGCCAAGTTCTACGAGGGGGCGGAGGGCACCAAGTTGCCAGCCGGAATCGTCGTGGACGTAAGCGCCAACGACGTCTTGAAGGATGCGACGTCCAACGTCGCCTCACGTCGGCTCACCGTTCCCCGGGTGGCGCGGGCGCTGGCGTTGGTGACCATCGCCCTGGCTGACGCGGGCGTGGCGGTGTGGGACGCCAAGTACACCTACTGGGACCCCCGCCCGCAGAACTCCATCCGTGCCCTGGGACTGGACCCCAACTGGACCCCGATGCTGCCCACACCTCGCTTCCCTGCCTTTCCCTCCGGAAGCGCGGGCTACGCCGGGGCGGCCCAGGCGGTGATGACATACTTGTTTCCCGACAGGGCGGCTGAGTTCAAGCGGCGAGCCGAGGACCAGGCCGTGTCGCGGCTGTACGCCGGCATCCACTGGCGCCACGACTCGGTCAGCATCGACATGGGCCGCAAGATCGGCGCCCTGGTTATCGACCGGGCCAAACGCGACGGCGCCTAGGCCAGGGGCGCGACTGCGTAGGCGATGGCCACCGGCTCGCACCAGATCACCACCGACCGGATCCGGCTGTTCGCGAGGTCGGCGGGTACGAGGTAGTTCTGTGGCCCGAGGGTCGATTTGAGTTCACCCAGCACCTGATGGGGCGCCGCCACCGCCTCCGCGCTCGTCTTCGGCGCGGGCGCCTCGCTCAGCCATACGAAGAGGTCGGTATTCAATGAGACCTCGAAGTCCTCGAAGCGCAGGGCTCGGTTCCCATCGGGCAGCTGGTAGAGCACGGCAGATCCGGACCCCTTGCGTTCCACTCCGTAGAACTGCCCACGCGCCAACAACCGGCCCGCGGCCATCGTGGGCAAGGGCGGCTCGGCCAGCGGCGTGTCGACCTGCTGCTCGACGACCACCTTCCACGGTCCTGGCGTCGCGACGCCGAGGCGGATGGGACCGGTCTGTATCGAATACCCCTTGCCTTCGCCCGGGCACGAGGCGTCAACCAGCGGTCCACCTTTGGGGGGCGGCGGGTCGGTGGTGATCTGGAGGTGGCCGCGGCCGCAGGTCCATCCTGCCCGCCACTGGATCGCGCCGGGCACGATGCTGAAGGAGGCTGGTTGGGCTCCACCCGAGCCAGAAAGACTGGCCACCACCTCCCATCGCGGGGCGGCGTGGGCCACGGCCGGCGTGGGAACGGCGCTGCTCGGCACCACTGCGCCAGTCGGCACCGATGGGGTGGCGGCTCGTCGTTCAGCTGAGCCGCAGGCACCCAAGAGCGCAACAAAAATGACGATCGGTCCGACCCTACTCAGGACCGAAGGCCCGCGTTTCATTGCGCCGACTCTACGGGTCGTTCCGACCTGATGGTATCGATTGGTCTTACTGAGGTTCCTTGCCAGACAAGGATCGTGTCCATAACCTCGCAGTATGGGCTTCGGTAGATCTCCGTGAAGGGTACGAAATACAGCAATTCTGCGAAATGGGTGAAAGCGACCCCACCGATGAGCCGACCCCGGACAGCGGCGCCCAGGTGAGCGTGGTCGTGGCCGAGGGCTTGGCCAAACGTTTCGGGGACACCGAGGCCCTGCGGGGCGTCGATCTCCGGATCGAGCGAGGGAAGGTACTGGGACTACTGGGGCCCAACGGTGCGGGCAAAACTACCGTGGTCCGGATTCTCTGCACCCTGCTCAAACCCGACGCCGGTCGCGCCTTCATTGATGGCATCGACGTGGTGGCTGAGCCCCGGCGCGCCCGAGCCCGGATCGGCCTGACTGGTCAGTTCGCCGCGGTCGACGAACGGCTCACCGGCTTCGAGAACCTCCAACATGTCGGTCGGCTCTTCCATCTCCACATCCACGACGCCCGCCGCCGCGCTCACGAGCTGCTGGACCGGTTCGACCTGGTGGAGGCGGGCAGCAGGTTGGCCAAGACCTACTCGGGAGGCATGCGGCGCCGACTGGACATCGCCATGAGCCTCATCGGCAGTCCGTCGGTGCTCTTTCTGGACGAGCCCACGACCGGCCTCGATCCCCGCAGTCGGCTCGGCATGTGGGACCTCATTGCCGAGCTTAGCCGGGGCGGTACCACCACCTTGTTGACGACCCAGTACCTGGACGAGGCTGACCGCCTGGCCGACGAGATCCTGGTGATCGACCACGGCACGACGATCGCGCGAGGTACCGCCGACGATCTGAAGGGCCGAGTCGGCGGCGACCGGGTGGAGATCGTCTTGGCTGACCCCCGCGATGGCGCTCGGGTGATCGACCTGCTCGCTCACCGGGCGTGCGGCCGGGGCCAGGTTGTAGAGGAAAACAGTGTGGTCGGGACCAGCGTGGTTACCGTGCCCGTTCAGAGTGTGACGGGCATCGTCCCCGCGGTCGTACGCGACCTCGACGGGGCCGGGATCAAGGTGCTCGATGTCGGCGTACGGCGGACGACGCTCGATGACGTCTTCTTTGCCCTGACCGGTCGTTCGGCTGTTGACCAGCCCCAAGAGGAGGCCCGCGCGTGATCGCAGCCGCGCCGGTCGAACCTTCCCCCCTTCGCCAGGACACCCCCTCGGGCTTGAGCTGGGCGCTGCGCGACTGCTGGACCGAGGCCAGCCGCCACCTCCGAGCCCTTCCTCGCAACCCGGAGGTGCTGGCCTTCTCCACCATTCAGCCGGTCATGTTTGTGTTGTTGTTCGCCTATGTGTTCGGCGGTTCGATCAATGTTCCCGGCTACGCCGACTACAAGCAGTTCCTGGTGCCGGGGGTGTTCGCACAGACCGTCCTGTTCGGTTCCAGCTTTGCCGCCGTCGGGCTGGCGGAAGACTTGAGCAAAGGCATCGCCGACCGGCTGCGGTCGCTGCCCATGTACCAGCCGGCGGTGCTGATCGGCCGGACGTTCTCCGATTTGATCCGCAACCTCATCACGTTCGTGGTCATGCTGGCTGTCGCATTTGCCATCGGCTTTCGCTTCAAGGGCACGCTCGCCGAGGCGCTGGCTGCCACCCTGCTGCTGCTCATCTTCGCCAACGCCTTTACCTGGATCAACGCGCTGCTGGGGGTGTCGCTGGGCTCGGTCGAGGCCGCCAACTCGGCCAGTTTCACCTGGATCTTCCCTCTCACCTTCGTATCTTCGGCCTTCGTGGATCCGAGGCGCATGCCCTCGTGGCTACAACCGTTCGCCCGGAACAACCCGTTCACCATCGCCACCAACGCCGTTCGGGCGCTCTACAACGGGCGCCCGGCCGGCTCCGACCTCTGGTTGGCGCTGGCGTGGGCGGTGGCCATCACCGCGGTCTTCTCCTACCTCGCATCCCGGAGGTTCAGCTCGTTCACGCGTTGAATTCGGCTCTTGAAAGAGGCGGGGCGGCGTTAACTTCCGGAGCCGGTGAAGGTGATCGTCGTCGTCCCCGCGCCCGATACTGCCGTGATCGTCCATGTATCGGAAGCCGGGCCGGAAGTTGTGGGCGTGAACTGCACCGTCTCGGTTCTCGCCTTGCCCGGCTGGATCGTATCGCCCCTCAAGAGCGAGGTCGTGGCGGTGAAGCCCTTGCCCGCGCTGGGCGGATTGGAGGCGCTGATAATAAGAACCTGCTGTCCGGTGTTGCCAACCGTGAATGACTTTGTGACGGCGGTGCCCACGGGGACGGCACCGAAGTCGATCGAGTTGGTGGAGACGACCAGCTTGGCTGGTGTCGGGGAGTTCCCGTTCAGTGGCACCACGACGGTCCCGGCCGAGGTGACCACCTGAAGCTGGTCGTTCCAGGTGCCGGGCGCGGTGGGGCTGAAGGTGACGCTGGAGATGACGCTCTGGCCAGGGGCCAGCGTCGATCCGCCCGCCGGGAGGCCCGATGCGCTGAAGGGCGTGCTCGGGCCCGTGGCCGAGCTTATGGTCAGGTGCGTGGCCCCGGTGTTGGAGAACCTGACAGACGTGGTGACGGGCGTGAAGTTCGCCGTCACCATGCCGAATCCGACTGAGGTCGGCATCGTGCTCATCGTCGCCGCGCCGGCCAATCCGGTCCCCGACATCGAGAAACCGATGGTTCCCGCCGATGTCACAACCGTGAGCGTGGCATCGAGCCGGCCGACGAGCGAGGGCGTAAACGTGACCGGGATTGTGACCTGGGCACCCTTTGGCAGTGTGGTCGCGACGGGACCGACCGAGAAGGCGGGGTCGCTCGATGTGACCGAGGAGATCGTAACTTTCTGTTGGGCGGTCACGACCTCGTTCTGAGGCGGTGCGGCCGTGCCCACTGCCGCAGGCGCGAAGTTCACCGGGGATCCGGCCACGGGCTCTGTGGCAGGACCGCCGAAGGCGAGGATATGGCCGTCCCGGGTGGGAACAATGACGTGTCCCCGGTCGATCGTGGGGAGGGTGAACTTGTTGGCCAGGCCAATCGGGGCGCTGTACAGCAGGACGGGGTGGCCGCTGGCGTCAGGAATCGGGCTGTACGCCCGTAACTGCCCGTTGGCCCCGGTGGAGTCGGCGGCCCAGATGACCCACACCACCGCGGTGCCGGTCGTCGTTCCCGTTGATGTCACGATTGGGCCGCTCGATCCGAACCCGAAATGGTCGGGCGACGAGCCGACCAGGTCGAGGGTGGGGTTGCCCGCGCCGTCCAGCCCGTATTTGTACATTCGCAGCGCGCCCCTTGTCCCGGCCGGCAGATTTCCCCCATCGCCGGTTACGGCGTAGACGTAGCCCCCGTCGCCCGGCCACACGCCGACGGTACCGAATGTGCCGCCAATTGGACCGAGGCGGGCCAGGACGGCGTCGTCGCCCCCGGCCCCCTGCTGGTAGCCGCCCAGATGGTTTCGGTCGAGCATGTAGAGGTAACCCTGCTTGCTCCCCTGGACCAGAACTCGTGGATGGAAGGCCGTGCCGAACTGGGCCGGGGGGAGTTCCACCGGGACCCCGGAACCAACGTCAAGGTCGCGGTTGTTCAGCCTGATGGAGTTGTAGGGAGTGAAGAAGTCAACGGCCTTCAGGCTGCCGTCCTTCTGGACCTGCAGGTGGACAATGGAGCCACCGATGTCCGGTGGCGGGCTGGTCCCCGCCACCGGCGCGGTGAGGTTGATGGTTCCATTGCCGTTGGACAGGAAGATCTCGTTGGCGCCGTCGCTCATGAGGCCGGCACCGCTCTGCCAGATGCCTGCGGACCTGCCGGCTCCCGGTTCGTCGGTCCACCGAGTGGTGATCGCGCCCGTCGTCGCCGACACTCCGATGACCCAGCCTTCGTAGGGCGCGGTGTCACAGAACGACCCGAAGCCGGCGTAGACGACACCGTTCAGCAGCAGGAGTCCCGGACGCTGAAGCTGCTGGGTCGGATCGAAGGTCGACGAATGGTCGTTGTCGGCGCTGCCCTGAAGGGCCACGGGGAAGCCCGGCTGCTCCTGCCCGGTGGCCACGTCGACGGCATGCTCGAAGTACGCGGCCGGGCCACTCGTACCGGACGCGTACGTTCGGCTGATGAGAAAGGCGATGTAGTGGCCCGGGTGCGAGATCGAGTCGGCGACGGGCGTACCGACGATCCCCGAGAAGGGCGGGTCGGGGCAGCCGATGTCGGCGTTGTTGAACGCTGTCCCCAGCTTGCGGCTCCACTGCGGCACGCCCGTGGCCGCGCTCAGGCCGTAGACGGTGCCCCTGATGGTCGCGACGACGATTGTTCCGTTGACGACGAGCGGCTGAGCGAACACCTGGCCATCCACCGCGCTGGACCACTTTTGACCGAATTGGTGGGCGGCGACGTAGGGGGTGATCTTCGGGACGTTCGAATACCAACCTGTCCGCGTGTTGTCGCTACTGATACCAATGGTGACGGCACGAGCCTGACGAGGGACAACCATCTGCATGGCCGCCACCGCCACGACGGCGATCCCGACCGCCATGCGACGGCGCCGAACCGAATGTCGGCCACCGATCTGCAGCGCTCGTATGTCCGCCGTGTGCAACGCCCCCTTTTGCCCAGTCGCTTTGTGAACCCGCCCTCGCGAGCAATCACTCGAATTTCGCAAGCCTGAACCTAGCTGAGGACCATAGCGTTGATTCTCCGGGACCGAGGAACGATCGGTCGACGTGTCATCTGGAAAGAATGCTTGCGCATCGACTGACATTCTCTCAGGTGCTACCATGTGTACTCGTGGAGCGGATTGGGGTTCGCGAACTGCGGCAGAATGCGAGCGAGTGGATCCGCCGCGCGCACGCCGGAGAGCGGATCGAGGTGACTCGACGCGGGGAGGTCATGGCCGTACTCGGTCCACCGCCTCAAGGAGATGGGCTCGCGCACCTGCGCCAGTCAGGACGGCTAAAGCCGGCCAGCGTCACCACGCCACTGCCCGCCCCTGTGCGGACGGGGCGTCCGGCTTCGGAAGCTCTAGCTGAACTTCGGGCCGAGGAGCGGTGAGCGTTTGGTATCTCGACTCGTCCGCGATCGTGAAGTTTGCCGTCGTCGAACGTGAGAGCCCAGCTATTGCGGCCTGGCGAGCGGGTCTCGACGATGACGATGTTTTGATGACTTGCGAGCTTGCAGTTGCCGAACTGCTTCGAGCGGTCAATCGCGTCGGCGGTGATCTCGACGTTGCGCTCACGCACCTCGACGCGCTCGACCAACTTGTTGTCGATCGAGACCTTCTACTGGAGGCAGGACGCCTGCGGCCTCCTGGACTCCGTACCCTCGATGCCGTCCACCTGGCAGCGGCCTTGGCCGCAGGCAATGACCTGAGCGGTGTCGTCACCTATGACGACCGGATGGCCGACGCAGCGCTCGACCTCGGCCTCCAGCCCCTTGCTCCCGGCCGATAGCTCAATGCCCTGACGCTGCTCCGTACGCAGAACGTTGAAGATCCCGGACGAGTGTTGGACGTCCGGCGTTGGACGAGGTCAGGCTCCTCTCCCGTCCTGGACCCGAGCGGGGGTCCCGTGACGCCACTTCCGAGGCCGACGTGTCCCGGACGATCCGCCGCAGCGGGGAACTCTTCGCCAATAACCACTAGGTGAGCGACGCGGTTTCGGTCCCCTTCGGACGTGCGGAGCCGGGCTGAGCGGCACTGTCATTTTCGTTGCACCACCACTGTCGCTGTCCCTTCGCGGGACAGAATCGGAAATGGCTTGGCCACCGGTTATGCTCCTCTCTTCAGGTGGTGAGAAGCCCAAGCCTTGGGCGCCCGCCCAGCCCGTCGGTCAGGACATTTGCATGCACAACGACAACACGGCTGTCGTGCCCGAGAAGTCGCCGGCCACAGGGTTGCTGGTGGACGTGACGGACTTGGCGGTGCGCTTCGGTGGTGAAGTGGAGGCGTTGCGCGGGGTGAGCTTCTCGCTCGAGCGGGGTGAGTCGCTGGCCATCGTCGGTGAGAGTGGATCCGGCAAGTCAACACTGGCAAAGTGCCTGGCCGGGCTCATCCAGCCGCCCGAGGCTCGGGGCAGCGTGCGGGTCAACGGCGTCGAACTGCTGGGGGCGTCGGAGGAGGACCTGCGCTCGGTGCGCTGGTCCGTCGTCGCCCTCGCCCTGCAGGGTTCTCCCTTCAACCCGGTGGTCACGGTCGGCGACCAGGTGGCCGAGCCCCTGCGGGAGCGGCTCGGGATGGGCGCCCGCGAATCCGGCCTCCGAGCGGCCAAGCTGGCGCGAGAGGTGCTGCTCGACCCGGCCCTGCTGGACCGTTACCCCCATCAGCTGTCGGGGGGACAGCGGCGCCGTGCCACCATCGCCATGGTGCTGGCGCTTGACCCGGCCCTGGTCGTGCTCGACGAGCCGACGGCAGGCCTCGATCCCGCCACCCGTCATGAGCTGGTGCAACGCCTGGTCCGGTTGGCCGATGACCGGGGTTTTGCCATGGTCGTGATCTCCCACGACCTGCCCGACGCCGCCAGCTTGGCGACTCGGACGATGGTGCTCTACGCCGGCGAGGTCATGGAGGAGGGCTCCACCGCGCGAGTCATTGCCGAGCCCGCCCACCCCTACAGCTGGGGTCTGGTCAACGCCTATCCGGTCATGACCACCACCAAAGACCTGCGACCGATCCGAGGAGCGCCTCCCGACCCCCGTGCGGTGCCGTCAGGCTGCCCCTATAACCCCCGTTGCACCCAGGCCGAGTCCATCTGCTCCGAGACCCATCCGGAGTTGGCCCTGTCACGCGATCGCTTGGTGCTCTGTCATTTCGGAGGCCTGAAAACCCTCATGTCGGCGCAGGACGTGACCAAGTCCTTCGGCCACGGCCGCCACGCGGTAGCTGCCCTGCGGGGCGTCTCCTTCTCCATCCGCGAGGGGGAGTCGGTCGGCATCGTCGGCCCATCAGGAAGTGGGAAGTCCACCTTGGCCCGAATCGTGGCCGGGCACCTCGCTTGGGACTCGGGACAGGTGGTGCTGGAAGGCGAGCCGCTGCCCACGTCCTGGCGAGGCACCGACCGGCTACGCCGTCGGCGCATTCAGCTCATCATGCAGGACCCCGCCGACGCCCTGTCGCCCCGCCTCACTGTCGAAGAGCTGGTCGGCGAACCGCTCGAACTGATCAACGTCAATGGCGCGGTGCGCCGGGCTTCAGTGGCTGAAGCGCTCGAGAGTGTGGGACTTCCACCCACCGGAACGTTTCTGAAAACCCGTTCCCATGAGCTGTCCGGGGGTCAACTCCAGCGGATCGCCCTGGCCCGGGCCCTGGTGGCGGAGCCCAAAGTGTTGGTGGCTGACGAACCCACCGCCATGCTCGACGCCTCCGAGCAGGCCCGTCTGCTGGTGGTCCTGCGCGAGCGCCAGGTCGAGAATGGCTTAGGGCTGGTGCTCATCTCCCACGACCTGGCGTCGGTACGCAAGATGACCGATCGCATCGTCGTACTGGACAATGGGCTGGTCGTGGAGGAGGGATCCTCCGCCGACGTGTCCACCACGCCACAGAGCGACACCGCTCGCCTGCTGGTCGACGCCTCGCCCGCCTACCGTCCGGCCAGCGCTGATTCACGCCGGTAACGCTCCCCGCTCCCGGCGTCGGCGAGCTATGTCCCCGCCTTGCTGACCACCTTCTGTATCAGCGATTGCTCCAGGGTGGGTGGGAACCCGCCGCCCGGGTTGAGGAAGAAGAACCGGACCACGGTGCGGCCATTGAAGACGACCAGGAAGTCTTGGAAGATGAGCACCTTGAGGGCTTGCAAGTTCATGGTGACGTTGATCCGAGAAGCCGATACCTTCTGGCCGACCTGGGGGGCGGCAAGGGGGGTAACCACCGACGGGCCGGGAGTGCCCCCTTGGGGAGCGCTATGTTTTGCGTCGGCGGTGAAGGCATCGGTCGTACATCCCTGGAATTTGGGGCCGGCCAGGGCGGCGGCGATTGCGGTGGCGGACGACTCGGTGGTGTACTCCACCGTCGCCCGGGCCTGGGTTGCCAGGCCCTGGAGGTAGGTTGGAGAGGTCGCGATGGCTTGTGGGGCGTCGGCCACGCCCAGGCAAGTCAAGATGTCATGCCAAACGGTTTCAACGGCCAACGAACTGCAATTGATGTTCGGGTCTGCCGGGCACGCTCCACTCTGGTCGGGTTGGGGCTTGAAAGAGGCAGGGAAGTCGGCTGCCTGAAAGAGCGCCGCCGTGGCTTTTGGTTGCAGAGTCGGGTCCGTCGTCGACGGAGGAGTGGTGGTTGCGGTGGTCGTGGGAGCGGTGGAGGTTGGGTTCCCAGTAGTGGGGACCGTCGTGCTCACAGACGTGCTCCCCTTGCTGCTGCAGCTCACACCCAGAAGCGCGCTGACCAATATGAACAAAACTGCGCTATTTCGCCGCATTACGACATACTTACAGCTTTGGACTCTGCGATCAATGCAAGTCGCTATTATTTGGAGCGGACGGTGGTACCGGTCTTCATTCCGGTAATGAAGAGCTGCTTGTTGTCACGGCCCGACGGGAACTGGCCAGGGGTGAAGTACCACTGGTCGAGGACCTGCTTGCGGAAGAGCATGTCTGTCTGCGGGTAGTAGAGAGGGACGACTGGGAGGTCGTCGGCCAGGATCG
Source organism: Actinomycetota bacterium (assembly GCA_030947025.1). GTDB lineage: Bacteria > Actinomycetota > Acidimicrobiia > Acidimicrobiales > Palsa-688 > JALYXV01. The sequence continues at coordinate 4,575 of JALYXV010000307.1, read as the reverse complement.
TCTGCATCTGGGCGACGATGGCCTTGCGCTGCGTGTCGTCGAAGGTCACCCGCTGTCTCTCCGCTAAGTCATCGAAGGCGGGATTGGCATAGGCCGTCGCCGCCTGGAGCGAAGGGGGCAGCTTGGACGAGAACAGCAAGCGGAGGACGTCTGGATCGGCGTTGGGACCTCCCGGCCCCGGCCCGGGGAAGGGCAGTACCGCGATGTCGTAGGAACCGGTCAGCTTGTTGCCGAACAGCTCCGGTCCGACCGCCACCTCCTTCGGCTTGAGCTCGATACCGGCCCGCCTCAGCTGGCCGACGAGGATCTCGGCCAAGGGGGTCTGGGCGATATCGATGAGCAATTGGAAGCTGAGGGCGTTGCCCTTGGAATCCCGGCGGACACCGCCGTTTCCCGGCTTGTACCCGGCGCCGTCGAGGAGCGAGTTGGCCGCGGCCAAATCGAACTGGTATTGGGGGACGGGCGTGAAGAATGGGTTGTTCGGTGACAGGAAACCGGGGTTGCCGGGCCGCCCTCTACCTGCGGCAATTCGGGAAATGATGTCCTGGCGGTCGATGGCCATGAGCATCGCCCGGCGGAACTTGACGTCGGACAGGGCCCCTTCCTTGCCCAGGTTCCAGTAGACGGCATTGGTTGCCGAGCCGACCTCGGAGATCATGCCGAACGCGGCATTGCTGGTGAACGGTGCCAGGATGTCAGCGCGCAGCCCGACGCCCGTGGCGACGTCGGTCTGCCCCGATTGCAGGGCGCTGAAGGGGTCGTCGATTGCTCGTTCCTCGATGCGCGTCACGAACGGCGAGCCGAGGAAGTAATCCTTCTTGGCGAGGTAGAGGAGTGCGCCCCCGTCGCCGTTGTACGACGCCAACCGGTACGCCCCGGAGCCCACGAGGACTTTGAGGTCCTGGGCCCCGCCCGGGTCGCTGATCGTCGACCAGACGTGCCGGGGGACGATGGGGAGCGCGCCAGCCACCTCTTCCAGGAAGGTGACGAGTGGGCTGGCGAGAGTGATCTCGACCGTCTGGGTTCCCACCGCCTTGACATGGGCGATTCCCTGGGGCGGCTGGATGATCACCGGCGGCGCCAGCGTCACCTGCTTGGCGTAGTAGTCGAACGTAAAGACGACGTCGTCCGCCGTGAGCGGCAGGCCGTCGCTCCATTTCAGGTTGTCGCGCAACACGAAGGTGTAGGTCAGGTGATCGGGCGAACTGGTGAAGCTGGCGGCCAGCCAGGGCAGCAGCTGGCCGCTACTGTCCTTCCACAGGAGTGTGTCGTACACCAAGCTCATCTGGCTGTACCCGAAATCGGCGTTGGCGGCGAAAGGCGTCGGGAATCCGGTGGCGCCTTGGGACAGATGCACGCTGCGACCGGACACGGCATTCGAGCTGCTGCACGACGCCGAGGCCAGGGCGGCCACCCCGCCCAGCGAGGCGAGGAGAAATTGCCGGCGGTCGATCCCGCCGTCGGAAGGACGGGCGCTCGCCCGCTCGCGCTCTGCCTTGGTCGTCACGTCGGTGATCTCCGCCAGCGTGGGTTGAATGACGGCTCGAGGGCGACCCCGATGAAGGTGAAGCCCAGCAAGGTCAACGTGATGGCGAACCCGGCCGGCAGCACCCACCATGCCCACATGGGGCTGGAGTAGATATTCGTTTGGGTGAGAGCGCGGTTTATCATCTGCCCCCAGCTCACCGCGCTGGGATTACCGAGTCCGAGGAACGCCAGTCCGGCTTGGAGCCCAACCGCCACGCTCGCCCAGTTCACGAAGCCGATCAGGACGAGCGGTCCCATGGCCGGCACGACGTGGCGGCGCAGCACATAGAGGGGACCGCCGCCGAATCCCCGGGCCGCGCTGATGAAGCCCCGGTCCCGCAGGGCCAACGCCTGGCTACGCAGGATGCGGGCGTTGGGGGCGATGCCGACGAAGCCGATCACGAGGATCAGGACCGCTGCGTTGTCGCCCGCCAGAGAACCAATGACGATCAGCAGGGGAAGCCCGGGCAGGGCGAGCAGGAACACCATCAGGCGGTTGGAGAAGGCGTCGGCCGATCGATTGAGCACGGCGGGCAGCACCCCGAAGAGAATCGCCCCGACCATGGCCAGCGAGCCGCCCACCACGGCCGCGATGAGGGAGGCTCGCGTGCCGTACACCAGCTGGGCGAAGATGTCTCGGCCGGGATTGTCGGTGCCCAGCCAGTGCCGAGCCGATGGGGTCTCCATGGCGCGGGCCTTCAGGTCCACGGTCTGGGGGTTGTACGAAACCAGCAGAGGGGCCAACAGGGCGACCAGGACCACCAGCCCGACCACGGCCAACCCGATCACCAGGAGGGGGGAGAGGCCGACGCGACCGGGTTGGGCTGCTTGGGCACCATCGGCCCCGGTTCCAACAGGAAGATCCACGGTGGCAGACATCTCGGCGTTCATACGGCCGTGCGCGGGTCGAGGCGACGGTAAAGCACATCGGCCAGGGCATTGATGGTCACGATGCCCAGGCTGAGGACGAGGAATACGCCCTGGATCACGGGATAGTCGCGGGTGGCGATTGACCCGAACAGCAGGCCGCCCAACCCGGGATAGGAGAAGACCTGCTCCACCACCACGTTGGCCGCGACGGCGAACCCGATGTCGAGGGCGGCGTTGCTCACCAACGGCAACAGGGCATTGCGGGCCGCGTAGCGGTACTTGAGCCGGCGCGGGCGGAGGCCCTTGGCGCGCCCCAGCATGAGGTAGTCGGAACCCAGTTCGGTGACCATGCCGGCCCGCATGAGGAGATAGTTCCACGCCGTCAACGAGGCGGTGAGGACGACGAGGGGCAGCAGGAGGTGCCGGCCAATGTCGGGGACCTTCTGGACCCAGCCGAAGCCCGCCAGATCCGTTTGGGCTCCGTTCAGGGGGAGCCAGTGGAACTTGACCGCGAAGACAAACAGAAGGATGGATCCCAGCAGGTAGGAGGGGAATTGCCAAACGGCAATCAGCCCGGTCATCAGGGCCCGATCGGCGGGGCGGTCACGACGCCAGCCCGCGTGTATGCCAGCCACCATGCCGATGGTCAGAGAGACCGCGATGGAGCTTCCGATCAGCAGGAGTGTCCACGGTAGGGCCCGTCTGATCTCGTGTCCCACCGAGGCGAGGTTGGTGACCGACCGGCCCAGATCGCCGTGAGCCAGCCGCCAGAGGTAATGTCGGTACTGGGATAGCACGGAGCCATTGAGGCCGTAATACTTCCGCAGTGCGGCGCGAGTCTGGTCGCCGCCGTTGAAGTGGGACGAGGCTTGGCCGAGGAGTCCGTTGATCGGGTCACCGGGCATGAGGCGGGGGAGCAGGAAGTTGAGCGTGATCAGCACGTAGACCATCACCAGGTACGAGAGCAGTGCGCTGGTCCAGCGGCGATGGTTGCCCCGCCGGGGCTGGTCGGGGGAAGAAGGGCTGGCGGGCTCCAGAAGGTCCTCGACCATCGAGGGCTCCGAAGCGGCAGGCCGGGCGCGGGCCACGGTCATTTCGTGTGACTCCGCCCTCGCCACCGGATGTCGGCCGCTCCACGGGCCGCTGACCACCCCGTGATCAACAGCACCAGCGCCAGCTCCAACAACAGCGCCACGTCGCCCCCGGTTGCCGCCAAGGGAGTGGCGGCCAGGCCCCCCCCCGACCCCGAGGACGCCGAGACCGACCGGGCGCAGAAAGCCTGGCCGATGATCACGTCACCTCTTCCGGTCGGTCCGAAGAGGTATTGGTGGGCGGCGTTGACGGTGATCGAGCCCTGCGGGTTGACCATCTGCTCGTTGAAGACCCATTTGAAGGTGTCGAGGGAGCCGTTGACCTGAAGCGTTCCGTTGATCGTGTCGTTGGCCGGCGGGTTGGCCGGCACCTGCACGGTCGTGGCTGGGTCGCCGACCTCATTGGTCGACGTCGCCAGCTTGGCGTTGGTGAACGTCGTCGAGCCGCTCAGGCCCGCTGAGCTGGCGGTGCACGTGCTGGCGACGGTGCCGGCGGTGAAGGACCCACCGAATACTTCGCCCACCATGCAGCCGTTGGTGACCGCCGTTGCGCAACCTTCGAAGGATGTCGAGCTGGTGACCGACCCCCCCGCGGGCGTCCCCTGGGTGCTCACCGTCACAGGGCCTGAGTTGAACAAAATGGCCGGACCGAACACCACGTTGCCCGTCGGGGCGGAGGCGGTCACCGGGGTTGATGAGCCCGCCGCCGGAAGCGTGACCTTCGGAGCCGGTCCTTGGCTGGCGAAGGGCCCGCCGAAGAGACTGATGTTGACGTAGGAGCCATAGGCGCTGCCGCCCACTTGGGTGACGGTGGTGGCAGCGGTGGTCGGGGTGGTGGCGGTTGCCTGGCCGGGCACGGTGGTCGTCGTGGTGGTCGTCGGGGTGCCGCTGGTGTTCACGCCGCAGGTGGACTGCCCGATGTACAGGTCACCTTTGGCGGTAGGCCCGAAGAGTTCCTCGTGAGCGGCGGTGACGGTGATCGAGCCGTCCGGATTGGTCTTCTGCTCGTTGAAGACGTAGGTGAAGGTTTCCTTGTCGTTGGTGCTTGCGTAGAGGAACCCGTTGATGCTGTCGTTGGGCGCCGGGT
>JALYXV010000304.1 GCA_030947025.1 Actinomycetota bacterium | reverse complement strand
CGCCCCGGCATATGACCGACGAGCATTTCGAGCGGTTCTGGGCGGAGCTCGGCTGCGACCGTGACCGGGCGCTGGTCAAGGTGGCCGTCGACTGTGGCGTCCGTCCCGGTGAGCTGCTGGGCATGGCGGGCGAGGATATCGACTGGGGCAACGCGCTGATCCACGTGGTCCGAAAGGGTGGCCGCAAGGCCCAGTGGCTGCCGGTTTCAGGTGACGCCGTGGTGTGGTTGCGGCGCTACCAGGCGGAGTCGGGATACGTGGCCGGATCGGAAGACCCGGTGTGGGTCGTGGCCCGCGGTGAGCGCCGCACATTGACCTATGGCGCCTACCGGGCAATCTTCTCCCGGATCAACAGGCGGCTGGGAACGAACTGGACGGCACACGATCTTCGCCACACCGCCTGCGTGCGGATGCTCGACGCCGGCATGGAGCTTCACAAGGTGCAGGAGATCATGGGTCACGAGGATCTGAGCACCACGCAGCGCTATGTGCGCCCCCGCCTCGATGAGCTGATCGAGGCCCAGCGGGAGGCGCAGGCCCGTCCCCGGCCGGCGCCCGCAGGGCCGGGGGCCTACGCCCAGGCCGACATCGACGACCTCTTGGGGCGACGTCCCCGATGACGGCGACGGTGGCGACGAGGACGCCTGGTCCCGCCGGATCGGGCCGCCTTCGCAAACCAAGCCAACCGAACCCCCGGCCGTACTATCGCCGCAAGCCCGGCGACGGCCTCGGCGAACTGGCATCGCCGGTGTTCGACGCAGCACCGCAGCGTCATCAGCGATCCCCAGCAGAGGAGATCGTCGCCTTGGCGTGGGGTCTGCAACCTGCGGAGGCCGATCCGTCGTCGGGCATGCGGCGAGGACTGGGGGCGGAGCGCCTGATGGCCTACTTGGCGCTGTTCCCGGGCGACACCTGGCAGGAGCGCTGGCAGGCCAGTCCCCTCGAGGAAGCGGGCCCGGGCGTCACCAAGGACGTGGTCAGCGAGAAGTTGGGCCTCCCGACGACCAAAGGGCCGATCTACTTGATCACAGCCGGTTTGGGGGCGCTGTTGGCGCTCGACGTCGTCCGGCCCAGCTTCGACTACCTGCACGGCTTGCGGACCAGCAACCTGTGGCTTCAGCTGGCGGGCTTCCGGAACGATCCTGACGCCGACATCTTGATCGCGGCGCCCGCCAGCGAACAGAGCCGATCGCATTCCTCAGGCGTCCTCGGCCGGCTGTTGGTGCTCACCGGCCGTCCCGTCGCCAAGCTGACCGCCGCCGACCTGCTGGCCCACCGGGACACGGTCCTCGTGCGCCGCAACCAGACGGTCGGCCTGGAACACCTCTGGGCGTGCCTGGAGAGCCGCGGCGTGGTCGAGGGGACGCTACGTCAGGCGATCCGCCCAGGCCAGAAAACCGTGACCCAGTTGGTCGACAACAACCCCATCAAGAGCAGCCGGGTGCGGGCCCTGTTCATCGCCTACCTGACCGAGCGCGCTGTCGGCATCGACTACTCCACGCTGCGGTCGGTCGTCACCAGTCTCTGCACCCTGTACTGGACCCAGGTCGAGCAGATATCGCCGGGCATCGACACCATCAACCTGTCCGAGGACGTGGCTACGGCCTGGAAGGAGCAGATCAGATGGCGGGAGCTTCCCGGCGGCGGGCGGGTCCCCCGGAGGAACTTGATGAATGTGTTGATGACGGTGCGGGGCTTCTACGCCGACCTGATCCAACTGGCGTTCGACGACCCGGCCCGCTGGGCTGGGTGGGCGTGCCCGCCGCCGATCAGCGACAACGAGGTCAAGCGCTACGACAAGTGGCGCAACCAGCTGCGCAGCGAGATGCACGAACGCACCCGGGTCCGGGCCGTGAAGGTGACCACCTTGGCCGATGTCGCCGAGCGCCGCTACCAGGAAGTACGAGCCCTCTACGAGGCGGCCCGGACCGTCGCCAAGGGGGAGCGCGTCACCGTCGGCGGGGACACGTACGAGCGTGTCGACGGGGCAGCCCATAACCTCGCCCACCCCCGCATGAAGAAGGTCCAGGCCGATGGGAGCCTGTCGACAGAAACCCACGATCTGATCCATGACGAGGAAGACGCCTTCTGGGGGGTCGTGGTGGTCGAAGTGCTGCGCCACACCGGCATCCGCATCGAGGAGATGCTTGAACTGACCCAACTCGACGTGCACGAGTACGACCATCGCGACCCCAACGTCGGCAAGGTCCTCCTGCTGCACGTGAACCCCTCCAAGATGGACCAGGAGCGCATGCTCGTCATCGCCCCCGAACTGGCCGCCATCCTCGCCTCCGTGGCCCGACGCATCCGCAGCGCCGTCGGGTCCACCGAGGCGGCCCTCCCGTCGGTGGTTCTCTACGACTACGCCGAATGCAAGAACAGCGAACCGCTGCCGTTTTTCTTCCAACGCACTGCGGGGAAGGGCTTCAAGGGCACCACCCGGCCGATAACAAAGGCCTACGTTTCCCGAGTCCTGCGCGGCGTATGCGCGGCGGCGGGCTCGTGGGCGCGGATGGCAGCCCTATCGATTTCACCGCCCATGACTTCCGGCGGGTGTTCGCCACCGACGCCCTGGCGGCGGGCTTGCCGCCCCACATCATCCAAAAGCTCCTCGGCCACGCCTCGATCAAGACCACCCAGGGCTACGCCGCCATCTTCCCCGAGGACGTGATCCGCTCCCATCGGGCGTTCATCGAAAACCGCCGCCGGTTCCGGCCGTCCGACGAGTACCGCGACGTGACCTCCGAGGAGTGGGACCAGTTCGAGGAACACTTCGCCAAACGCAAGATCGCGATCGGTGACTGCATGCGCGCCTACGGCACCAACTGCGTCCACGAATACGCGTGCGAACAGTGCAAGCTGGCCCGACCCGACCAGGGAGCCAAGCCCCGCCTGCAGCGAACCCGAGAAGGCCTGATCGAACAGACCCAAGAGGCCCGCGATCGCGGCTGGCTCGGCGAAGTCGAACGTCTCACCCACATCCTCGCCGGCGTCGACGACAAACTCGCCGAGATCGAACGGGCAGAGCGACAAACCACAATCGTCCAACTCGGACCCCCGCGAATCGGGACCGCCAGAGGATCAGCGTGAAACGATCCTCCTGGGACGACCTGCCTGTCCGCATGAAGGAAGCCATCCAGAGCAATACAGGACCAGTGCGAAAGGCGGTCACCGTCACCGAGGGAGAGAACTCGGCACTCGCGGCGATCCTTCAGACCGACACAGCCAAGGTCTTCGTCAAAGGGCTACGACTCGATGATCCGGGGTCTGTTACCCAAGCCCGTGAGGCGACCATCGGCCCCGTACGTCCAAAGCATCTCGCCCCGCCTCTTGTGGCAGGTCCAGACGGACGGTTGGGAAGCGATCGGGTTCGAGTACATCAGCGGAAGGCATGCGGACTACGCGATTGGATCGGCCGACCTTGCTACCGTCTCCGATGTCATGCGCCGGCTGGGTCAGCTCGTCTGCCCCGACCTTCCCGGGTTGAAGCGGGCAGAAAACCGCTGGCGGGACTACCTGAACGACCCCGAGGACGCCGTCCACCTAGCGGGAACGGTGCTGCTGCATACGGACTGGAACCCGCCAACGTGCTGATAACCGACGATGGAGCGAGGCTCATCGACTGGGCGTGGCCCACGCTCGGCGCGGCCTGGCTCGATCCGGCGTGCTGGGTTCTCCGGCTCATCGTTGCCGGGCACACCGCCGAAGGCGCGGAGCGCTGGGCTCGAAGGGTGCCCGCCTGGCAAACGGCCACGCGCAACCACCTCAGCATGTTCGCGGTCGCCAACGCCCGCCTGTGGGATGAGATAGCGACGTCCGATCCGAAGCCTTTGAAGGCCCGGATGAGAGCAGCAGCCCGCTCGTGGGCGGATCATCGAAAGGGCGTAGCCGCATAGTTGGACCAAAATTTCGGCACTCCATTCGGGTTGCCCCCCCTCCCTATCGCCGCTTTCCACGGCCAATTGCCACGGGCACCCCCGACGGGGGCCCTGTAAACCTTCTGGCAATCTCCTGCGTGTATACCGGGCGTGAGGATGGGTTTGTCCCGGGCAAAATGGTGCTATTCCCGCGATTCGCCCGCTTGCGTTGCCTTCTTCCCTGTCATAGAGGGAGAGAAGCATCACCCCGCATAACCGACCTGTCCGTCGTACCGGGGCCTCTTCAGATCAGATCGCCATGCGTAGGATGCTGTTGTCAGCCGTCCCGTCTCATCCTGCTCCCGTTAGCGCCGCTCTCGCTAGTGCGGTCATTGCGGTTTGCACCGATGCCTGGTGTTCTGCTCTGGCTCGCGTATGGGACTCAGGATTATGGTCGAGCACGACGATCTTCCCATCGATAAGAACCGTCACTGCCTGATCTTTGTAGTCAGTGATGTCGGTCGCTACTCCCCCGGAACCGACAATAGTGCCGCTATCGTCAAGGATGGGAAACTTCACGGTCGCGTAGGTGCGCACTGTCGTGCCAAAATCGACCTCCTCCTCAAACTCGATCGAATCGCCGCCCTTGAGGACAATCTCGTCGTGATGGCGGAGCCGAGCGGCCTCATCTGGGGAAAATAGGGCGTCGTCTGTTTTGCCCAGCGGATCACTCTCCACGTGCGCCAGGGCGTGACGAAAGGCTTGGTTCACAACCAGATGTCGACCGTCGCAGCCCTTCACGAAGACTACCGACTTGGAGTGATCGATCAACGCCTGCGCATGGAGTAATTGGGTGTGACCATGAGCCGCACGTGATGTCGATTCTGTGGACATCACCACCTCCTTCTGTTGACTGGACCAGCACAGGTTAGCCTGGGTAAGCCATGCGGGGACCGTTGCGTTCAGGCTGGCCGGGCTATGGGTGGACACTGTCGGTATGAAGCGTCATCGCCGTCGCCCTCCCTGTAACGTGCCAAGAGTCGGCACAGGGCCGGTTACCTGGCGTTTCACCTCGTTAATGCGGCTGGGCATGATCTCTGTCCGTGACGTTTCGACTGCTCAACCTGATCCTCGTCAGGCTGCTCGACTGGTTGGTGCTCTTCGCCCGATCCTCGGCACCGAAAGACGCGGAGGTCCTGGTGCTGCGGCACGAGGTAGCCGTGTTGCCGCCAGGTGCCATGCCCGAAGCTGACCTGGGCTGACCGGACGATCCTGACCTCCTTGATGCGGCTACTGCCACCCCGGTTGCGCCACTGGGGATCGTCACCCCGGCCACGGTGCTGGGTTGGCTTCGCCGGAATGCTCAACCTGCGGTTTTGAGTCGACTCCGACGAGCTGTGCGAGCGGAGGGCAGCTCCACGTGGCCCACAGCGGTGATGATCTCGTCGAGTACCAGCCGGCGGTACGTGGCGGTCGCCACGGGCGTTGTCTTGATGTCGTGGCGAAGGCGACGGGCACGCACGAGCTGCGGTGCTGCGGCATAGAAGCGCAAGCTGCCGTCGCGGTCTCGCGCCAGCGCGGGCTGCAGGAAAACGGGTCGAGTCTCAGCGCCACGGCGAGCGCGTCGACGACCTTTGGGCTCACCCCCCAAGAGGAGCCGGTGGAGGCCGCCACGCAGCTCATCGGCCACCGTCACCTCGAAGGCCGCGGGGGCTGACCTTGTGATCGACGCGGGGACGTGCGCGCCGTCACCTGAGGCCGCCCACAGCAAACGCAACAGCGCCGTATAGCCATCACTGCACGCGATCCCAAGCTGCGACACCACGCCCTTGCCAAGATGAGGAAAGCAGCCGTGGACGGCCCCGACGGTAGGAGATTCGGAATCAGCAGTGGCGTGAACCGCGGCACACAACGGTATTGCTGACGTGGTCGACCTCGACGACAAGTTCGAGCGGAGCGCTGACGCTGCGCTCGCGCACGAAGCGCTCGGCCGGAGCCGCCCGAGCCTCGTAACTGGAGGGCTGATATCGTGCGCCCGCGAGTCCAACTGCAACCGATATCTCAGGAGGCGAAATGTCGAAGTTCATCGGGTTCGTTTCGTATACGCCCGAGGCATGGGCGCACATGATCAGCGAGGGCATCGACCGCGAGGCGGCGATCCGAGAGATCGTCGAGCATGCGGGTGGAGTGCTGGAGAACGCCTACTGGCTGTTCTCGCAGTACGACCTCATCGGCGTGTTCGAGGTCCCGAACGAGGTCGACGCAATGGCCATCTGCTACGCCGCATACAGCTCTGGAAGCCTGAAACACATCGAGTTCCACGCGATCATCCCCGCCTCGGAGAACGCCACGATGCAATGTCGGGCCAAGGAGTTGACGGAGGTCTACAAGGCCGTGACTCATCCGGACGCGCACCGGCACGTCTGACAGCGGCCTCCAGAGGCTTTCCTCCCGTTCGCTGTCCACCCACGTCGACTTGCCGACCTTTTCGCCGACCGGCGAGACCAATCGGGCGGATCGTTCGCCGCCGTTTTGGCGTTTGAGGCAGCGGATTATCCCTTTGTCGACATGCCCTCGGTGGTGCGACGGGCCCATTGCCCGACGATGCTTCGACCTACGAGGAGCCGCCACAGCAGGGAGAACGCCTCCTTCGAACGCACCGCTCGGGTTTGTCGCTCCCGCGGAGTCCCGGGCCCACGCCGAAGAGGCCGATCAGCTCGGGGCGTTTTGGCCATGACCGGCTCGATCTGATCGTCGAGGCGGTAATCTCGGCCGCCAACGCCTCGTACCTGCGCGTCCTTTTGGTTACATCAGCTTAGCCTGGATCCACCGATTTATAGCCCAGTGAGCAGCTGACCATCCGCGGAAAAGGTGTCCTGACCTGGGAGGATGGGGTTTGCGAGCCACCATTTGCACCCGAGTCGGAGGACACCTTTTCAGTG
>JALYXV010000166.1 GCA_030947025.1 Actinomycetota bacterium | reverse complement strand
GAGATATCGCTTGTCGGTATTCCACACCACGACCGACGCAGGATTCACCAGCGGGGTGCCGGCCTCCACCCGCTCAGCCCAGGCCAGGAACTCCTCGAGGCGACCGAAGTAGTCCCACGTACCCCGGATCACCACCAGAGGGAACGCCGCCCAATCCACCAACGGGTCGCTCCACGCCGCCGCCGTCGCGGTCACGCCCCGCTGCGCCAACTCGGCTCGCAGCAGGGGCCAGTCATCGTCGAGGTCCGGGGCCCGCTCGCACGCCGCCACTGCGATCCTCACCGGAGCCTCAAGCGGCGCAGGTGACGCAGGTGCGAGTGGCAGGCAGAGCGATCAGGCGTTCGAAGGGGATGGGAAAATGGCAGCGTTGACAGCGCAACGTCCCGTCGCCCGTTTCGGCCCGCTCGGCCGCGGCCGCAATCTCCGCCGCGGCACGCTCGGCATGGGCCAGGAGGGCCTGGACGCGAGCCCGTTCGTACCCCACCGTCGATCCCTCAGCGTCGTGCTCGTCGTCGGGCCCCGCCGCGGTCGACTCGGCGATCGCCGCCAGTTCGAGCTTGAGGTCGCTGATCAGGGTTTCGGCCCGAGCTCGCTCGGCCGCCAGCTGGACCTGAATGGGGCTACCCACCCATCGACGCTATCGCAAGGTCCGGACCGACCGTCAGGCTGAACTGGGTGGGGGGCGGGGCCGGGCCCGCGGGGAGGATCCTGGTCCGGGCCGGCCTGCGGCTGGCCCGCGTGGATCAGCCGACGATTTGACTCCGACGACCAGGATCTAGGGGGCCGTGATCGTTGTCGCTCCCGCCGGCGGGTTGAAGTCGCTCTCCGCGACGCTGCTCGAGAACGATGTCAGCTGGAAGTTCTGCGCCGCCGTGCCGCTGTAGGCCAGGATCCCGTCTTGGGTCACGCAGTACCTGCCCGCTGAGATCGTGACGCACGTGGCCGCCACCCCGCCGAAGGTCTCGGTCGAGAACGTCACTTGTGTCGCCGCCGAGTTGGCCGCCACCTGGGCCTGCTGGAGGGCGGCCAGGGCCGACTCCGGGCTTATCAGCCGACTGATGGCAGCCAGGGGGTTGGCCCCACTTCCACTGACGCACGTCGGCGGGGTGCTGGCCGTGGAACAGAAGTAGGTGCTGGTGCTCAGCCCGATGACCTCGGCGTGGGCAGTCTTGAACAGCGTCTTCGGGGGCTTCTGCTCGATCGTTATCGGCCCGATCAACCCTGCGCCGGTGTAGGTGTACACGGCCTTGAAGGTGGCCCGCTCGCCTGCCTTGAGCGACGTGGCCAGGGCGCCCAGCTGCTCGCCTTGGCTGGCCCCGCTCCTGCCTCTCCTCTCGACCGTCGTGGATGCACCCGACGCACCCGACGCACCCGACGCACCCGAGGAGGTTCCGGAGCTGCACCCCGCCAGGCCGCCGAGGACGGCCACCACTGCACCCACACACCATGGACGGCGAGAGAATCCCAGCATCACAGCCCCCTTGTACCCAGCCTGATTACCCCAGGCCGCAACACCGACGGTCCGGCGGCATCTATCCTGATGTGTTGTTGTATCAGGACCATCCGCAGAACCCTCTGCAGACAACGTGAAGATCGTCGCCGCTGCGGCTAACGATTCCCTGACCCGGCAGGGTGTGACGGCTGGTCCAGTCGTCGCGATGCTGGCCGTGATCACCGTGGTAGCCATCATCGCCGTCTTGGCCGTGGCCTACCTCATGCACCTTCGGGATCGTCGCTGACCGCCGGGGACGACCGGGGTTGGCGGCTCCCGGAAGCGGACGAGAGTGCTAGCGTCGGCAAACCGCCTCGGGACTCGACCTCCCGGCGCCGGAGACCGGCTCCCTTCCCCGGGGGCAAGTGGGGGCCCCGACCAGGGCCCCTCTTGTCGCCCCCACCCGGTTCTCCACAGCCTGTGGATGTTCTTGTGGAAAGCGATAAGGGGTAGGGGAGGCGCAAGGCATTCGTGTGGGACGTCGGAGAACTGTGGAAAACCTGTTCCAAGCAGTTGCGGGACCAAGTGTCAGATGCCACATGGATGGCGTACTTCGACAGCGTCATGGCGACGGCGGTGCAAGACGAGAGCCTGGTGTTGACTACTCCCAGCTCGCAGGTGAAGGACAAGCTCGAGCGTGGCTATCGCCCCCTGATCGAGGCGGCGGTTGAGGACGTAGCGGGACAACGCCTCGGCGTCACGCTGCTGGTCAGGTCGCCTGAACAGGCCCAAGTCGGCAATGGCCAGGCACTTTCCCCCTCTGACTCTTCGACCATCGCGGCCCCTTGGTCCCCCGCAAGTCGCGCCACCACGACTCGTAACAACAGGGGGTCAACGGTGAGTAGTTCAGCGGACGACAGAGCCCCTCGAGCGAGCGAGGACATACTCAATCCTCACTATACGTTTGATGCGTTTGTCATTGGCTCGTCAAATCGGTTTGCCCATGCCGCCGCCCAGAGCGTGGCAGAGACGCCGGCCAGCGCCTACAACCCACTCTTCATTTATGGACATTCCGGTCTGGGCAAGACCCATCTACTTCATGCGATCGGCAATTACGTCCGGGTGAACTTCCCTGCCTCGCATGTTCGGTACGTCTCGACCGAGACGTTCATGAACGAGTTCGTCGAAAGCATCCGGAACAATACCGGCCTACAGTTCAAGCGTCGATACCGGGCGTGCGACGTGCTCCTGGTCGACGACATTCAGTTCATGGAAAACAAGGAGAGCCTCCAGGAGGAGTTCTTCCACACCTTCAACTCCCTGCACGAGGCCAGCAAGCAGATCGTCCTGACCTCCGATCGCCATCCCCGCTCCATCGCCACCCTCGAGGACCGGCTGCGGAGCCGCTTTGCGTCGGGGGTCATCACCGACATCCAACCCCCGGAACTCGAGACCCGCCTCGCCATCTTGCGCAAGAAGGCCGAGACGGAACGGCCCCATGTGCCCGACGACGTCCTGGAACTCATCGCCACCCATGTGCGGGACAACATCCGCGAGCTCGAAGGCGCCCTGATCCGGGTGTCCGCCTTCGCCAGCCTCAACCGTGAACCCCTCACCATCGAGCTGGCCGAACAGGTCCTGTCGGACATCCTGGCCGCCGACCAGCCCAGGCAGATCACGCCCAAGGTGATCCTGGAGGCGACGGCCAGCACGTTCGGGTTCACCGTCGACGAGTTGTGCGGGACCAGCCGGCGGCGCCCGCTGGTCAACGCCCGCCAGATCAGCATGTACGTCTTCCGAGAATTGACCGACTTCAGCTACCCGGCCATCGCCCGGGAGTTCGGCGGGCGCGACCACACGACGGTCATCCACGCGGTGGCCAAGATTTCCCAGCTCATGAAGGAACGTCGCCAGGTGTACGACCAGGCCACGCAGCTGATCCAACGGATCCGGGGGGGCGGATGACCACGTGGGGATGTGATTGTGTCGGATCGTTGTCATTTCGGAGGATCACCCCGGCGCCATCCACCGACCGACCGCATTCCCGTCACACCCCTGTGAGATCCTGGGGACATCGGCTGGAGGACGGCGCCCCATCTGACCAGCCCAGATGGCCGGTTGTCCACAATCCACAGGACCTACTACTGCTGTTACAGAATTTGAATTCAATAAATGATTGAGGAAGGTTGCCGGTGAAGTTTCGATGCGAACGTGACGTTTTGCTGGAGGCCCTCACGACCGCGGGGCGGGCCATCGCCAGCCGCGGAGGCGCGCTTCCGGTGCTCTCGGGCGTCCGTCTGGAGACGACGGGCGACCAGTTACGGGTCGTTGGCACTGATCTCGACCTCACGATCCAGATTTCCACCGGCGTAGCCGTCGCCACCGCTGGCGTCGTGGTAGCACCCGGCCGGCTGGTGACCGACATCGTCCGTGCGCTCGACCCTGGTGCGGTGACGGTGGAATCCGACGACGATGACGACGAACTCCGGATCAGCTCCGGGCGGTCGCAGTTCACGCTGCGGACCCACCCCGCCGGAGATTTCCCCCGCCTCCCCCCGATCGCCGGGGACGCGGTCAAGCTGCCGGTCACGGGGCTGACCGAGGCGTTGCGCCAGGTCGTGCGGGCTGCCTCGAGCGAGGATTCCCGGCCCATCCTGACCGGTGTCCTGATGGCGGCCGAGCAGGGCGGCCTGCGCCTGGTGGCGACGGACTCGTACCGGCTGGCCGTCCGCGACCTCCCCGGTGTCGGCGTCCTCCAGGGGGACCAGCACGTCCTGGTGCCCTCCCGGGCGCTGGCGGAGTTGCAACGACTGCTCAACTCCGCCGCCAAGGCGTCGCCCGACCCAGGCTCGTCCGAAGCGGCCGGTGGGCAAGGGGTCACCGCCTTGCCGGCCGACGCTCCCGCGGCCGACGCTCCCGCGGCCGTAGCGGCCGCCCCCACGGGCGAGGACGGTCCCGCCGCCGTCCTGCGCCTGGGCGAGCACGACGCCACCTTCGAACTGGGCAACGTCAAGTTGACCACCCGGCTGATCGAGGGCGATTTCCCCAACTACCGCCAACTGATACCAAGCAACTACCCCAACAGTCTCATCGTCGGCCGTGACGCCTTGCTGGACGCGGTGCGCCGGGTGAAGCTCATGGTGCGTGACCCGACCACGCCGGTCCGCATCGCCATGCGCTCCGACGGGATCGAGCTCACCGTCATCACCCAGGACTGGGGCCAGGCGACCGAAGAGGTCGATGCCAAGTACGAAGGCGCCGAGATGGTCGTGGCCTTCAACCCCAACTACCTGATCGACGGCGTGGAGGCGATCACCAGCGACGAGGTCCAACTGGAGACCCTCGACGCCCTCAAGCCGGCCACGCTCAAGCCTACCGAGGGGACCGACTACCTGTACCTCCTGATGCCCGTCCGGGTGTCCTGAGCCCGCTGGCGCCGGGAGGGCCGGGGTGCACCTCGACCGCCTGTGGATCACGGACTTCCGCAACTACCTGGCCGCCGAGTTGGCGCCCGCGCCGGTTGGTATGACCGTCATCATGGGCAACAACGGGGAGGGCAAGACCACCCTGCTGGAGGCGGTGGGGTACCTGACCACCCTCCGTTCCTTTCGGAGCGCCCCGCCCGAGGCCCTGGTCCGCATGGGCTGCGACGCGGCCGTCGTCCGGGCCGAAGCTGACAGTGACGGCCGCCGCCTCCTCATCGAGGCCGAGGTCCGCCCGGGCGGCCGGGACCGGGTGCAGATCAACCGCCAGCCCCTCCGCCGGGCCCGGGACCTGCTCGGTGCGCTCCAGGCCACCGTCTTCGCCCCTGACGACCTGGCCCTGATCAAAGCGGGACCACAGGGCCGCCGCGACTACCTCGACGACCTCCTCGTTTCCCTACACCCCCGACACGACGCACTGCGCAGTGACCTCGACCGCATCCTGCGCCAGCGCAACGCCCTGCTCAAGCAGGCGGGCGGCAACCCGCGCCCGGCCGCCGACATCGTCTTCACCCTCGACGTCTGGGACCAGAAGCTGGCCGAGACAGGAACGGCGGTTGCCGAGGCGCGTGCCGACCTGGTCCACCTCCTCGGACCCGAGTTGGCCACGGTGTACGACCATGTGGCCGAGCGGGCCGCCCATGTCACGATCCGTTACCAGCGCAGCTGGGACGGCCCACTTGTGTCCGCCCTGGCCGCCGCTCGGGGCGACGACCTGCGCCGGGGCGTGACCACGCTGGGCCCCCAGCGCGACGACCTGATCGTCAGCCTGGCCGGCCTCCCGTCACGCACCCACGCCTCCCAGGGGGAGCAGCGCTCGCTCGCCCTCGCCCTCCGCCTGGCCGGCCACCAACTGCTGACCCGGGAGTTGGGCAGCCCGCCGCTGCTGCTGCTCGACGATGTGTTCTCCGAGTTGGACGCGGACCGGGCGGCCGCCCTGCTCGACTCGCTGCCCCCCGGCCAGGCCCTGGTCACCACTGCGGGCCGGCTGCCTGCCCAGGCGAAGGCGGCCCTGGTTGTTCGGGTGGAGGGGGGGAAAATCCTCCCGTGAACGGCCCCACCCTCGTCTGGGGGAAGATCGCCGCCATTGCAACTGGCCCGACCCGGCGCCGGTCGGCCCGGTGAGCCCGTGGAAGCCGCTGCCCGGGGACGTCCCCGAGCCCCGTCCGGTGGCGGATTCTCTCCCTGGGCTGGCCCGGTCCTTGGGTGCGCCCTCGCCGTCGGTGCTGGGTGCGCTGTTCGAGCGGTGGGAGGAGATCGTGGGACCGGCGATCGCGGCTCACGCCTGGCCGATACGAGTCCAGGGCGGGGTGCTGCGCATCGGCGTCGAGCAGCCCGCATGGGCGACGCAGCTGGCGTTTCTGGGGCCTGAGTTGGTGCGCAAGGTGGCGTCCGCGACGGGGGACGCGGCGGTCGAGAAGATCGAAATGAAAGTGGTCGCGAGGCGCCAGAAATGACCGGCTGACACACCCTGTCTGGTAAACTACAACAGTCGCGTTTCTTGGCCCTGACCTGCGGTTTTCGGGCCGAGACGCCCCCCATCCACAAGGTTAGACGAGGTCGCGTTCATGGCGATGCAAGCAAGGGTTGAGGACCAGGGTCAGCAGCGCGTCCCGGGGTCCTATAGCGCCAGGGACATGGCCGTTCTCGAGGGCCTTGACCCCGTGCGTAAGCGCCCCGGCATGTACATCGGTTCGACCGGTCTGACCGGCCTCCACCATCTGGTCTGGGAGGTCGTCGACAACTCGGTGGACGAGGCCATGCAGGGGCAGTGCACCCGAATTGACGTGACGCTGTTGTCCGACGGCGGGGTCCGTGTGGTCGACAACGGTCGAGGTATTCCCACCGACATCAACCCCCAACTCAAGCTTTCGGGCGTGGAGATCGCCCTCACCAAGCTCCATGGGGGCGGCAAGTTCGGCGGCGAGGGCTACAAGGTCTCCGGCGGCCTGCACGGCGTCGGCGTCTCGGTCGTCAACGCCCTCTCGTCGCGGTTGGTGGTGGAGGTCGACCGCGAGGGTCAGCGTTACCGGATGGAGTTCGCCCACGGCGGCAAGGTCACCTCCAAGCTGGCCGTGGTCGGTCCGTCCCCCCGGGGACGGCGGGGCACCTCGGTGTCGTTCTGGCCTGACGCCAAGATTTTCGAGGACACGCAGTTCGGGTCCCAGACCATCGTCGAGCGCCTGCAGATGTACGCCTTCTTGAACGCCGGTCTCGAGATCCGCTTCATCGACGAGCGCGAGGGTCACGACCATCAGTTCATCAAGTACCAGTACGCGGGCGGGATCATTGACTTCGTCGGCCATCTCAACGCCTCCAAGGAGGCATTGTTCAAGAAGGTCGCCTACTTCAGCGCGGCGGAGGACGATGGCGAGGTGGAGGTCGCCCTCCAGTGGAACACCGGGTACTACGAGGGCATCCACAGCTTCGCCAACGGCATCTCGACCAAAGAGGGGGGGATGCACGAAGAGGGCTTCAAGAAGGCCCTCACGTCGGTCGTCAACAAGTACGCCCGGGCCAAGGGTCAGCTGAAAGAGAAGGACGACAACCTGCTGGGTGAGGACATCCGCGAGGGCCTGACCGCCATCGTCTCGGTCAAGCTCCGTGACCCTCAGTTCGAAGGCCAGACCAAGGCCAAGTTGGGCAATGTGCCCATCCGTTCTCTCGTGGAGCGGGCGACCAACGAGAAGCTGGCCGAGTGGCTGGAGGAGCACCCGGCCGAAGGACGCCAGATCGTCAACAAGTCGGTCACCGCCGCGCGCGCCCGGGTGGCGGCTCGCTCGGCCCGCGACGCCACCCGGCGCAAGTCGGCCCTTGAGGGGGCCGGCCTCCCGGGCAAGTTGACCGATTGCCGGACCAAGAACGCTCGGGAGGCCGAGCTGTTCATCGTCGAGGGCGACTCCGCCGGCGGCTCGGCCATCCGGGCCCGCAATCCGGAGTACCAGGCCATCCTGCCGATCCGGGGCAAGATCTTGAACGTCGAGCGGGCCCGGGTCGACCGCATGCTGAAGAACAACGAGATCCAGGCCCTGATCGCCGCCATCGGCGCCGGCCTGGGCGACGAGTTCGAGGTGACCAAGGCGCGCTACGGCAAGGTCATCATCCTGGCCGACGCCGACGTCGACGGCAGCCACATCAGGACCCTGCTACTGACGTTCTTCTTCCGCCAGATGCGCCCGCTGATCGAGGCGGGCCAGGTGTTCGCGGCCCAACCGCCGCTGTTCTCCACCACGGTGGGCAAGGAGAAGATGTACCTGAAGGACGACGTGGCCCGCCTGCGCTTCCTCGAGGAGCGGCCCAACCACAAGAACGAATTCAACCGTCTCAAGGGCCTGGGCGAGATGGACTGGAACGAGCTGGGCGAGACCACCATGGACCGGGCCCATCGCACCCTGCTGCGCATCGACGTGGAGCAGGCGGCCATCGCCGACGAGGTGTGCAGCATCTTGATGGGCGATGACGTCGAGCTGCGCAAGCATTTCATCGTCACCAACGCCAGCGACGTGAGGTTCCTCGACATCTGATGAGCGACACCCTTCCTCCCGAACCACCCGACGGCACGGGCCCCAGTAGAAGTAGCAGTGGCAGTAGCAGCGGCAGTGGTACCAGCACCGATTTCGGGTCGATCGAGCCGATCGAGATTCAGACCGAAATGGAGCGCTCCTTCTTGGAGTACGCCATGTCGGTCATCATCTCCCGGGCCCTGCCCGACGCACGCGACGGGCTGAAGCCGGTCCACCGCCGGATTCTCTACGACATGCACGTCCAGGGCTACCGGCCCGACCGCACCCACGTGAAATGCGCCAAGGTGACCGGCGACACCATGAGCCGGTTCCATCCCCACGACAGCCGGGCCATCTACGACGCCTTGGTGCGCATGGCCCAGCCGTTCAGCCTGCGTGACCCGCTGATCGACTTCCACGGCAACTACGGCTCACCTGACTACCCGGCCGCGGCCGAGCGCTACACCGAATGCCGGCTGTCGCCGCTGGCCATGCACATGCTCGAGGGCATCGATGAGGACACCGTCGACATGGGCCGCAACTACACCAACGAGGAAGACGAGCCCACGGTCCTGCCGTCGCGCTTCCCCAATCTGTTGGTCAACGGCAGCCAGGGCATTGCGGTGGGCATGGCCACCAACATCCCTCCCCACAACCTGGGCGAGGTGGTCGACGCCGTCCTCCATATGATCGACCATCCCGATGCAAGGCCCGAGGACCTGATGCGCATCGTGAAGGGCCCGGACTTCCCCACCGGCGCCTTCATCCTCGGCCAGGCCGGGATTAGGGACGCCTACTCGACGGGCAAGGGCTCCATCAAGATGCGCGCGAAGGCCGAGATCGACGAGGGCAAGAGCGGGGACCAGATCGTCGTCACCGAGCTCCCGTACCAGGTCGGGGTCAAGACCGTGCTGGAGAAGATCGCCGAGCTGGTCAACAGCCACGAGATCGAAGGGATCCGCAGCCTCGACGACCTCTCGGCCGGCATCGACACCAAGATCGTCATCGGCCTGAAGCGCGACGCCAACGCCAACGTGGTCCTCAACAACCTGTACAAGCAGTCCCCGTTGCAGACCAGCTTCGGCGTCAACATGGTTGCCCTGGTCGACGGGGTGCCCCGGACGTTGAACCTGGCCCAGGCCCTCCAGGCGTACATCGATCACCAGGTCGACGTGATCCGCCGGCGGTCCGAGTTCCGTCTGGCCAAGGCCCGCACCCGGGCCCACATCGTCGAGGGCCTGCTCAAGGCGCTGGACATGATCGACGCCATCATCGCCACCATCCGAGCGTCCGACGACCGGCCGTCGGCCAAGGCCGCCCTGATGGCCGCACCCTTCGAGTTCTCCGAGGTGCAGGCCGATCACATCTTGGACATGACCCTCAGCCGGCTGACCCGCCTCGGTCGGACCGACCTGGAAGAGGAGATGGCCAAGCTTCGGCAGACCATCGCCGAGCTGGAGGCCATCCTGGCCGACGAGGGCTTGCTGCGCGGCGTCATCAAGGACGAGCTGGGCGCCATTCGGGCCAAGTTCGTGACGCCCCGCCGGGCCCAGATCACCTACGACGACGGCGACATGAGCGCCGAGGATCTGATCGATGACGAGGAAATCGTCATCACCATGACCCGGGCGGGCTACATCAAGGGTGTCTCCGCCAGCACCTTCCGCACCCAGGGCCGCGGGGGCCGTGGGGTGCGGGGGGCCAACCTCAAGGAGGAGGACCTGGTCACCCAGGTCATCCACACGTCGGCCCACGCCCATCTCATGTTCTTCTCGAACCGGGGCAAGGTGTACCGGCTGCGGGCGTACGAAGTCCCGGTCAAGGAGCGGACGGCCCGGGGGACGGCCCTGGTCAACCTGTTGCCCCTGGATCCCGGTGAGCGGATCGAGGCGCTGATCGACACGAGGGACTTCCCGGCCGATCGGTACCTGTTCTTCGCCACCCGGGCGGGTCAGGTGAAAAAGACCAACTTCGCCGAATACGACAAATCGCGCCGGGAAGGGTTCATCGCCATCAACCTCCGGGACGGCGACGAACTGGTAGGGGTCATCCAGACCTCGGGCAGCGACGATATCTTCATGGTGTCCCGGCTCGGCATGACCATCCGGTTCAGCGAGGATGACGTCCGTCCCATGGGCCGCGACGCCGCCGGTGTGCGCGGTATGGCGCTGAAGCAGGGCGACGAGCTCGTTTCGCTCGACCCGGCCCGGGACGAGGCCAGCATCCTGATCGTCACCGACGGGGGGTTTGGTAAGCGCACCCAATTGCACCATTTCAACCGCCAGAACCGGGGTGGCATGGGTGTCCGGGGCATCCGGATCACGGTTCAGCGAGGAAAAGTGGTTGGTGCCTTCATGGTGGGGCTGGAAGATGAGATCCTGGTGATCTCTTCGTCAGGGGTGATGGCCCGGATGCCAGTTCGCCAGATTGCCAGCCAAGGTCGAGATGCGACCGGCGTGCGGGTCGTGAGCCTCGATCGAGGGCAGGCGGTGACGTCGGTGGCACCGGTCCTGGCGGAGGAAACCCCCTGATGGCCTCAGGCCCCCAGCCGGCGGT
Source organism: Actinomycetota bacterium (assembly GCA_030947025.1). Classification (GTDB taxonomy): domain Bacteria; phylum Actinomycetota; class Acidimicrobiia; order Acidimicrobiales; family Palsa-688; genus JALYXV01. The sequence continues at coordinate 126 of JALYXV010000166.1, read as the reverse complement.
CGAAGGCACCAGCGCGGAGTCCGACTCCGGTTCTGGAGCGGGCGACGGCGTTCCGGCTCGCGCGGTCGATCCTCGCCGGAGCGGTGACCGGGGCGACGGCGCCTCGCCGTCTCGACCCACCCGGGC
>JALYXV010000247.1 GCA_030947025.1 Actinomycetota bacterium | reverse complement strand
GGTGCCAAGTGACTGTTACGACGGTGCGAGGCTGGAACCGGACGAAGTCCCCGGGTTCATTGAATTGCCGGACGGGTCCTTCCGGCCGGTCCTGGATTGCACTCCTGACCAGTGGCGGGCCGAGATTGGGCGGGAGCAGACGGCGATTGCCTACCACCAGTCCAGAGTCTTCGCGCTGGGCCGGCTGCTCCAACGGGCGGAGCGACCTCACGGGCCGGGCTCGCCCTGATTTTGAGGAACTGACTGTCCCGGCGGGGCCGCATCGAGGTAGGCCGCGGCAGCACCGTGGCGCTTGATTTCAGTCCTCAGCCCGTGGGGGCGGAGTCCTGACGAGGCGATACCGCAGTTCGTCCGGCGCCGAGTAAGACCCAATTCTCCCGGGGTAATGACCGGATGAGAGTGCTCCGTCCACGACCATTCCTTCGAGGACCGCTTGAACCTCGGACAACCCGAAGAGGACCGTGTGCGGGTCCCCGTGCGGGCGGTTGCTGACGGTTGCGTCGTTGACAGCGTCAGTGACTTCCTGCGCAGTGAAGCCGGCCGGGCGGAGGGACCCGAGCCGCATGATTTGCTTCTTGATCTCCTCTTGGCGCCATCTGTCGTCGTCCTCGTGGCGCCGTTCGTCGTTGTCCTCTGCCATGAAGTCCGAACCGTACCCCATCGCGCGTCCATCGCGCGGACGCTACATATCGTGACGTGTCGCTGAGTGCCGGACTAGGTCGCTGACCAGCCATTACGTGTCGAATCGTGTCGCCCAATGACGGCTGGCCAGCGTTCGGGACGCTGAGGCCGGGGGTTCAAATCCCCCCTTCCCGACGGGGTGCTGGGCAGCGCTTGACGAAAGGGCGGCCGCGGGCCCGTGGCCCGGAACACAAATCCCGAATGGCCTTCGAAGGCGCATTACCGTGTCGGCATGAGGGAATTTTTGTCCTCCCCCCCCGACCGCAGGGTCGAGGCGCTCGGCCAGGAGTTCCGTCAACTGTCGCCCGAAGACCAAGACTTGATACTGGCGCTGGTCGCCCGCCTACGGGTATCCGAAGGAGCCGAGTTTCCGCCTGACGTTCCTTTCATGGACTTCGACGAGTGACACGGACGATCCCGGAACCCGAAACGCAACGAATCCAAACGAATCTGAACCCCAACGAATCTGAACCCCTGATCTTGGGGGATTGAAAGCGCGACCGCGGAGTTCGACTGGGCAGGACATTTGTACTGCGGAAATGCAGAGCTTTGGATCTACTGCGACGCTGAACTGAGGTTCATAGTCGGACGCGTGTGACACGCGGCGAATGGTCGGGCCGATCCCCCCTGGTCGGCCCGCGGCCTTGCCCCGGGCGCCGCACCGCTCCCACCCGGTTCGCCGGGGGAGCGGTGCGGCCCATTCGCCGCGTCGTCGCCGAGATTGGTCCGTCGCCGCCTGCGCTCAACTCAGTGTCGACCCCAACCCCTCCGCCCTCGAAAGGGAAGACCGTGTCTCTCGTCGACGACATCTCAGGTGAACAGACCCAACAGCTCGCGGTGCTGTATTGCGATCTCAGCCCGTCGGTCACCGGACCCACGGCTGATTCGGAGATGGCGCTCTGGCGAGTGAATTGTTTTCGGGCCGCCCGGGAGGCGGCGGCGGACTATGGAGGACGCGAGGCGACGACCGCAACCGACGGCTGGGCCGCCACCTTCAGCTCCACCGTGGAGGCGCTGATCTGCGCACGAGCCCTGTCGTCGCTGCTGTGCAGGCTGGCGGACGGGCCCAGCCTGTCGGGTGGCCTGTCCGCGGGCGACGTCACCCGGGAGCCATTCGGCATCAGCGGCCGCCCGGTGTGGGAGGCGATCGCGCTGTGCCACCGGGCCCACCCGCGCCAGGTCCTCGTCGCCAATCCGCTCCTGGTCGTGGAGGCCGCCGAGACGGCCAGTTCCTTCGCGCCGGGACCCCAAGAATCGCTCGCCCGTGCCGATGGGGCGGTGTCGATCGCCGTTGGTTCCCGGCGGGTGGCCCCGGGGACAACGGGACCGCCCGGGATGGCCGCCATCGCGGTCGGCATTCCTTGGGCCCGGGCCCCGCGAACGTTCGACCGCGGATTGGACGACGACCACACTGGGCTTCTGCCGGGTGACCATCCCGACCAGGAGCCGTCGCTCCGCCTCCTCACCAGCGGCGATGGGCCCGTGTCGGCGGGCCGGGCCACGGCCACCCACCCGGCCCGGATCGCGGCCCGCCCTTCACCTGCCTGGGCCACCGCCCGGCTCCTCGGCTCGGCCCCGGTGGCCCCGGTGGCCCCGGTGGCCCCGGTGGCCTCGATGTCCTCCGTACCCGCGGGACCGGCCCTCGCCCCCGCCTCCTGGGCTGCCAGCCCCACCACCCGCACCGCCAGCGTCACCACCAGCCCGGCCGATGCCCCCGGATCGTACCCCGACCCCGGCACGACTGGCGTTCGCCTGACGATCCTCGGATGGGTGCAACTCGAGACCGGGGAACCAGCCACCCGTCTGGCCGTCCTGCGGGGCAGCCAGGCCCGCGCCGTGCTGTCCATGCTGGCCCTGCGCCGGGGGCCGGTGCACAAGGCCGAACTGGCCGAACTGCTGTGGCCGCGCAGCTTGCCCGAACACTGGGAGGGGGCGCTCCGGGGCCTGATAACCAAGGTCCGCAGGTTCCTGGACGCGGGCGGCCTTCCAGCCCGGCCCACGCTGGCCGGCGAGGGCGGCTATTACGAACTCCGCCTCCCCCCGGGGGTGGCAATCGACCGTGACGTCGCCTCTGGCTTGATCGCCTCGGCCGAGGCCGCCTTGACCCAGAATCACCCGGTCAACGCGGCCGCGCTGGTCCGTCGGGCCGTCACCATCCTCGAACGCCGGCTGCTGTCCGGCCCGGACAACCCCTGGTTCGACCAGGTCCGAGCCGAGCTGGCCCACGACCGGCTGACCGCCCTGGAGCTCTGCGCCCGGGCCGAACTGGCGGCGGGCGGCATCGAAGGGGCGAAGCGGGCCGCGCTGGAAGCCATGGCCCTCGACCACTACCGCGAATCCAGCTACCGATTGCTCATGCAGGCCCACGCCGCCGCGGGTAGCCGGGGAGAGGCGCTGCGCACCTACGAGCGGTGCCGGCGAATGCTCGCCGAGGAGCTCGGGGTCGGGCCCGCGGCCGAGACCCAGGCGCTCTATCTCCACCTACTCGGGTGAACGCCAACCTGGGCAAATGGGCCAAATGTCGAAAACGCGCTCGCGATTCGCTCGCGCCCTTCTCGCGACCGGGCCATACAAATCATTCGACATTCGTCCTCTGGTGCAAACGGAAGCACTTGGCGCCCCGGATCGCCGATCGGGTTCGAATCCCCACAGGGGTACCAGCCTCGCCCGGCGAGGCGATCGGGCTTCAGCCGCCCCGGCGGCTGGAGACAGGAAACCACTGACAAGAGGAGAGGACCTATATGGGTGAAGCCACAGAATTGAGCCTCAGTGATGAGGGCTTCAGCGAGTTCGATATCGAGGAGCTGACCGTTTTCGACGTGAACTCGGCGGTCGCGCTACCAGAACTGGGGGCGTCGCACGCCAACTGGTTCTGCTGCTCCTCATCGTCCAGTTCCTCCTGCTGCGTTTGAGCGCTTGACGCTCGAAGGGGGACGCGGAAATCATGGTGAGGCCGCCATTCTTGCTGGTGGGCAACTGCTGGCAGGAGTGGCAGGCCTCGCCGATGCCGGGCGGTCACCTGTGACCGCCACGGGCGTTCGCGTCTTCGTGCTCTCGCCCGCCCGGCGGGAATACCTGGCGTCGGTGCTGGCCCCGATCGCCCGGGGACTGGCCAGCCAATTCGGCGCCGACCGGATCCACGTCTCCACCGGCTGGCGTTTCGGGCCCCACTTCGACCTACGGGCCCAGGCCCACCAGGGCCGGCCCATCGACTGGGAGGGCGTCGCTGTCGCCCTCGCCCAGGGCACCCGCCGCTACCCCGTCCCAGCCGGGACGAGCGAGGAGGCGTACCTTCGCACCGCCACCATGCTGGGCCAGATGGAGGCCGTACCACCGCCCTACCTGCCCCGGCACCCCCACGGCCATACCGAGCTACTGGCGGCCGACACTTCGCCGGTGTGGCAGGGCCGGCTCGGCGCCCTGCGCTCGGCCGGCCTGACCCACCTGTTCGCGCCCCTCACCCAGGCGGCCGCCACGGTGGGCGAGGGACCGCTGCTGGCCCGGGTGGCCGAGGCATTTCTCGCCCTGGCCGATACGCATCCGCACGGGATGGCCTTCGGGGCCTTCTCGTTCCGGTCCCACGCCGAAGCCTTCTTCCATTGGGCCGGGCCGCTGGCCGATTACCGCTCGTCGTTCGACAACCGGATGGGAAAAGACCGAGCCGTTCTGGAAGAGCTGGTCAAACGGGTCAGAGACAGCCGTGAGAGCGGCCCGGCCACGGAGTGGCGGAACGCCTTCAATTCGTGCCGAGCCGATTTCGCCGGTCAGGTCACGGGCGAGGACCTTGACCGGGCGACGCCCCCGGCGGCCGGGCCGGCCCGTCGAGCCGAGGGAACCAGCGCCTTTCACACCGCCGTGGCGGCCAGCGGCGTGATCGACGAACCGCCGTCGTGGTTCGCCGGCTATCGCCTCACGATCAACCTGTTCTACGAGTTGCTGCCCGCCCTGGACATCAGCCCGGTGCGACGATTCTACCTGTGCCACGCCGTGGCGGAGGGCGTGGACACGGTATTCGGCGAGACCTGGCAGACCCGGCTGGCCGCGGTGGAAGCCCATTTGGCGGGCAGCCGATGACGGCGGGGCCTCCGGGCATCGAACCGGTGTGGATGGTGCGGATCAACCCGATGGCGCGCCAACGTCTGGCCGACCCCAATATGGCCTCGCTCATCGAGCAAGCCGTGGCCTTGGAGCGCACTCGCACCGCGCTGGCCCAAGCCGCCAGCGACGACTTGTACCAGCTGGTCCCGGGCACGGGCGAAGAGACCCGTGGCCGCCTCTTGGCCCTTCGTCGCGATATTCACAACGACAGGGACCGGCCCGGCCCGCCCGCCAAGGGTCTGCCCGCCGAGTTGCCCGCCAGTGTGGCCCGATGGTCGGACAACCACGACCGGCGGCTCGCTGGTCAGGCCCAGATCCGGCTCGCCCATGCCGGTGCCCTGGCCCAAGAACGCAGCACACTGCGTGAGCGGCTGGGCGAGGGGAATTTCCTGACAACCCTCGCCCAGTCAGCCTCCGGCGTGCACGACGCCGCCTGCCGCTACCGGCGCCACGAGGTGGTGGACGCCAAGGATCGCAAGGCCGAGCGAGCCCTGCTGCAATACCTGACCAGGGCCATGGTCCGCACCAGCCCTTATAGACGTTTCACCGCGGTCGGGCTGGCCA
>JALYXV010000197.1 GCA_030947025.1 Actinomycetota bacterium | reverse complement strand
GTGTCGATCCCGAACGCGGCCACCGCCTTGGCGTTGGTGGACACGGCCACGAAGTGCTTGGCGATGGCGGCCGGGTCGTGCAGCGAACGCAGCAGCCAGTCGCGGGCGGTGGCTGCGTTGGTCAGCGTCTCGATGGTGGTGAACGTCTTGGAGGACACGATGAACAGCGTCTCCTCCGGATTCAGGTCGGCTGTGGCCTCCCAGATGTCGCTGCCGTCGACATTGGAGACGAACCGGAAGGTCCGGGACCGGTCGCTGTAATCGCGCAGGGCTTCGTAGGCCATGGCAGGACCAAGGTCGGAACCTCCTATGCCGATATTGACCACGTTGCGTATGCGCTTGCCGGTGTACCCGGTCCATGCGCCGCTGCGGACTCTCTCGGCGAAGATCGCCATTTTTCCCAGGACTCCGTGGACCGCCTCGACCACGTCGACACCGTCGACGAAAATGTGCTCGTCGGGCCGCGCCCGCAGGGCGATGTGCAGCACGGCCCGATCCTCGGTCACGTTGATCTTCTCGCCTGCGAACATGGCGTCGATTCGGGACCGAAGCCCGGCCGCCCGGGCCAGGTCGACGAGCAATGCGATCGTTTCGGTGGTGAGGCGGTTCTTCGAATAATCGAGGAAAAGGTCGCCCGCCGCGGCTGTCAGCGTCGTGCCCCGGGCGGGCTCGGCCGCGAACAGCTCCCGGAGGTGGTCGCGGCAGTGGACGAGGAAATGAGCATCCAGCGCTTCCCATTCTGGCGTCTGCTTGATGGGTGTCATCCGGCTGGCTTCTCCACGTGGCCGCCGAACTCCTTGCGCAGGGCGGAGAGCATCCGGTCGGCGAAGTCTCCGTTGCGCTGGCTGCTGAAGCGCTGGAAGAGGGCGGTGGTCAGCACCCCGGCCGGGACGCCCTCGTCGACCGCGGCCCGCACCGTCCAGCGGCCCTCACCCGAATCCGACACCCGGCCCGAGAAGCCACTGAGGTCAGGGTCGCCGAGCAGGGCGTGGGCCATCAGGTCGAGCAGCCAGGAGCTGACCACGCTGCCCCGTCGCCACAGCTCGGCCACCGCACTGGTATCGATCTCGTACTGGTAGTACTTGGGGTTTTGCAGGGGTGCCGTCTCGGCGTCCTGATCGCCCTGGTACTTGCCCACGTCGGCCCGGTGCAGGATGCCGAGCCCTTCGGCGTAGGCGGCCATGAGGCCGTATTCGATGCCGTTGTGGACCATCTTCACGAAATGGCCCGCGCCCGCCGGTCCGCAGTGCAGGTAGCCGTACTCGGGCGGGACGGGATCGCCTTCCCGCCCCGGAGTGCGGGAGGCGGCGTCCAGGCCGGGGGCGAGGGAGCGGAAGATCGGGTCGAGATGGGTCACCGGCCCCTCTTCTCCGCCGATCATGAGGCAATAGCCGCGTTCGAGGCCGAACACCCCGCCGCTGGTTCCGACGTCGATGTAGTGGAGGCCGCGGGGGGTGAGGACTTCGGCCCTGTCGACGTCGTCGCGGTAGTAGCTGTTGCCGCCGTCGATGATGATGTCGCCCTCGGACATGAGGTCGGCCAGCTGGTTGACCGTCTCGCCCGCGAACGCGGCGGGCACCATGATCCACGCCGCCCGGGGTGGGGTGAGCTTGGAGAGCAACTCCTCGAGGGAGTGGGTGCCGGTCGCCCCCTCACCTTCCAGTTGATGGATTGGTTCGGGCGTGCGGTTGTAGACGACGCATTCGTGGCCGTCGCCCATCAGGCGGCGAACCATGTTGGCCCCCATCCGCCCCAGTCCGATCATCCCGATCTGCATCACGGTCTCCTTCCGAGCGTCATCCCGAGCGTCGCCCCGAGGGTCGTCTCGAGCGTCGCGGGCGTCCTTGCGGTGCGCCGATACGGGAGGCTATCGGGCTGGCCCGTCGCGCTCAGCCGGCGCTCGTTCCCACCGGCGCGCCCGATGCCGTTTCCTCCGCCCGTTCCCTGACGGGCTCACCTTCTAGTCTCTTCCCCGGATGAACCAGGGGCCGGTGTCAGTCGCTCATGGGCCCGCGGGCCCGGTCATCTACGAGATCCATACCTGGCTGTGGCTGGACGAGCTCAGCCGCGCCGCCGGGTGTCCGATCACCCTGGGCGATGTTCCCGAGTCCGAGTGGGAACGGCTGGCCGCCCTGGCCATCGACGCCGTCTGGCTCATGGGCGTCTGGGAGCGCAGTCCCGTCGGCACTGAAATGGCGCGTAGGACGGTGGCGGCCAGCACGGAGGACATGGGTCGCATCGCGGCCGACCTGCCGGCCCCCTTCACCCCCGACCTGGTCGTCGGGTCCCCGTACTGCATTCGGGGGTATGCGCCTGACGGGCGCATGGGCGGGTTCGCCGGTCTCGAAGTGGCGCGCCACCAGCTCCGCCGCCGGGGCCTCAAGCTGTTCCTCGATTTCGTGCCCAACCACGTCGCGCCCGACCATGCGTGGGCAGCCGAGCATCCTGACTACCTGATGGGCGGCGACGAGGGTGAACTCGAACGCCATCCCAACGAGTTCACCCGGGTCGGCGACCGCGTATTTGCCTTCGGTCGAGACCCATATTCCGATCCCTGGACCGACGTCCTACAGGTGAACACCTTCTACCCGGGCGTTCGGGCCGACACGGTCGAACTGCTGTCCACCATGGCCGGATACTGCGACGGTGTCCGCTGCGACATGGCCATGCTCGCCATCAACGAGATCTTTCGCAATACTTGGGGCCCGCGGGCGGGACCGGTCCCGCCCCGGGAGTACTGGTCGGGGCTGATCCGCGCCGTTCACGACACCCACCCGGACTTCGTTTTCATCGCCGAGGCGTATTGGGATCGCGAATGGGAGCTCCTCCAGCAGGGGTTTGATTACTGCTACGACAAGGTCCTGTACGACCGGCTTCGATCCGGGGACGCCACTGCCGTGCGCCTGCACCTGAACGCCGACATCTCCTACCAGCAGCGCCTCGTCCGTTTCATCGAGAACCACGACGAGAGCCGGTCGGCGGCGGTGATGGGGAAGGAGGCGGCCCGGGCCGCGGCGGTGACGATCGCCACGTTGCCCGGCGCCACCCTCTACTACGACGGACAGTTCGAGGGCTGTCGCAGCCGGCTGCCCGTCTCGCTGGGGCGGCGAGCCCGCGAGCCGGCTGATGTCGAACTCGAGGACTTCTACACCCGCTTGCTGACCGCCGCCCGATCGGTGCGGGCGGGCGAGTGGCGGCTGTGCCGGGTGGCTGGTTGGCCGGACAACGACAGCAACCGCAACATCGTGGCCTGGTCGTGGACGACGGCCGATGCCACCTTCGTCGTGGCCATCAACTTTTCCGATCGGGCGGCCCAAGGTGAAGTGCACTTCCCCTGGCAACGGTTGCGGTCGCAGCCGGGGCCGGGGCCGCAGCCGGGGCCGGGGCCGCAGCCGGGGCCGATCGTCTTCTCCGATCTCCTGTCCGGTCAGAGCTACCAGGGAGACCCCAGCGAGCTTCGCGATCGGGGCGTCTACGTCGCGCTCGGCCCCCACGGATTCCATCTCCTGCGTCTCCCCGTGTGACCGCCGAGCCCAGCGCCGTGGGCCGATTGCAAGGCCGGCTGCGCTTTGTGGGGATCTACCCGTTTTGTGGGGGCTGGATTGAAATAGCGACGGAAGATGCACACAAACGCTTGAAACCCCACAAAAACCCCACCGGTGGCCCGAGGGCGGGTACAGCGCACCGCGGGTGGGGCAGAATCACCTTCGGTGCGACGACCGGGTAGAACCAGGCCAGCAGGGTTGCTCCCGTGCAGGCGGCGGGGCTGGCTCTGGGTGGCGCTCACCCTGGGAATCCTCGTCAACGGGCTGAGGCTGCGCCATCGCCTCTCCGGGCTGAGCCGGCTCGATGCCCCGTCCGCAGGCGACGAGCCGCCACCGGCCGACGGGGACGAAGACGACTACCTGGTCGTGCACGCGCGGGGGATCGAGGTTGACGATGCCACCCGCCGAGCGGCGATCGCGCACGCCCGGACCGAGGGTCTCGATGTGGTCGACCTGGTGCCGGGCGATCTCCCCCTCGACCAGGCCGTCGATGTGGCCCGGGCGGTGGACACCACGACCTTCCGTTCGGCTCCGTTCGCGGCGGGCCGGGGGGCCATGCACGCCGTCGTGGTGCGCCGCGATGTCTGGGACCGGATGGGGCCGCCGGCCGGCCCGCCGGTCGGCCGGCCGGCCGGCCCCGCCGACGCGGGCCACGATCGGGCCGCCCTCGTCCGCCTCATCGAAGGTCTGAAGCAGCATGCGGCCCGATCGACCGATCTGGCGGTGGCGCCCGGACTCCACGCCGTCGAGCCCTCGCCCGAGGAACACCTCGGTCAGCTCGAGGCGCTGTACGGCCCGCTCGTCCCCCTGGCGCTGATCGTTCCGGCCGCCCGCTCCCTCATGCTGCTGGCCGGCCTGGCGCTCAGCCCGGGCTGGGGCACGGCGGCGGTCGCCGCCTATCTTGCCCAGCCCCACCTCGTCACGGCGGGCCGACCCATCCGCCCCCCCGACCGGCTGGTGGGCCGCGCCGCCCGCTCCTTGGTCCAGCCCTTCGTCCTGATCCGTTCGGCCCTGGGGAAGGGCGCGGTCGGCGGCGCGCCCACCGACCGGGCGGAGGTGGACCCGGTGGAGTCGCGGCGTCCCGTCTACGCCGAGTTGATGGCCGATGGCATTGACGGCTTCTTTGAGCGTCCCACGACCACCTGCCCGCTGTGCGGAAGCGCGGAACTGAAAGAACGCCTCCGTATGCCCGACTGGGTGCAGTTCAAGCCGGGCGAGTTCGTGCTGGACCGCTGCCAACGCTGCGGGCACATCTTCCAGAACCCTCGTTTGTCGCGGGCCGGTCTCGCGTTCTATTACCGCGACGTCTACGACGGGCTCGGTGCCCGCAGCGTGGAGTTCCTGTTCACCCAGGCGGGCGGCTCGTACCGGGGGCGGGTCGACATGGTCCGCCGTCACGTCACGCCCAAATCGTGGCTCGACGTGGGCAGCGGCTACGGGCACTTTTGCCTGTCCGCACGGGGATCGTTGCCCGAGACGCGCTTCGACGGTCTGGACATGGGCGAGAGCATCGACGAGGCGGGGCGTCGGCGGTGGGTCGACCACGCCTACCGGGGGCTGTTCCCCGACCTGGCCGATGAGCTCGCCGGCAGGTACGACGTGGTCAGCATGCACCACTATCTCGAGCACACCATCGACCCCCGGGCCGAGCTGGAATCGGCGGCCAAAGTTCTCGAGCCGGGCGGTTATCTGCTCATCGAGGTCCCCGATCCCGAGTCACGCTACGCCGGGCTGCTGGGCCGGGCGTGGCTGCCGTGGTTCCAGCCCCAACACCTTCATTTTTTCTCCGTCGCCAATCTCGAGACCGCGCTCACCTCCCGGGGCTTCTCGGTGGTCGATGTCGAACGGGGGCCGGCCCACCAGCCCCTCGACCTGGCGGGGGGCCTGCTGATGCGGGCCAACGCCCTGGCGCCCCCCCGGCTGCCCTGGCGCGATCCTCCGACGATCGCGGCCCGGGCCGGGCGGGCGTTGGTGATGACGGCGACGACACCGTTGGCGGCTTTGGCGATGGGGGCCGACCGGGCCCTCCACCCGCTGATCAGGACCAAGGCCCAGGGCTGGTCGAATACCTACCGGGTGCTGGCCTGCCGCAACGGGTAGTGCTCCCGGCTGGCCAGGGTCTCCAGACCGCGGGCCGCGGCCGCCGGCCCCCCGGCCGCGTGAAAGGAGGCCCCGATTCGCTGCGCCGCCCGCCGGTAGGACGGACGGTCCAGTACGTCGGCCATCGCGGCCGCCAGCTCAGTGGCGCCGACCCGGCCGAACCTGACCCGGATGGCGGCGCCCGCGTCGGTCAACTGCTGGGCCACGATGGGCTGGTCGTCGCGGATGGGCGCCACGACGAGCGGAAGCCCGTGGGCCAAGGCCTCGCACACCGTGTTGTGACCGCCATGGGAGACCACGGCATCGACCCGCTCGAGCAAGTCGAGCTGAGGAACAAACCCCCGAATCAGCACATTGTCGGGCACCTCTTCGACCAGGTCGGGCGGTCCGACCACCACACCCTGGATCCGGTCGGCCAGGGCGGCCAGGGCCGCCACTGCCTGCACGAGGAAGCGCCGCCCGGCCGGGGCGTTGATCGTTCCCAACGAGACCATGACCAGGCGCCGGGACGGGTCGATCCAATCCCACGGGAACTCCACCGTGGCTGGCCGGGCACCCAGCGAGGGCCCGACGAAGCGGTAGTGCGACGGGAACGACCGCCCCTCGCCCGCTAGCGCCTCGGTCGAAAAGGCCAGGACCAGGTGCTCCGAGAACCGGATGTCGTCGCCCCCGACCACCCCGAAATCGGCTTGGAACTGGCGGAGGGCTTCGGCCACCCACTCGCCCAGCTTGGGCAGCAGGTCGAATGGGTCCACGAGCTCGGCCGACGTGGTCGCCGATGTGGCCCACCGCAGGCCGGCCCGGCGGGCCACCACGGCGCCGGCGATGGCCTGCTGGTCGACGACCAGGACATCGGGATGGAATTGGGCCACCGCCGCCTCCACGCCCGGGACCATCGAACGCCCGAGCGGGAGGAGAAACTCCTCCCATAGAAACAGCAGGGCCTCGGCGCCCCGGAGTCCCTGCGAGCGCTGCTTGACCTGGGCCAGGACGGGGTCGTCGTCGTCCGGATCCTCGCCGAGGGGGATCAACTCCGCGTCGGCCGGCAGCAATGGTCGGATCACCTTGGCATGTCCGGTCCAGGCCACGGCATGGCCCCGAGCCCGGAGCTGTTGGCCCACCGCCACGGTCGGATTGGTGTGACCGGTGAGTGGGGGCACCACGAAAAGGAACCGGCTCACGCGCTCGCACCCCCTCGGTGCCGCTGGTGCCGCTGGTGCCGCTGGTGCCGCTCGT
>JALYXV010000016.1 GCA_030947025.1 Actinomycetota bacterium | reverse complement strand
CACCAGCAGCGGGCCGGCCGCCTCTGGGACAGACGGCGAGCTGGGGGCTGCAGGAACGGGCGGTGAGCGGGCCGCTCGCGGCGCTGGCGGCGGGACGGATGGGGCGAGCTCGGGCCGCTCTTCGAGGGGCGCGGACGGTCAGGCGGGGGGCACGGGGCTGGCGGTGGCGGTAGCGGTCGCCGGCGTGGCCAAGACCTTCAATGCTGGGCGGTTGGGACAGGTCGAGGCCCTGACCGGGATCGATCTCGAGATCCAGCGGGGCGAATTCATGTCACTCATCGGCCCTTCGGGCTGCGGCAAGAGCACGCTGCTCCGTCTCATCGCCAACCTCACCGATCCCTCAGCCGGCACGGTGACGGTAAACGGCAAGTCCGCCCGCCAGGCCCGGTTGGACCAGGACTACGGGATGGCCTTCCAACAGTCGGGTCTGTTCGAGTGGCGTACCGTGGCCAAGAACATCGAACTGCCCCTCGAACTCCGGGGCTGGGATCGGCAGAGGCGCCAGTCCCGGGCGGCCGAAATGCTGAAGCTGGTCAAGCTGGACGAGTTCGCCGGTCATCACCCGTGGGAGCTGTCGGGCGGAATGCAGCAGCGGGTGGCCATCGCCCGGGCGCTGGCGTTCGATCCGCCCCTGCTACTCATGGACGAACCGTTCGGGGCCTTGGACGAGATGACCCGCGAGCACATGCAGGCCGAACTCAACCGCATCTGCGCCGAGACCGGCACGACCGCGGTGTTCGTGACCCACTCCATCCCTGAGGCCGTGTTCCTGTCCGACCGGGTCGTCGTCCTTTCCCCCCGGCCGGGCCGCATCGTGACGATCGTCGAGGTGAGCATCGGAGACCGGACCGATGACACGCGCGAGACCCCGGAGTTCTTCAGGAAGATCACCGAAGTGCGCGAGGCGCTGCGGGGCTCGGCATGAACGCCATGAACGGTCCCACCGGCGTTACCGGGGTGAGACTTGCCCCTTCCCGGCTGAGATCCGTCCTACCGCCCATCGTGGTGGGAGTCGGGCTGCTGGTGGCCTGGCAGCTGTTTGTCCAGGTCCGTCACATCAAGCCCTACCTTCTGCCCGCGCCGTCGGCCATCTGGCATCAGATCCTGGGCAACCGGGGTGGAATCATCCACGCCTCCCGGGTGACGGGCACCAACGCCCTGATCGGGCTGGTTGCCGGCACCGCCCTTGGTATCGGCGCGGGCGCCATCGCCAGCCGCTTCCGGTTCCTCGGCGAGCTCACGACCCCCGTGGCGGTGGCAGTCAATGCCGTCCCGATCATCGCCCTGGTCCCGATCTTCAACAACATGTTCTCGACAACCAGTGCCATCCCCCGGCGGTTGATGGTGACGATCATCGTGTTCTTCCCCATCTTCATGAACACCCTGCGGGGCCTCACCCAGAAGGACGCCACCAAGGAGGAGTTGATGCGCTCCTACGCCGCGTCCGAGGGGACGATCCTGCGCAAGGTGCGAGTGCCGAACGCGATGCCGTTCCTGTTCACCGGCCTCAAGATCGCGTCGTCGCTGAGTGTTATCGCGGCCGTCGTCGCCGAGTACTTCGGTGGCTTCCAGGACGGGCTCGGGAGCCACATCGTGTCGGCCGCGTCCAACTCAGCCTACGGACGGGCCTGGGCATTCGTCGCCGCCTCGTGCGTTCTCGGCCTGGCCTTCTATCTCGTTACCATCCTCAGCGAGCGCATGGTCATTCCCTGGCAACAGGTCCACCGCTCGCGATGAGCCATCCAACCCAACCACGGAGGAACTTGATGAGCAGGAGCAGTTTCAAGGTCCCGGTTCTCGTCGTCGTTGTACTGGCTCTGGTGGCCGGTGCGTGCTCGAAGAGCACCACGTCAACGACCGCCACGACGACGCCCACCACGACGGGCGGGTCCGGAGCTTCCTCCACAGCCGCCGCCGGGCCGCTGAAGACGGTGAAGCTGCAGCTCCAATGGTTCACCCAGGCCCAGTTCGCGGGCTACTTCGCCGCGGTCGACCAGGGGTATTTCAAGAAACACGGCTTGGATGTGCAGATCATCGAGGGCGGTGTCGACATCGTCCCCCAGACGGTGTTGGCCCAGGGCGGGGCTGACTTCGCCATCGCCTGGGTGCCAAAGGCGCTGGCGTCGCGCGAGCAGGGGGCCAACATCACCGATGTGGCCCAGATCTTCCAACGCTCCGGCACACTGCAGGTGTCGTTCAAGAACAAGAACATCACCGGACCCGCCGACCTCAAGAGCAAGAAGGTGGGCAACTGGGGCTTCGGCAACGAGTTCGAGCTGTTCGCGGGCATAACCAAGGCGGGCCTGGCCCCGGGCAAGGATGTCCAACTGGTCCAGCAGCAGTTCGATATGAAGGCGCTGTTGAGCGGCGACATCGACGCGGCCCAGGCCATGATCTACAACGAGTACGCCCAGGTGTTGGAGGCGCCCAACCCCAAGACCGGCGCCCTGTACCAACCCACCGACTTCAACGCCATCAACTGGAACGACGTCGGCACCGCCATGCTGCAAGACGCCATCTGGGCCAACACCGACCGGCTCAAGGATCCGGCCTACCAGGACACGACGGTGAAGTTCATCGAGGCCTCGATCGAGGGTTGGGCCTTCTGCCGGACCAACGCCACCAAATGCCGCGACATCGTCGTGGCCAAGGGGTCCAAGCTGGGTAACAGCCATCAGCTCTGGCAGACCAACGAGATCAACAAGCTGATCTGGCCTTCGCCCAAGGGGGCCGGGTACATCGATCCCGCCGACTGGAGCCGTACCGTCCAGATCGCCATGGGCACCAAGAACGCCGACGGCAAGACCGTCATCACCAAGGCCCCCGATGCCTCGGCCTACACCAACGACTACGTCAACAAGGCGCTGACCGACCTGCGATCCAGTGGAGTCGATGTGGTCGGGTCGAGCTTCACCCCAGTAACGGTGAGCCTGCAGGCCGGAGGCAACTGACCCGGGCCCTGGCCGGCGGGGGGGTCGACCGGCTGGCCGCTGGCGGGCGGGCTGGCCGCTGGCGGGCGGGCGCTGGCGGGCGGCCTGGCCGCTGGTACGACGCCGGGTCAGAACCGTGGCAGGTTGTGGGTGCACAGCCCCCACCAGTTGACAAGGAACGCTGCGGATGGGCGCCTTTAGGCGTGTGGGCCTCTACTCGGCGACGGCCGGGCCGGGCGGTGGCATGTTCGTCGTTCTCTGGGGGTTTGTCGGGAATAGCGCCGATAAGTCGCCTCGGAACGACAAGTCGCCACAGAATGGGCCGATCGGGGCCCCGACGGCCTCGCGTTGGGATGATGATGGGAGCCGGGCGAGGTTGGAATGACCATGAAAGTCGAAAATTTGGTCTGATGTCGTCTGCCCGTGGTGTTACATCGGCAAGCGCCGATTCGAAGCGCCCTGTCGCGGTTCCTGCACCGGGACCATGTTGACGTGGTGTGGCGGTCCTTTGAGCTCGATCCATCCGCGCCTCGTTTCGGCTCTGGGACCTACGTCGATCAGCTGGCCACCAAGCTCCTAATAAGCAGGCCCGAGGCGCAAGCCATGATCGACCGCATGGTCGACGTTGCGCATCAGAACGGGCTGGTGTTCGACTTCGACATTGCCAAACCGGCGAACACCTTCGACGCCCATCGCCTACTGCACCTGGCCCTCGACCGTGGGGTCCAACAAGAGCTGAAGGAGCGTCTGTTGGCAGCAACCTTCGCCGAGGGTGCGCCCATCGGCGACAGCGGCGTTCTGGCGAAGCTAGCCGTGGCGGGCGGTCTCGACTTCGACGAGGTCCGAGCCGTGTTGGACGGGGACGCGTACTCCGCCAAGATTCGCGCCGACGAACGGCGCGCCGCGATGCTGGCATCACGAGCGTTCCCTTCTTCGTTATCGACGACCGCTACGGCGTGGCGGGCGCGCAGCCGGCCGATGTTCTCCTACGCGGGCTGGAAGACGCTTGGGCTGAGACCCAGCCGAGTCCGCAACAGCCTGAAACGGCAGACATTTTGGGCTGTGGGGACGACACCTGCCCCGTCGTCGGGTGACGCGCTAGGCCGCCCCGTATGGAAAATCCGCACATTCCGCCCGCTCGTTACACAGCCTCCCGGCCAGCCGGTATTGTTGCCCCTGCAACAGTGAGGGCCGATACACCGAGATGGCCCTTAGCGCTTGTCGCCCCGGTCCCTGGTGACGCTCGTTCCGTTTTCGGACCCAGAGCCGCAGGGAGGCGAAACGCCATGATGGCAAACACCGGCTGTCGTGCCGGACAGAGCCCATCACCGTCGAGATCGGCGGTGGCCCGGTGAACGCCCCGGTCCCAGAAGGTTTCCAGACGCCCCTGCCATGGGCCGGGCGGGCCGGGCGGGCCGAGCCGAGCGGGTCAGCTTGGGTCGAGGAGTGGATCGTCGTCCTCGAGTTTTCCCGGGCCCCGGACGCCCCGCTGTTCCTCATCTCGGATGTCCAGTCCCTGATCGCACACCTGCAACCGTGGCATCCGACCGCTCTGTGGAATCCGGATCGCTACGCGCTGCAGCTGCGCCTCCCGGCCCGGACACCGGATCAGGCGATCCAATGGGCCGTCGCCTACCACCGCGATGCGGCCGAAGCGGCCCGCCTGCCCCCGGCGGTCTTCGACCGCGTCGAGATCTTGACCCTTTCGGACTTCGAACGCCCCTGGCAGGCACCAGGGCTGACGTCCCCGCCCGGCGGTGAGGGCTTGTTCCGTGCCGAGTTGTACGCGGCGACGCGGAAGTTGCTGGCGGCGACCACGCCCGCCCAGGTCACCGAGACTTTGGTCGGCTTCGTCACTGCGACAGGCGGGCGGGTCGAGCGGGGCTCAGCGCGCCACCTCCCGGACACGATCGATGTCGACATCCACTTCGGCGGCGATAACGCATGCCACGCCTGGGCCGAAGCGCTCAGCGTGGCCGGATTGGCTATGGAGCAATTCCTTCCGGAATTGTTTGCCGACGCCCACCACGCTCTCGCTCGTATCCAGAGCCAACCTCTCCACCACATTCCCGCCGCCGGCACCGTCCTTCCGTAGAGGGGTTGAGGGTTACGGACAGGGATTGGCGATCGTGCGGGCGTAGTTGTGGTAGCGCTTGTCAAAGCCGTAATCGGTGAGCGTGAGCGGTCCCCAGGCGGCCTGCTCGCCGCCGAAGTTGCTGATCTGGTTGGGCATGTCGTTGGACAACCCCCAAGAGCAGCTACCTCCCGAAGGTGGGACGAGGAGGTGGTACCACGGATAGAAGGCGCCCGGAGGCGGGTTGGTGCAGCCCGCTCCGGTGTGGTGGTCGCAGGCGAGCCCGCCCCCGTTGTTGGCCTCCTCGATCCGCGGCAGATCGGTCTCGAAACGCACGAACGGATAGGGAGCCGTGCGCCCCGTAACCGTCGGGCTGCGGGGCGAAGTGAAGTAGTTGGGTGTCGGGAACTGAGGCGAACCGTTGGGCCAGTCGGGGTGGTAGGGGTAGCCGTCGAAGTCGGCATCGGAGCCGAGGCAGCCGGTGATCACATGCTTGACGCACGGCGGGTCCTCGGTGGGGTCGAGATCCGCTTTGGCGTCGGGCTTCTCGAAGTGGCCGGTCTCCACGTCGTACGCGATGTTGTCCGTGTGCGCCGACCATGTCGTCCATGCGACTGGCTGGCCGTTGGGGAGCGGCGGGCGGGCCAGGTTGTACATCGGGTGGAAGGCGTAAGGCGCCCCGTTGCAGGTGAAGTTCACCGGGTCCCAGAGAATGTGGCGGAAACCGTTGTCGACGCTCGCTGTCATCGTCCCAGTCTCGCCCGTCGTCACATCGGTGATCTGGGTAAAGAACCCGGCCGGCGTGTCGTGCATCGTGACCGTGAGCGTGTCGCCGGGATTCATCTTGAGGGTGTCGCTGGTGGGCATGAACGTCGCACCCGTCTGGACGTCCGGTCCGGGAGGGCCACCGGGCGTGCCGCTGTGGGTCAGGAAGGCGAAGTTGATCGGTTCCACGCAGTTGTTGTTGGCCAGGGCGTTGGGCGGGCTGCCGGGACCGTGCAAGGCGCCGAACTGGGCCTGAAGGCTGTCAATCGTCAGCGCCGCGCACCACTGTGGCCCCTTGTCGCACGAGATGTCCGGGCCAAACCCGGGAGGGTAGAGCTGGAGCTCCATGTAGGCGGCGCCGGCATGATTGGGCCGCGGTGGGATCTGGATGTTGGCGTCACTGTTAGGCCGGCACACCTTCGTGCCCTCCGGATAGCTCTCGTTGTCGCACAGCACCATGCCGAACCAGCGGGCCGGCGTCAGCTGGAAATCGTGGGTCGGCCCGCGGAAGGATGCCGACGGGGCGCCGGGCGGGTCCACCGGCAGGATCGTTGTGTAGCTCATGCTGTTGCCCGATCCCGGGCTGTATGAGAAGAAGCCGATGTCGGGCTCATCGTGGCCGACGTAGTGACCATTGTCCTCGAACCCGTTCATGTCGTTGGCCGCGATCTCGGTACACCAGAGATGGCGGTAGCTGCCCTGGACCGGGCTGAAGCCGTTGCAGTCGAGGCCGCCCTGAGCGGCCGCGTGCCAACTCGGCCGCACCGAGGCTTGTGCTCCCGCGGCAGGCATCACCAGCGCCACGATCGCCACAGGCGAACCCAAGAGTACGAGTCTCCGCATTGTCCTGCCCCCTCGGCGCCGTCGCGCCGCTCTTCCCCTGATCCGCCCCACGGATGTCATGGACGAGCGTCCGATCGGATAGTAACGCTGCCCCCGACAGCCGATCAAGGGCCCCCCGGGACGACTAAGGGTGGGCCGCCGGACCGGCCACCCCCGAGGGCGGCGGACCGGCGGCTGCGGCCATGGCCTGGACGAACAGGATCAGGGTTCGCACCCGCAGGTCGTCCGGTACCGCCTTCGGATCCAGGGCCTCCTGCAAGACCAGGCCGTCATCGACCGCCAGCATCACCGATGCGAAGTCGTGGCCCCCGGCCGGCAACGGGAAGCCCAGCTGAGCAGACACCCCCTCGATCACCCGGGCCAACGCCGCCCGACCGGCCTGTTGGCGTGCCGCCAGCTTGGGCACCAACTCACGATTACGCAACGCATGGAGCCAAAACTCGGCCGACAACAGGGCCCACTGCTCACCATCAGCGCCCCGCCGAGCGGCGCGATCCCGCACGAACTCGAGCAACGCGTGCACGGAACTGTCGTCACCGAGGACCTCCAGCGCTCGAATATCGGCGTCGATGCGCTCGTCCAGCAGGGCCAGGAACAGGTCCTCCTTGCTCTCGAAGTTCGAGTAAAACGCGCCCTTCGAAAACCCGGCCCGCTCGGCGATGTCCTCGACCGACGCGCCGTAGAAACCCCGTTCGGCAAACACGGTGGCGGCTGCTTCGAGCAGGCGAGCCCGGGTACGCTCGCGACTTCCCTGTCTCGTGAGCCGTTGCGGGCCGCTGGCGATGACCACTCCCTTTCCCGTCACACTGGAATACTATTCCGTATTAGGATACGATAGCGTATCGTCAGCAGTCAGCAGCAGGACGAGGCATCGGAGGTCGCCCAATGGTCCACCCAATGATCCTGGCCTTTGGCGGCCAATGGGGACTAGGGGCGTGGTTGTGGCTCCTCGTGCCGGTAGGCGTCTACGCCGTGATCACGCTCGGTCTGTTCGTCATGGGCCCGCCCCAGCCCACCATGCGGACCTTCTTCTTTGGCCAGATCTCGGACAGCCTGCGCCGGGCCACGGGATTCCCCGGCTGGTCGATGGCCGGTGTGCTGAGCGGGCTGTGGTCGCTCCTGGTCCTGGTGATCGGCTTCTACTGGGACGTGGCGTGGCATATCGACAACGGGCGAGACACGCAGTTGTTCACCGTCCCTCACGTGATGATCCTGGTGGGACTGGCCGGGCTCATTTATACCGCCGGGCTGACCGTGCTCTTCGCCTCCCTGGAGGATGCCGACGTCGGCCTGCGGATTGGCCCCGTCCGCGTGCCCTGGTCGGCGCTGCTCCTACTGGCCCTGGGCGGAGGAGCCATCGCCGCCTTCCCCCTCGACAACCTCTGGCACAAGGCCTACGGCATCGACGTGACGCTGTGGAGCCCGACCCACCTCCAGCTGGTCGCGGGCGGATCGCTGGGAACGATCGGCTTGTTCCTCCTCTGCGCCGAGGCGTTGCCCTTCGCCCGTCCCAGCCAGCTCGGGCGGGGAATTTATGCCCTGACCACTGGCACCATGCTGGTCGGCCTGTCCACATTCCAGGGCGAATTCGACTTCGGGGTCCCACAATTCCAGGCGCTTTATTTTCCCCTCCTCATCACCGCCGCCGCCGCGGTCGCCCTGGTGGTCGCCCGAGTGGCGCTGGGCCGTTGGGGTGCGGTGAAGGTGGCGCTGTCGTACCTGCTGCTGCGAGGCTTTATCGCCCTGGTCGTCGGTGGTGCGCTGCACCACAGCGTTCCGCGTTTTCCCCTGTACCTGCCCTCGGCGCTCGCGGTCGAGCTGGCTGCCTGGTGGGTGGGCGAGGGTCGGCGCCTGCGGCTGGCCGTCGCTGCCGGCACCCTGGTCGGAACGCTCGGCCTGGTCGGCGAGCTGGCCTGGGTCCGCCTTTCCGGTTGGTCCAGCTACACGCCATCGCTCTCCCTGGCGGCGAAAACCGCTCTCCTGGGTCCCGTCGTGGCGCTGGCCGCCGCCGTCCTGGGCGCGGGCTTGGCCCGAGCGGCCGCCCGTGACGAGGACCACATCCCGCTTGGCGCCCTGGTGCTGGCAGGCGTGGTCCTGATCGGAATCCTCGCTTATCCGCTGCCCCGCCGGGTCGGCCATGTCGACGCGGTGGTCCGCCTCCAGTCGGCGGGGAGCCAGGCGCTGGTGGCGGTCGACCTCACCCCGGCCGACGCCGCCAGCCACGCCGATGCGTTCAACGTGACGTCCTGGCAGGGTGGGGGAAAAGTGAGCGCCGCCCTGACGCAGGTTTCGCCTGGTCACTATCGCACCACGCGGTCTGTGCCCATCAGCGGGCATTGGAAGACCACGGTAAATCTCTTCCGGGGTGACCAGCTGATGGCCGCGCCGGTGTATCTGCCCGCCGATCCCTCGATCGGAGCGCCCGCTATCCCGGCGGTCGCAGAGCGGCGTGTGTCATTCGTCAAGAACGTCGCCCTGTTGCTCCGCGAACAGCACCCCGGTCCGGCCTGGCCTTCGGTCGCAGCCTGGTCGGGCCTCGGCACCCTGGTCGCGCTGTGGATGGCGCTCATCGCCCTGTGTGCGTCGCGTCCGCGTCGGGCGGTGGGGCACATCGAGCCGCGGGACACACATGTCGCCTGGTCGCCGCCGGCGCCCGTCGTCGCCTCCCCGGCGCAGGTGTCCCGGGTCTAAGGCGTCGGTCCGTGATGGAATCGGGGGGGTGGACGTCGCTTCCCTTCTCCTCGAGCTCTATGACCGCATACCACCCCTGGCCGGCGGAGCAGTCAGCGGCCTCGACCTCGAGCGGCTGAGTCAGGCGCCGGCGCCGGGCGCCAACACCATTGCCTGGCTGGTTTGGCACACGGCCAGGATCCAGGATCACCACATCGCCCAACTGCTGGGCGCCGAGCAGATCTGGCGCCAGGACGAGGACGAGGGCGAGGACGAGGGCGGGGGCGGCTGGGCGGCCCGCTTCGGGCTGGAACCCGATCCGTCCAACACCGGCTATGGCCACTCGACCGAGGAAGTAGCCGACGTGCGTCCGGAGCGGCCCGACGTGCTCGTGGAATACCTGGACGCGGTATACCGTCGCACCCGCACCATGCTGGAGGGCCTGGTGGCCTCGGATTTGGACCGCGTCGTCGACCGGAGATGGGATCCTCCGGTTACCCTCGGTGTCCGGCTCGTCAGTATCGCGGACGACAGCCTGCAACACCTGGGCCAAGCGGCCTACGTGCGGGGCCTCTTGGGCCGCTAGAGGGGCGAGCCGCGGCAGCTGGATCGTTCTGTGTCGACTTGTCATGAATGCCGCAGACAAGTCGCCCAGGAACGATGAATATGCCACGGTTCAGGGTCGGGGCGCCCTTAGCCCCAGGCATCGTCGAGTGGCCGGTACCCGATTGTGGCGCGCGTGGTGGTCAAGTCCATGTGCTGGTAACGATTGGCCGAGATCCCGCTGGCGACGAAGTAGTCGACCCGGCCGGCCTCGAGGGCAGCCACCACGAGCCGGCCGGCGTCGCGGTAGCTCAACCAGGCCGTTCTGTCGAGCATTGTGCTATCAGCGCCGGTGGGCGGTTGAGCGCGACAGGCGCCAATGCGCAGTACGACCACGGTGGTCGATGACGAGGCCGCAACCCAGGAACCGATGGCCTCGGCCCACGCCTTGGTGGCGCCATAGAGATTGGCGGGACGGACCCGGTCCTCGCCTCGGATCTGCCGGTCCGAGGGGACGCCACTCAGTGCCTGGACGCTGCTGGCCAGAACCAGCCGGCGGACTCCGGCGTCCATGGCCGCTTGGGCGATGTTGTACGTGCCGATCACGTTGGCGGGCAGCAGCACGCCCCAGGTCGCGTTGGGATCCGGAACGCCCGCCATGTGAACGACGGCGCTCATGCCGGCGCACGCCTGCCGGCACGCGGCCAGCTCCCTGACATCGAGTTCGGCCATGTCGTTGCCGGGAAGGTCGGTGGCGACGACGTCCCACCGCTCGTCGAGCGCGGGCCGGATGGCACGGCCGATGTGGCCCGCGGCCCCGGTCAGCAACAGCTTCTCCCCGGTCACGGGCCGAACGTAACGCGTCCTTCTGTACCCCTCGGGCATCTACAGTCGCCCACGGGCGTCCTTCTTGAGATGGTACCGACTGACCTGCCCCAAGAACCCAGATCCTGCGTCCGGCTCCTGATGCACTGGTCCCCGCACCGGAGGGGGCTCTGATCTGCCATTGGCGCGTCGCCACCACCGGCGGCACCACCATCCGCCTCCCCAACCGGGGGCCCGATCAGTTCCCGCTCGCCCGCTGACAACTGCTCGGGTCCCGCTCTCGGGCCGAATACCGTGCCCGGATGGCGACCTGCGCGATTCTCGAGCACGGCCCGTTCGAGCAGCCGTACTGCATCGGCATTGCCCTGACCGCGGCCGGAGTCGAGCTGGAGACGTGCCGGCCGTACCGGGGTGACCCGGTCCCCACCTCGGCCGCCGATTGCTCAGGGATCGTGGTGATGGGTGGGGAGATGTCGGCCGCATCGGATCAGGGATTTCCGAGCCGAGGTGCGGAGCTGTCACTGCTCAGGGACGCATTGGCCCGCGGGGTGCCGGTGCTCGGAGTCTGCCTGCGCGCGCAAATGCTGGCGCGGGCCGGTGGTGGAGACGTCTTCCCTGGTGCGGCCGGGCTGGAGCTGGGATGGACGCCGGTGTACCTGGGCACGGCCCGGTCGGGTTGGCGGCCGCGACGGCGGTGGCGCTGGGCGAGTTGCAGCCCGTTCGTGATCTCATCCTGGCCCGGTTCGCAGCGTTGGTGGCCCAGGGCACTTAGACGTCACTCAGGCTCGGGCCCCAGACCGTGACCCAGGCCCGGGGCGGAGGTTCGGCCCCGGTCATGGATATCTTGCCGCCGCACCGGACGTGACCGGCAAGGCC
>JALYXV010000132.1 GCA_030947025.1 Actinomycetota bacterium | reverse complement strand
GGGCGCCCCGGGCGCCGTGCTCCGGCACCCTCGGTCTCACACGCAGGTGGGAGGGCACAGTCCGACCTAAGGGGGATGTCCGCGGCTAGAAGGCCGTCGTAGGCTCAGTGCTGTGCCGAGCGATGATGAGCTCCGGCGGGTCGCCGAGGACATGCGGGCGCTGGCCCGCTCACTGGGGCGGGATATCCGGGCCGCAGTCGACCGGACCCGGACCGACATGTACGGATCGGGCGGTGCCGGCTCGGCCGGACGCCTCTCGGCTCGGGAGGATCTGGCCGCGGCCAGGCGAGCCGCCGGTCGAGAATTCCGACGAGCCCGGTCGGCCATGCGCCATTCCGCCCGGCCGGGCCACGACCTTGACGATCCGGGCGGCCAAGATCAGGGCGAGGACCGGTACTTTTCGCCCGCCCGGCCCGGGCCGGGATACCCGCCCCGGTGGGACAATTGGGGCCGCCGCCGCGGCCACGACCCCGTGGGCGTGGGTCCACCCAGCCGGGGCTGGTCAGGCCGTCCGTGCGGGACGCCGTGGCCGTCGTGGTCCGGATTCGGGTCCCACGACCGGAGGCCCGCCCCGGTCGCCATACCGCAGCCACCCCTGCGCCACCGCCACGACGGATCCACCTTGCTCGGGCTCCTGGCCCTGGTGTTCGGGCTGGCCTGGCTGGCCGCCGGCACCCGTCTGGCCGAGGTGTCGACCGAAGCGGTCGTGGCCATCGCCCTCATGGTGCTGGGCGCCGCCACCGTGGTTACCGCCCGCACCGACTGGGCTCTCAGCCGGCGGTCGTGGCCGGTACTGGGCGGGGCCGCCCTGGCCGTGGCGCTCCTCGCACTCTCGGCGTCACCCGGCATGCCCGTTGGGTTCCGCCACCTCGAGTTCGGGTCGCGCACCATCATCCCGACCACCTGGGCCGACCTCCCCGCCGGCATCCACGGCGGCTTCGGCGGGACCGTGGTCGATCTGAGCAGGCTCACGGCGCCGCTGGGTGCTCCGAAGACCCTGACGGTTGACGGCGCCGCCGGGCGGCTGGAGATCATCCTTCCCGCCAATCTCAAGGTTCTGGTGGACGCCCGGGTGACAGCCGGACAGATCCGGGTCAATGATGTCCCTCTCTCCGGATTGGCGCGGGTCTACCGCGAGACGCTTGATCCGACCGCCCCCGACCCGGCGCTTACTCTCCGGGTGCAGTCGGGCTTCGGGTCGGTGGCCATCACCCAGGTGGGTGCGGCTTCGACCGGTCCCTCGTCGCTGCTGACCCCTCCGAGCCTGCCGCCTCGACCGGAGCTCGCTCCTGTGCCCCCAGGGGGGGTGCGATGACTGCAGCGGTGGCGACACGGACCGATTCCGATCCGTCCCGTTCGACGGTCACCTACCGGTACCGCAGCGGCCGGGTCACCATCGGCACCTTCTACTTCCTGGTCGGGGTGGCGTTCCTGATCGACAGTGTGGGGCTGGTGCGGGTCGGTACGGCCATGTTCTGGCCTCTCTTCCTCATCGCCCTCGGCGTCGGCATGCTGCTTCGCCGGGCTCGGCGGCTCCAGGTGGAGGAGGACCGCAGCGCCCAATTGGCCGTCGCCGAGGAGCGGGTCCGCATCGCCCGCGAGCTACACGACATCGTGGCCCACGGTGTCAGCCTGATGACCATCCAGATCGCCGCCGCCCGCCGGGTGGCCGAAAGTCAGCCCGACGCGGCCGAGTCATCGTTGGCTGCGGCCGAGGAGACGGGACGCCAGACGCTCAACGAACTGGACAGCATGCTCAACGTCCTGCGGGGCGCCAACGCGTCGATCGGCGCAGCCGGGAGCCCGGTTGCGGGCCCAATCGGACCGGCGGGCCCTCCCTTCGGGTCCGGGCCCGTGCCCCAGACGTCGGGACCCGGCGGCCGCAATGGCGCCACCTCGCGTTCTGAGGCAACCGGGAACCGATCGACCGCGCGGGCCACCGTCGATGGCCACGGTCGCGGCGTGGACCCGTGCCGGGCGCCGTTGCCCCGCCTGGCCGACATACCGGCCCTGGTCACCGCCCTACAAGAGGCAGGACGAACGGTGAGCCTGCACACCCTCGGCGATCTCCCGCGGGTGCCGGCCAGTGTCGAGTTGGTCATCTACCGGGTGGTCCAGGAGGCGCTGACCAACGCGGCCCGCTACGCCGGCGACGCCGCCATTGAAGTCCAGCTCATCTACGCCCCCCAGACCATCACGGTGTTTGTCGATGATGACGGGCCGGGCAGCGCCGCCGTGGGACGGCCGGGGGGCGGTCACGGCCTGCTCGGGATGTCCGAACGCCTGGCGACCTTCGGCGGGTCGCTCGAGGCCGGCCCGCGGGCGCCGGGACCGGGATGGCGGGTGTACGCCTCGGTACCGGTACTGGCCGTCGCGGCCTGACAAGCTGGGCGGCTTGGCCCCCGATGACATGATCCGGCTGTTGATCGTCGACGACGAGGCCATGGTGCGCACGGGCCTCCGGCTGATCCTCGAGGCCGAGCCCGACCTCCGGGTCATCGGCCAAGCGGCCAACGGGGTGGAAGCGATCGAGGCCTCGGGTCGCCTGCAGCCCGACGTGATCCTGATGGATGTGCGCATGCCTCGCATGGACGGCGTGGAGGCGTGCCGGCGCCTGGTGGAGGCGTCGGGCGCCAAGGTGGTGGTGCTCACCACCTTTGATCTCGATGAGCACCTCTTCGACTCGGTCCGGGCCGGGGCCAGCGGTTTCCTGCTCAAGGCGTCGCCGCCCGATGATCTCGTGGCGGCCATTCACGCCGCCCATGCCGGCAACGCGTTGGTCGAGCCCAGGATGACCAAGCGGCTGATGGAGGAGTTCGCCCGTCGCCCCGGTCTGACCCCCCGGGGGGAGGTTCCGACCCGCTTGGGGACCTTGACCGAGCGCGAGCTCGACGTGTTGAAGGAAGTGGCCCGAGGTCAGTCCAACGCCGAGATCGGCGAGCGCCTGTACATCGGCGAGGCGACGGTCAAGACCCATGTCACCCACATCCTCACCAAGCTGGGGCTGCGGGACCGGATCCAGGCGGTGGTGCTGGCCTATGAGTGCGGGCTGGTCGAGCCCAGCCGGTGACCGCCCGTCGCCCTTCACGGTGCCGGCCGACCACCAACCAATCCACCCTGAGGGGGAGGCGTCAATCGCCTCCGAGGGGGATGCCAGGCGCTCCCCTGAGGCGTACCGTGACCATGAAGGAGGACGAAAATGATCGACGAACGCAAGCACAGCCTGGTTGGTCTCGCCCTGGCCGTGGCCGCGGGGATCGTGCTCGGCAGCCTTGTCGTGGCCGCGCTCTTCGCCGTGCTGACCGCCGTCTTCCACCTGGTGGGGTGGTTACTGCATATGGCGGTGATCGTGGCGGTGGTGGCCGGTCTCTGGTGGCTGCTGGTGGGCCGGAGGCATTCGGCCCGCTGCGGCTAGCGGTCCCTCAGGTCACCCCCGCCGGCACCGGCGGAGGCGACGCCCGGCCCGGACCATCCGCCCACCCGGTCCGGGCCAGGCCGCGCCGAGCCATTCGCCTGGTCGGTCCCGGGACCAGGTGAAGGCTACGGAAGGCCATGGCGGGGAGCCGATCCACTTGGAACAGGCCCCAGTTGGTCAGTGCGACCAACCGATCTCGCGACTTTTCCATCCGAAGCAGCTTGGCTTCATCCTCGTGGATCCGCCACAGCCTGGTCGCAGTGACCCAGGCCAGGTCGCGGGCGACCACGACGACGAGGTCTCCCAGCAGGTTCTCGATCCTGGCAATGAGCGCCTGATCGAAGCCCTTCTGGTAACGGTCCTCGAAGTGGTGGCGCAACTGCTGCATGTGGTTGGCGAAGATCGTGTTGATCCCCTGGTAGTCTGCGTGGTTGCTGCCTGACTCAAGCTCGCGGCCGAGCGTCAGGCAGGCGGTAATCAGGGCAAAGGGCAGGTCGAAGTTGACGTGGGCGTTGACGCCGGCCACGGCGAAGATGAGCGGAGAGATATCGCGGGTCTCGCGATGGTCGAGCAGGGCTTGCCAGCACCGAGGCTGGAACCGGGGCGGGTCACCCTTGCCCATGGCGGCCAGATACCGGTTGGCGAACGCCACGTCGAGGCACGCCATGAACTCCTGGTCGTAGAATCGGGGATCGTCCTGGCGCCGGGCATGGTCCTGCACACACCGCAACACGTTCTTGGTGATGATTGTGTACAGGTAGTCGAAGCACGCCACCCCGTCGTGCTTACCCAGCGGCTCGCGCCGGTCGGCCTCGGCCTGGATCTCCTCCAGGGTGGCCACCACCAGAGCAACACCCTCGGCGTCGCAGCGGTCGATCAACGTGATTCCACCGGCTATGCGGCGGTGAGCTCGACCAGCACCTGCGCGCTGCGCAACCGCTCGAGGCACCGTTGGCGGGTCGGGCCGATGCTCCCGATGGGCATGCCCACGGTCTCGGCCACTTCCTCGTAGCTGGCCAAGGGGGCGTCCATCAACACCTCGAGCAGCGAGCGCCACCGGGGGGGCAGGCCTTCGAACGCTCGCCGGAGGGCGGCATCGCGCTCGTCACTGAGCAACCCAAGGTCGATGTCGTCCTCGCTACTCCGATCGTCCAGGTCGAGTTCGTCCGACGTGGTGACCTCGCGCTCGGCGCGGCGCAGCAGCCGGAGGCACTCGTGCCGGGTGACCGAAGCCAGCCAGGCGCCGACGCTGCCCGGTTGACGGATGCGGCGGATGTTCTCAACCAGACGGAGCCAGACGACCTGGCTCACGTCGGCGGCGTCCGCCCCGCTCAGGTGGTAGCTCCAGGCGATCGACCACACCAGGCCCGAGAAGCGCTCGATCAGCGCCTCGGTGGCACGGTTGTCGCCCATCGCGGCTGCCGTCACCAGCGTCGTCACGACCCGGCGATCCTCGAGGTCGCCCCGATGTTCGAGGCATAGGGTGCGGTGGTTGGCCCGGTTCAGCTGGTTCAGCTGGTTGGTTTGGCTGGGCTGGAGCATCGGTTCCTCCTGCGACGCGGTCTGCCGTCATCCTCGCGCTTCCAGGTATACGGCGTACATTAGGCAGACGCCTTATATGCGGGCTTCGATGCCTTATTTGTCCGATCCTGCCTGCTCGACCAAGCCGAGCTGATGGGCCACCGTGATGGCCTGCACCCTGGTCTTGACCCCCAGCTTGCGCAGGATGTTGGTGACGTGGACGCTCGCCGTCTTGCCGCTGATGAACAGCCGCTCTCCGATCTGGTTGTTGGTCAGGCCCTGCGGAAGCTGCAACCACACCTCGAGCTCGCGGTTGCTCAGCCGGTAGCGATCCTTGGCGGCCGTCTGGGCCAAGCCGGGATCGGCTACCGCGTTGCAGGGCGGTGCGCCCGGGGGGCGGGGGGGACAGCCGTTGGCAGCCTCGGTCGAGACACCGGCCGACACCCTGGCGGGGTCCGTGGCAGCGTCCTCGGCCGGGACGGTCCCAGGGACCTTTCCAGCGACCTCGGCGGGGACGGCTAGGACGAGACGGGCCCGCTGGGCCAACGCCTCCACCTCGCGGCGAAATGGGAGGGCCCCCAGGCGGACCGCCACGCGGTGGGCCTCCCTGAGTGCGTCCCCGGCCCGAGAGGAACGGCTCCGGTGGGCCAGCAGTGCTTCGGCCTCACGCCATCGGGCGTAGGCCGAGGGGTAGGGCTGTTGGAGCTCCACCCAGCGCTGGGCTGCGTCGGCCCAGACCTCGGGGTCGGGCCGGCCCTCCGCCCGCGCCAGCTCACCCTGGCACAGCCGGAGATAGGCATCGATCGCGTGGCGGATGGACGGGGCGGCGTCCTGGGATTCCTCGGCCAGACTCTGAACTTGGGCCCACAGTCCCGCCGCCATGGTGGTGGCATTCTCCAGCGCCTCGTCGTCGCGCCGGGCCCGGGCCCGGTCGGCGATTTCGGCTTCGACCCGCAACCCGTGCCAGATCAGTGGCGCCAGTAGCCAAACGTCGTCGCTTCCGTTGACCGAAGCGATGATGCCCCGAGTGATTGCGTCCCGGGCATTTTCCGGCCGACCCAGCCACAGGTCGATCCCCGCCCGCAGCGTGAGCAGGGGGGCTTCGTAGCGGGGCCCGAGATGGCCCGCCGTCAGCGTTTCAATCGCGGTCAAGTCGGCCTGTGCCGCCTCGAAGTCGCCCCGTCCCACCGACAGCTTGGCCCGGGCCAGGCTCAGGTCGATCGCCGCCGTCCCGGTCGGCTTGGCGGCCAGGGCCAGCTGAAGGAGATGGTCCGCCTCAGACCAGCGACCCAACCGGAACAACGTGTTGACCGCGATGGCCTGCAGGGCCACCCCATAGGTGCGTTCGAGGCCCAGCTGGCCGACCCGGGCCACTCCCCGCTCGGCGATCTCGGCCGCCTCGGACAACCGGTTGAGCGGGCCGGAGAGCAGCTCGGCCCGGTTGAGGTACGCCCGACCGATATCGTCGGGATGACCGAGCTCCTCGGCGATGAGCTGCGCCCGTTCCAGGGCCAAGACCCCGGATGCGGAGTCGCCCAGGAAGGCCAGATCGAACCCCAAGGTGGCGAGGATCTGGGTTTCCTCCAGCAGGGCCCCGGCCGCCCGGGCGACCTCGAGCGCCGCCTCGGCCTGTTCGCGGGACAACCGGAACCGTCCCGACAGCATCAAGGCCTCGGCGTAGGCACCCTCGACGCTGGCTCGCTCGGCGCTGGCTTCCTCCGGAGGGACACACCGCACCGCCTCCTCGTAGGCCTTGAGCGCCTCCCGGCTGTCGCCGGCCGCCCACAAATAGCGTCCCAGCCGCTGATGGCGCACCGCTCGGCGGATGTCGTGGCCGTGAGCGGCCGAGGGAGCAGTCGCCAGCCCGCGGGGCCGGTCAGCCTCGGCGGCACGGGCGGCACC
>JALYXV010000126.1 GCA_030947025.1 Actinomycetota bacterium | reverse complement strand
GTGTACACGACACAAATTCAGCGCACCTGCCGGGGGCGGGCTGAGGGACCTGGGCGCACCTACCCGGGCGGGAGGCGCTGAAGGGCTTCGGCGATGGAATGGGCCAGCGGGGCCCCCTCTATCTCTTCGAGGGGCTTTGGTAACGCGATGCGCCAGTTGGGCCATTCGTCCAGGGTGCCGGGCATGTTGGGCCGCTCCTCGACCGCGAGGGTGTCGTCGAGCGTCGCGGTGACCAGGGAGCAGGGGGCCTGGCCGAGCAGGCGGTAGACGCGCTCGATCACCTCAGGTACCGGCAGATCGTCATCGGCGCCGATCCAGTCCTTGATCTTGGCTCGCAACGTCACCTCGGCCTCGTCGTTGACGGGCAAACCCCGATCCCGACGGGCCTTGATGTCGCCTCCCGTCCATAGCCCGGCGACCGTGGGGAGGTCGTGAGTGGTGGCGGCGGCCAACGCGCGGGCGGGCCATTTCTCCCGTCCCGGCGGCGACGGCTCGAACCACAGCAGCCGGTACGAGAGAACCTGCCGTTCCGCCAACTCGGTCCGGTGGGCCGCCTCGACCGTGCCGAGGTCCTCACCGACGATGTACGCCCCGGCCCGGTGGCTTTCCAAGGCCAGGATGTCGAGCAGGTCCTCGGCGGGATAATGCACGTAAGACCCGTCCCGGGGCGAGCCGTCGGCCGGGATCCAGAACAGCCGGAACAGGCCCATGACATGGTCGAACCGCATCCCCCCGCCGCCTCGCAGGCCGGCCCGGACCAGTTCGATGAAGGGTTGGTAGCCCGCCGAGCGCAGCTTCCAGGGATCGAAGGGCGGAAGGGCCCAGTTCTGGCCGTCGATGTTGAACTCGTCGGGAGGGGCGCCCACCCGCACACCGAGGGCGGTGCAGTCCTGCCAGCGCCAGGCATCGGCACCCCCGGCGTCGGCACCAATGGCCAGGTCCTGGACCACGCCGATGGACTCACCGGCCGAGCGGAGCTGCTCATCCAGCAGCCACTGCAGCCACGAGTGATACCGGATCCTTCGCATCCCCGCTTCGCGGGCTGAGAACGGCGCTATTCCGGCCCCGTCGGGCCGGCGCACCTCGACGGGCCATCTTTCCCAGGGAACGCCGTGGCACTCGCTCAGGGCACAAAAGGTGGCGTACTGGCGCAGGGCCTGGCCCTGGTCCTCCCGGTAGCGGTCGAAGGCCGGGTCACCTCCGAAGCGGGCGAAGATCGCCTCGAGGGCAACCGACTTGAGCCGCCAGACGGCATCGCGGTCGATGCCACGGTCGGCGTTGAGCGCCCGGCCGGCCGCCGCCAGCTCGGGGAGCTCCGGCAGGTCCTGGGCGCCGGGCACCTCTTCGATCCGCAGGTACAGCGGGTTGCGGAAGCAGCGGCTGCTGGCGAAGTACGGGCTCGGTTGCTGGCCCCCCACGGGCAGGGCGGCGTGGAGCGGATTGATGAGCGCCAGCCCCGCGCCCTGAGCCGCCGACCACTGGCCCAGCCGCCGTAGGTCGGCCAGGTCGCCTACGCCCCAGCTGGACGCGGAACGGGTGGCATACAACTGCGCCGCCCATCCCCAGTGACGGAGGCCCTCGGGCAGCCAGCACCGGCGCGGGCTCACGATCAGGGGCGTTCCGCCTTCGGTGCTACCGGCCCGGGTGGGGTCGTCGGCGACGAAGCGGTGGTACCCCAGGGGCAGGTCGAGGGGAAGGTCCCCGTGCACCCGGACGGTGGCACCGTCCTCGAGATGGAGCTCGCCCGGCGGGACGCAGGGATGAGGACGGCCGGGCCCGGCGATGACGGCCGGTCCCGGGGGTGGGTCATCGCCCCCCGCCCCCATGGCCGCGAGGAACGTCTCCATGGTGGCGGGGGGCGCAGGGCACCAGCGGCCCGCCACGTCGCGGTAGCCGGGTTGGATCCCCCATCGCGCCGCGTCAGTCAAGATCGGGCCTACGCTCGTAGTCGATGGTGGATGTCCTATTCGCCCACAGGTGGGAGCAGCCGGACCAGCCGGAGCCGGGTCCCCCCAGTCGGGGTCGGAGACTCTATCTCGACGCTGGTCATCAGCCGGCACATGACCTCGAAGCCTCGCCCGCTCGGAGCCAGATGGCCGTCGTCGTCCCGGGGCGGCGGTTTGGCCATCAGGTCGAACCCGACCCCTTCGTCCACCACCTCGATCTGGATCCGTTCCTGCTGCAGGTCGGCACGGAGGACGTAGTTGTTGGCCCGGCCCTCCGGATAGGCGTGCCGGAGAACGTTGGTGCAGGCCTCGTCGGTGGCGAGGATCACGTCATCGACCACCCCCGCGGGGGCGCCGAACTCGCGCAGGCACACCGCCAGCACGGCGCGAGCCGCCGCCAGGAGCCGGGATTCGGCGGGCAGGCTCAGGTCAAGGGCCAGTTGCATGGCAGATTCACCCCCGGGGACACTCTGGACCGGTACCCGAGGTCGGATTGACAGAAACGCTTATGACGCTAGGCCTCGGCGCCGAGCAAAGTCACTCACCGGGTCCGGCGCGGGCGGCGCCGGTCGAGGTCGACGGCAGCCTGGTCCGCTGCGGGACGTCGTCGTGGGCCGATCAGGGCCTGGTCCGCCACGGCGCCTTCTACCCCCGGAA
The DNA here is from genome assembly GCA_030947025.1 of Actinomycetota bacterium. Classification (GTDB taxonomy): domain Bacteria; phylum Actinomycetota; class Acidimicrobiia; order Acidimicrobiales; family Palsa-688; genus JALYXV01. Next base: position 4,289 of record JALYXV010000126.1, on the reverse strand, counting down.
GACCATGACCGCACGCGAGCGCCTGGCCTACTACTGCTCCCGGTTGCCGCTGGCCGAGATCGCCACGACGTACCGGTTCCCGCCCACGCCGGACCTGGCCCGGCAATGGGTGACCCGGACGCCGCCGGGGTTCTGTTTCGACGTGCGGGCGTGGTCGCTGCTGACCGAGGCGCCCACCCTCCCCGACTCGCTCTGGGAGGATCTCCAGGATCAGGTCCGGCCCGAGACCCGCCACCGCCGCCGGCTGTACTCGGCCCATTTGGGGGGTGACGCAGTCGAGGAATGCTGGCGGCGTTTCGAGCACGCCTTGCGGCCGCTGCACGGGGCGGGACGGTTGGGGGTGGTGATCCTCCAGTACCCGTCGTGGTTCACGCCAAAGGCCGAGACCCGCTCGGCGGTGGTGGCCGCCCGGCTGCGACTGGCCGACTACCGGGTGGCGGTGGATTTCCGCAGCCCCAAGTGGACCATCGGCCCGGCGTGTGAGGACACGCTCGAATGGCTGGAGGCCAACGAGATTGGCTTTGTGTGCACAGACGGTCCGCGGGCTGGGCCCCGGGCCATGCCGGCGGTGATGGCGGCCACGTCGGATGTGGCCGTGGTGCGATTCGTCGGCCGGCGTGCCATCGAGGACGACCCGTGGCCGTGGCCCTACCGCTACAGCGACGCCGAGCTGGCCGACGCGGCCGTGCGCGTGCGCGATCTGGCCGCGTCCACGGCCGAGGTACACCTCATCATGGAGAACTGCTGGCGGGGCGACGCGGTGGACAACGCCTTGACCCTGGCGTCGTTCGTGGGTCCTGCCTAATCCTCAGAGCCGTCGGCGCGGGTCTGGTTGCTCACCACCGAGCCGTGGTGGCACACCATCCGCCACCCATTGGCCGGGTCCCGGACGAAGATGTTCACGGCGGCAATGGTGGCGCCGCCCTGATCACCCAGCAGGTTTTCGTCCACCGACACCCATCCCAGGTCACCGACGACATGGGCTCGTTCCTCGGTGAGTACGAACTGCATCTGCCGCGACCCCTGGAACAGGGCAAAGAACGACGCCGCGATCGGTCCCCAGCCCCGCAGCGTCACCCATCCCGGATGAGTACAGGTCGAACGTTCCGACCGCTCCCACAGGTCCGACATGGCGTCCATGTTGCGGGCCTCGAACGCCTCGTAGAAGCGGCGGTTGGCCGTACGCACGGCATCGGACTGGTCGATCACGGGACGTTAGCCCCTCGCGGTGCGATCCCGGCAGGAGCCGGGTCGCAGCCGATTCGTCCTGACTCGGTGAGAGTCGGGTAGATTTCGCCCGTCGCTACCGGCTGGTCCGACATACCGGCCCGTTATCTCAAGGGGGAGTCAATGCACCGGAAGGGTTTGGTGGCAGCGCTCGGGGTGGTACTGGTCCTGCTGGCGGCCTGCGGGAAGAGTTCGTCGACCAAGACCGCGGCGGGCTTCGGAAGCCCGGGCAACGCCAGCAAGGCGGACAAGACGGTCGAGGTCCACATCCTGAGTTCGCTCATGTACAACCCATCAGCCGTGTCGGTCAAGCCGGGCGAGACGGTCGTGTTCAAGGTTTCCAACGACACCACCGGAATCCACGAGTTCGTCCTAGGCGACACCAAGGTCCAGGATGACTACGAGAAGATGATGACCAGCATGGGCACCGTGCCGATGTCGATGGCTGACCACACCAACAGCCTGAACATCCCACCGGGGCAGACCAAACAGTTGGCCTGGACGTTTCCCTCGACCAGCGGGACCACGGTGATCTTCGGGTCTCATGAGCCGGGCGACTACGCCCACGGGCTCAGGGGCCTCGTCACGGTCGCCTGACGTGCGGGGGCGGGTCAGGAGCTCACACTTGCGATGTCAAAGCCCGCCTCCTCGATGGCCGATCGGATGGCCTCATCGGCCGCGGCCCCGGCCACGTGCACGGACTTGGCGCTGACGTCCACTTCGACCAGGTCGACGCCCTCAACCTTGCCCACTTCGCCTTCGATGGTCTGCTTGCAGTGGTCGCAGCTGATGTCGGGCACGGAATAGGTTCTGGTGGGCATGGGACTCCTTGGCCGTGATCGAAGGTTGACGCGTACGCCGGGTCAAAATACCCTGCCCGGGTAGTGTAAGGGGACAACGAGGGGTAGCGTGAGTTGGTACCTACCCGCCGACAGCGACTAGGTTTCGCTTGTTAAGAGCCCCCGTTATGTGGGAACCTCTTACGAAAGGCGCGGTACAGGTCGTACGGCAGGGGGAGGAGCTGGGAAAATGGCGAGACTGGCGAGACTGGAACGTGGCTATGCCCGGCGTCTGCAGGTGCTGGCCGTCATCCTGACGGTAGGCGTGATGGGGGCCATGGCTTCGGCCGGCGCTTCCACCGCCCAGGCCGTGACCGCGGTGACCGGCAGCGCATTCGGGGTCTCCGCCCCCAACATCACCCTTTTCGGCGGTGCCCAGACGGCCTACGGGCCGACTCCCACCGTGACGCTCCCAGCAGGCGGCTCCGCCTCTCCCGTGACCGCCACCGACCCGTCGGAGAACGTGGCGTTTGGCCCGGCCACGTTCCTCAGCTCCGGTCCGACGGCCGCCAGCACGGTGGGGACGCCTGCCGGTGGGTCGGTGACCTCCTCGACGTCGATCCAGAGCGCCACCCAAGCGGCCGGTACCTGCCCGGGGACCGAAACCTCCTGCATCTACGGCGGCCCCTTCACCGCCGACAGCGTGGCCAGCACGTGCACGGCCGCGGAAAGCGGGAACACCGCCTCCACGATGATCACCAACGGACGGCTGGTCACTGCCACCGACACCAGCGGCGCTCCCACCATGACGGTGACCATTCCCACCAACCCGCCACCGAATGACAGCATCAACGGATTCCTCTACGCCAGCGCCAACGACAAGGAAACCTTCACCTACATCTTCAACGAGCAGAAGGCCAACCCGGACGGCTCGATCACCGTCACCGCCGGTCACGAGCAGCTCTTTGGACCCACGGCCAAAGGTGACCTGTACTTCGGACAGGCCACCTGCGGCGTGACCCCCGCGCCGACGACAACCACCACCTCCATCACGACCACCACGGTGGCAACGACGACCACCACGGTGGCGCCGACCACGACCACCACCGTGAAGCCGACCACGACCACCACCGTCAAGCCGACCACGACCACCACCGTCAAGCCGACCACGACCACCACCGTGAAGCCGACCACGACCACCACCGTGAAGCCGACCACGACCACCACCGTGGCGCCGACCACGACCACCACCGTGGCGCCCACCACGACCACCACCGTGGCGCCCCGGCCCACGTTCTGCCAGATTCTGATCTTCCTTCGGACGCTGCCCATGCTCCGGCACTACTGGCCCATCATCGACCGGCTGATCGTCCTGTTCGGGTGCCGTCCCCAGTAGCGTCGGCCCCTGATCAGCAACGGGCGAGCACCCGGGAGCGATCTACTGGGTCGGGCAAGTTGACGGCCCATCGGCACTTCCCCCCAGCACTATCCACCCCCTCGGCGGTTTCCCGCCCGACGTTGACGAACTTCACGGCCTCATCGGGAAAGCGCTGGTTACCGCTAACAAGCCTGGCCTCGTCTTCCCGATGACGCTCAGGACCACACCGGTTGTGGGCGATACGGCCGTGCCAGTCTGCTCAGGCTGCTGAGTGCGGAGGATTAAAAGAATGGCGCAGCCACGGCTTCGTGCGTATCGGCTTTCGATAGCGGTCGCCCTGGCCTTCTCGGGGATGGTGATTGCGGTCGGGACAAGGGCTGGTGCGCAGGCGGTGACAGCCGTGACGGGGAGCGCGTTCGGGGTCTCCGCCCCCAATATCACGCTCTTCGGCGGTGCCCAGACGCCGTATGGGCCGACTCCCACCGTGACGCTACCAGCAGGCGGCTCCGCCACCGCCGTGACCGCCACCGACCCATCGGAAAACGTGGCATTCGGACCGGCCACGTTCCTCAACTCCGGTCCAGTGAGCGTCAGCACCATGGGGACGCCCAGCGGCGGGTCGGTGACGTCCTCGACGTCCATCCAAAGCGCCACCCAAGCAGCGGGTACCTGCCCGGGGACCGCAACGTCGTGCGTCTACGGCGGCCCCTTCACCGCCAACTCCGTGGCCAGCACCTGCACAGCGTCACAGACCGGCAACACCGCGTCCAGCACGATTACCAACGGCCAGCTCGTCACTGCGACTGACACCGCCGGCGTTCCGACAATGACGGTGCCCATTCCCACCAACCCGGCGCCCAACGACAGCATCAACGGGTTCCTCTACGCAAGCACCAACGACAAGG
>JALYXV010000118.1 GCA_030947025.1 Actinomycetota bacterium | reverse complement strand
GGCCCGACCCACCGTGAAGTGGGATCCGAACAGTTTGGGTCCGCATCCAACAAGGGAGACAACGCATATGACCCCCATTCGAAAGGCCATCCTGGCGGTGGCGATGGTCGGCTCGACGCTCGTGGGCGGAGGTATCGGCGCGGCATTGTTCGCAGGAAGCTCGGCCAATGCCGCCTCGACCCAGACGACCCCCACGACGGCCCCCGCCGCGTCCGGCTCGTCCGGCCCGGCGGTCGCACCGAGCGGCACGTTCCACCCGAACGAGGATGCGACCCATGAGGCGGGCGAGAGCGCGGCTCGAGAGGCGCAGGAGAACGCGGGCCAGAGGCCGACCGTCCCGTAACCAATCAGCGCGGGGCTGGACCCGAGGGCGCGGGTCCAGCCGTCGCCGCGCCTTACCGGACCCGCGCGGGCAGCTCGTCTTGGATCAGGTCGGCCAGCTGGGCCACGATCCGGGTCACCTCGAAGTCCCTCGGTGTGTAGACCGCGGCCACACCGCCCCGCACCAGTTCGTCGGCGTCGGTGGCCGGGATGATCCCGCCCACCACGACGGGCACCGAAACACCTGCCGCCGCCAGCTGCTTCATCACCTCGGGCACGAGCGAGAGATGGGACCCCGACAGGATCGATATCCCGACCAGATCCACGTCCTCGTCTCGGGCCGCGGCGGCGATCTCCGCCGGTGAGGACCGGATGCCCTGATACACCACTTCGAAGCCCGCGTCGCGGGCGGCCACCGCGATCTGTTCCGCCCCGTTGGAGTGCCCGTCGAGGCCAGGCTTGGCGACGAGGATGCGAGGCGGGCCGCCCCGGGCGGCTGCCAGCGCGGCTACATGGGCCCGGACCGGGGACAGCTCGGCCCGGCGAAGCCCCAGCGCGCCCGAAACGCCCGTCGGCGCCCGGTACTGGCCGAAGATGCCGCGCAGGGTGTCGGCCCACTCGCCCGTGGTGCCGCCGGCCTGGGCCAGCGCGATGGTGGCGGGCATGATGTTGGACCCGTCCTCGGCCGCTCGCCGCAGCTGGTCCAGGGCTGCGCTCATCTGACTGGTCGAGCGCCCGGCCCGCCAGTCGCTCAAGGCCGCCACCAGGGCCGCCTCTTGGGCCGGATCGACCCGGAGGATCAGGTCATTGCCGTCGAGCGGTGACGGCTCGGTGGTGGTGAACACGTTGACGCCCACGACCGGCAATTCGCCCGACTCGATCCGGCGGGTGCGGTCCACCTGGCTGCGTACCAAGCGGGACTTGACCTCGCCGATTCCGGTCTCGGAGAACACACCACCGAGGGCCAGCACCTGGTCGAGTTCGGCCGTCGCGGCCGCCATGAGTTCGTCCGTGCGGGCCTCGATGACCTTCGAACCCTCGAAGATGTCGTCGTACTCCAGCAGGTCGGTCTCATACGCCAGCACTTGCTGAATGCGGAGCGACCATTGTTGATCCCACGGCCGGGGCAGACCAAGCGCCTCATTCCAGGCCGGGAGCTGGACGGCCCGGGCCCGGGCGCCCGCCGACAGGGTGACGCCGAGAGTCTCGAGGACGATGCGGGGGACATTGTTCTCGGGCTGGGATTCGGTGAGGCCGAGCGAGTTGACCTGCACGCCGTAGCGGAAGCGGCGCAGTTTGGGGTCCTGGACGCGGTAGCGGTCGGCGCAGATTCGGTCCCAGAGCCGGGTGAAGGCCCGCATCTTGCAGGTTTCCTCCACGAACCGGATGCCTGCGTTGACGAAGAAACTGATGCGGCCGACCACGGCGGGGAAGTCAGCCGGGTCGATCTGGCCCGACGCCAGCACCGCGTCCAGGACTCCGATCGCGGTCGCCAAGGCGTAGGCAAGTTCTTGCACGGGCGTGGCGCCCGCTTCTTGCAGGTGGTAGCTGCAGACGTTGATCGGATTCCAGCGGGGGGCGTGGTGGGCGGCCCAGGCGATCGTGTCGACCGTGAGCCGGCGGCTGGCTTCGGGGCCGAAGATGTAGGTGCCCCGGGACAGGTACTCCTTGACGATGTCGTTTTGGGTGGTGCCGGCCAGTCGGGCCGGGTCGACGCCGGTCGCGGTGGCATGAGCCACGTACAGCCCGAACAGCCAGGCGGCGGTGGCATTGATGGTCATGGAAGTGTTCATCTCGCCCAAGGGGATGCCGGCCAGGAGTTCGGCCATGTGGCCCAGGTGGGCCACGGGAACGCCGACCTTGCCGACCTCCCCGGCGGCCTCGGGCGCATCAGGGTCGTAACCGGTCTGAGTGGGCAGGTCGAAGGCGATGGACAGGCCGGTTTGCCCTTTGGCCAAGTTGGTCCGGTACAGCTCGTTGGAGGCCACCGCGGTCGAGTGACCCGAATAGGTCCGCATCAGCCAGGGTGATTGCCGGGGCCGCGGCTGGGCGACGCGGTCGGCAGGGCGTGGTTCAGACATCAGTCCATTGTCGCCGTGATCGGCCCTCTTACGGGTTGCCGCTGGGGGCGGTCGTCGTGGTATCGGTCGGCGGACGGGGCGTGGTGGTCGTGGTGGTCAAGATGGTCGTGGTCGGAGGCGGCGGCAGCGGGTCGACCACCACTCTCACGACGGCACTCATGCCTGCACTGGCGTAGGGATCGGGCAGATCACAAGGTCCCCCGACTCGTCCGCTCGATGCGGTGAAGTACACGTCGTAGGCCCCCGGACTGCCGTAGGTGTGACGAACCTGGAGCTCATTGTGTCCTTTCGCCCCGGGGCCGGGCGGGGGCCACGAGCCATGGAAGGTCGGGCAGCTGGGGCCGGGGGTGGACGCAGTGCCGGCCGCGGCAGCCGCCGCGCCCGCGGCGTCGCCAAAATACTCGCCGTTGATCCCGAGGTTGGTGTCATCGGGATCTTCCAGCACGACGTTGAACGTGACCTGCTGGCCGGGCATCGGATGCTGGGGGAAGTAGGAGAACGTGACCGTGAGTGGCTTGTTGTTGACCGGCGGCGACCACACCATGGGCCCGCAACTGGCGGCGAAGCTCTTTACGCAGGGCATGGAGGGAGTGGTGGTGGGGGCCTCGCCCGGTTTCCCGCTGGCCGCGTTGGCCCCCTGGGCGAGCGGCCCGAGTGACGGAGTCCCGGCCCCGTTGTGGGTGCCGCCGCCGTCGGTGCCCGAGGGCGGGCTTACCACCGCGAACGGTCCGCTGGTGCCATTCCCGGTGGCGGGGAGAACGAGAAGACGGGAGGGCCGACGGGTGGGCCGGGCGCCCGCACCCGCATCGCTGGCCACGATCGTGAGGGCCACGGCGAGCATCACGACGAGGGCGCGACGGTGGGCCGGGGTCTGCTGCGGGCGGGCATGCAACCGGCTCCGGTGCGGGGCGCGATGGGCACCGCCCCGGCGCTGGGCCGCCCCGACAGTGCCGCCTGCGGTATCGCCCTTGTCCGTCGCAGTCACCGGGGCCGGCGCACCCCACGTGAGCTCGGCCTGCGCGGCGGCACCAACGGTGCTGCCGAAGCCGCCGCCGGCGCCCGCGCCCACGGGGGTCCCCCCGCCC
>JALYXV010000099.1 GCA_030947025.1 Actinomycetota bacterium | reverse complement strand
TGGGGACCACAACACCATGGCTCCCGGTGGCGTCGTTGAACTGACCTACCGCCACGCATGCGGTAGCAGAGGAACAGGCCACCGCTTGAAGCACCGTTGTCCCGGGGACCGACTGCACGTTGAAAGTTGTGGTTGCCGATGCCGGTGCGGGGGCAGTCGCCAACGCGAGAGGAATAAGTGCTGAGCTGACCAAGGCGACAGCGCCAAGAGCTCTTCCCAGCCTCGACACCAGTCCTCCGCCCCGCTTCCGACACCCAGACGATCCCATTCCCGAGGTCCATTCAGTCTTGGCTGCAAACCACCCCGGCTGATCTCCGCCCATCATTATCTCTCTCATCCTGCCGCCCCCTCGCCGGATCGGAATGACACGCCTGCGTCGAACGCTATCAATTCGTTGGCCTCGGTGCACATAACAACGGTGCAGTACCGGCACGCTCTGCGGCCCGGCGGGCCAGACTCGGCGATCGGCGTCCTGTTGCCAACGCCCGGTCGACAGCCGAGAACACCGAATGCCCGTTCTGGCGCGGGTGGACCTGCTCGTGTGGGGGTCAGGGTCAGGGCTGCAGTCGAGGGGGCTGAGCACAACCTTGGATCGAGGCTCCAAACGGGCCGGTGCCCGTAACCCCGGGTATCGACGGAACCGATGTCTGCGGTCGGGCCGCCGACGGACCTGCAGCGGTCCACTCCTACTAGCTGCGACCGTGGTCCGGTCCAGGTTTGACATTCGATTGCCGCGATCGGGAGGGCTGCGTCTGGGATGATTTCGGCTGTGGCCTTGGAGAAGGCGCTGAACGGTGTTGTCCGGTTCCGGTCGGGTGACGACGTCACCTGCGAGGTGTCCCTGGGTGACGCCCGGGCAGCGGACCTGTGCGCCGCTTTGCCGTGGCGGACGTTCCGGTGGCATCGGGGGCAACAGCATTTCTCTGGGTTCTGGTGGTCGTCGACGATGGGCCGACATGTCACCTACGAGTCCCGTCTCGAGCTGTGCCGGCTTATCCTGGCCGATTTCGACCCTTCCGTCACGGTGATCGTGTCGCAGCCGTTCCTCCTGGAGGCGGCCATCGGGGGCAGGCTCCGCCGACATGTCCCCGACTTCCTGCTGCTGCGCGGCGGTGAGGTGCTGGTCGTGAATGTGAAACCTCGGGAGCGGCTCGCCAACGCCAACGTTCGGGCCGCGCTCGAGTGGGCCAACGAACTCCTGGCGCGGCGGGGTTGGCGGACCGAGGTCTGGTCAGGCGCCGAGCCTCACCTGCTGGAGAACGTCCGGTTCCTGGCCGGGTTCCGTCGCTCCGAACTGTTCGATACCGAGCTGCTGGCCGCGGCGGCGGAGGTCGCCCCGGGCCGAACGGTGGCCGAAGCTGAGGCGTTGCTGGCGGCGCGTTGGCCGGCTGTGTTGGTCCGCCCGGCGGTGCTGCACCTGTTGTGGTCAGGACGGTTGCTCACCGATGTGTCGTGGCCTTTGAACGCCGATAACAGGCTGGAGGCGGCGGCGTGAGCGTCCGCCCGTCGGTGGCGTTGTCGGTGGGCGCCTGGCTGGAGCACGACGGGTCGACGTGGCGGGTGGTGGCCCTCGACGGGGTTGCGGTCCTGCTGCAGGATCGCCGGGGCCGGGAACGCCAACTTTTGGTCGAGTATCTGCTGACCCATCCCTCGACCATGCCGGTCACCGACTCCGGACACGGCCCTTTGGAGGCGCTGGGGCCGACGGTCGACGTGGGCGACGAGTTGATCGCCGATGTTGAGGAACGGGCCGCTCATCTCCGCGAGGTAGCGACCGGGTTCCGGTCGGGGAACCCGGAGACGGCGCTGTCCGGGGAGCCACGACCCGACTATCAGCCGGATCGGCCTTTGATGGCCCGCTACGACTCCAAGGCCGCCGAGTTGGGCGTCGGGGTCAGGACGCTGCGCCGGTGGGCCGCCGATTTCGAACAGGCCGGCGAGGTGGGCCTGCTGGACGGCCGCAGCGACCGTCGCTGCAACCCTTTGGCCGGCCTTGATCCTCGGTGGCTGGCGGTGTGCCGGGAGGTTCTGGGCGAGCACACCGAGGCGTCGACGCCGACCAAGGCGCTGGTCCTGGACCGTGTCGAGGCCCGCCTGGAGGAGCGTTTCGGTCTCGGCGTGGTTGCTGCACCGGGGCGGACGAAGGCATATCAGGTGCTCTCGGAGTTATCCCGAGGCCGGAACACTTTCGCCGGCAGCTCAAAAGGGCGCCGGTCGATCGCGGGGCGGCCGGCCGGCAGCTACGGGCGGCTGGTGGCCACCCGGCCCGGCGAATACTTGTTGTTGGACACCACACCGTTGGACGTCTTCGCCATGGAGCCGGTCACGCTTCGCTGGGTGCGCACCGAGCTGACGGTGGCGTTCGACCTGTACTCGCGCTGTGTCGCGGGGATCCGCCTGACGCCGTATTCGACCAAGGCAGTCGACGCGTCGGGAGTCGTGTATGACTCGTTGCGCCCGAAGCTGTGCGACCCGTCGTGGGGTCCCGAGGCCCGCTGGCCCTATGTCGGTGTGCCCGCCGCCCTGGTGGTCGACGCCGACCAGTTGGCCGACAACCAGGCGTTAGCGGGGATGCCGGTCCTGGCGCCCGAAACCCTGGTCGTCGATCACGGCAAAATCTATCTGTCGACGTTATTGAAGGCGGTGTGCGGCCGGATGGGGATCTCGATCCAGCCGGCCCGGCCGCTGACGCCGACGGATAAGGCTCCAATCGAACGATTTTTCCGGACCCTTCGCGAGGGGCTGCTGGCGGCATTGCCGGGCTACAAAGGCCCCGACGTGTACAGCCGGGGGGCCGATGTCGAGTCCCAGGCCTTCTTTTTCATCGACGAGCTCGACGGGATCATCCGCGAGTGGGTGGCTTCGGTCTACCACCGCCGGCCCCATGAAGGGTTGTGCGTGCCCGAGCTACCCGGCGCGGAACTGTCCCCCAACGACATGTTCTCCTACGGCGTGCAGCGCTGCGGGTTCGTGCACATCCCGGCCCGGCCCGACATGGCCTTCGACTTCCTGGCCGTCGAGTGGCGCCACGTCCACCATTACGGCATCGAGCTCGGCGGCCTGCGCTACAACGGCCCGGCGTTGGACGCCTACCGCCAGGTGACCAGCCCCTATGTCGGGAACCATAGGGGCAAATGGCCGTTCCGGATCGACAGCGCGGATATGAGCCGGGTGTGGTTCCAAGACCCCAACGACAACAACTGGCACGCGGTGGAGTGGGAACACGCGGGAGCGGTGGGCGCCCCGTTCAGCAAAGACGCCCTCGTCTACGCCAAGCGACTCGCGCTGCAGCGGGACCGTTTCCCCGATGTGCGACGGACCCTGCGCGAGTTGCTTGAACGTTGGGATGCCGGCCTGGCCCACTCCCCGACGGAGCGGCGCGCCTCGCTGCGCATGTCACAAGAACGCGCCGGGCTGCTCGGACCGCGCCCCGAGACCTCCGACAACCCGGCGGCGGCGTTGGCGACCATCCGAGCCCTTTTCCCCGACGGGCAAGCCCCCGACCTGGAGAGGCACATCGACTCCGATCCGTCCCGGCCGATGGGCGGCGATGACGACGACGACGACGAGGACCTCGACGACGTCTCCGACGACGACTACTACGCCGACGCCTTCCCGGTCTTCGAGTGACTGCAACAGCGCCGGCGGCGAACTTCACGCTGTGCCGCAAAGAGGGCTGGCTGCAGATGGCCGACTCCCCGGGGAGGGAACGACCTGACCAGCTGAGCGTCGCCCAGCTCGGCGAGCTGAGCGCCCGGGATCGTGGCCGATACGACGATGCCCGCGATGTCTGGCACGCCAATCTGGGCCCGTTCGCAACCCCGCAGCTCGAGCGGATCCATGACGAACTGTGGGACGTGGTGGCCAGCAACCGCCAAGACGGCGACAGGGTGAAGGGCGCCATCGCGCTCGACGGCTACCCGGGGCTGGGCAAGACCACCATCGTCAACGCCTTCGGGAAGGCGTTTCACCACCAGCAGATCGACCGCCACGGCCCGTTCACCGCCGAGGGCCACGAACGGCTCCCGGTGTGCCGGGTCGGGTTGACGTCGAACACCACCATGCGGACGTTGAACCAGATGATCTGCGAGTTCTTCGCCCATCCTGCATCGACCCGGGGCACCGCCGCCCAGTTGGCGTCGCGGGCGTTGGACTGCATTTTGAGCTGCGAAACCCAACTCGTCATCGTCGATGACGTCCATTTCATCAACATGGGACGACGCGACGGCGTCGAGGTCGCCACCACTTCAAATGGCTGGCCAACGAGTTCCCGGTCACTTTCGTGTTCGTCGGCGTCGGCATCGACCGCAGAGGCCTGACCCGCGAAGGGCTGTGCGCCGCCGATCTGGCGATGGCCCAGACCGCCAGGCGCTGGACGCGGGTGCCGATCGAACCGTTCGAGATCTTCACCCCAGACGGGCGCCGCCAATGGCGGGCCCTGCTGCTGGCCATCGAACACCACCTCGTGCTCGCCCACGCCCACCGGGGGATGCTCGCTGAGGACCTGGCCGAGTACCTCTTCGCCCGCAGCACCGGCCATATCGGCTCGCTCATGACCTTGATCACTCGGGGCTGCTACCGGGCGGTGCGCAGCGGGGCCGAATGTCTCACCGTCGAGGTCCTCGACCAGGTCAAGAACGACGAGGCCGCCGAGAGGGCCCGGGTCGAACTGCAAGCCGCGATCGACGGCGGGACTCTGCGAGCCAAACCGCGGCGGACCCCGGCCGCCTGAGCGACGTGGCCACCCGGCGACCGCGGAGCCTTCCCGTCAGGGTCGCCCCGGTCGCCGGCGAGGCCCTCGACAGCTGGCTCGATGCCTACAGCGCCCGTCTCGACGCCACCATCGGCGAGGTCCGAGACGCCCTGGGACTGCTGATCGGCAGCTTCGAGTCCGACCGCAGCGCCATAACCCTCCTCCTGCGTCAACTGTCCGGCGGTCAGATCGCAGCGGTCGAAGCCGCGACCGCCGTCGCCGCCGTTAGCGACTTGACCCTGGCACGCTTCCAGGCGATATTTCCCCGAATCGTCAACCGACCTCAGCGAGCCGGTCTCTGGCGCGTTGTCCCCGGGTCACGCCACTGCCCGCAGTGCCTGGCTGACACCGGCGGACGTTGGCAGCTCACATGGCGGCTCCCCTGGGTGTTCGCCTGCAACATCCACGAATGCCTACTCGTTGACGTCTGCGCCGGCTGCCAGCGCCGAGCGCGATCCCGTCTGCCGAAATTCTCGTTAGTCGCCACGCCCACCCGCTGCCAGCAACCACTGCGCCGAACCGACCCGGGCAGAAAAGCCGGCATCGATACCTGCGGCACCGACCTGACCAAAACTGCAGTTGACCGCCTGGCCAGCGACGACCGCCGCCTCGCAACGCAACGATCACTCACGACGCTGCTGATGAACTCTGACGCCAGCGCGACCGGCGTCGGTGTCGCCGTGGACGTAAAGGACCTCTTCGTCGATCTCGGAATAATCGCCGGCCACGTGCTCGCCGCAAAGAACCGCAACAACGACGAGGCCTGGCTGAGCGCAGCTCAGGCAGCCAACGCCCTCACTGTCGCCCTGAGCGTCACCAACGCCGACAGCATCACCACCGCGGCAGAGCTCCTGGCGCCGCTGCTCCCCGACCTCGTGATGCGACGATCCGGCGCCAACAGCAGCGCCTTACCCGCGACTTGGCGAACCGCAAGCATCGAGGTCCAGCAGGCCGTGCTCAAAGCCCGCCACCCCTACCTCCGGCCGGCCGACCGGCTCCGATACGGCACCATCACCGTCCCTCGGCCATCCCCGCCTGAGCCGGGCGACCTGTCAAGCCAACGCCACCGAAAGCTCCCCCAGAACTTCTGGCCCACGTGGACGCTGCGCCTCATGCCAACCAGCGGCCACGACTTCGCGACCTACGGTCCGGCGTTGGCCGCGTGCACCATGCTGCCCGGCAGTCAACTCACCTTGCGCGATGCCGCCGGTCGCGTCGAGCACGGCACCACCGGACCTCACATCGCCCATATCCTCAACGGACTGCACCGCGACGGGAACGCCGACACCGTCATGGCCGCCATCGCGGAACTCGCCGACCACCTCGATGCCACCGTTGTGCCGATCGACTACCAGCGACGCCGCCAGACCTTTATCCAGAACCGGATCGACCCTCTCCCATTGTCGGCATGGGACGAGATGTGCGACGTGTCCGGCACCCGCAAAGGAGTGCCATCGCACCATCGCCACGCCAGCCGCTATGTCACGGAAATCCTCACTGGCAACAACCTCGACAGCCTGCCCGAGGCCCTCCGGTTCCATGACAGCCTCGAGACCTTTTCCTACCATCTGTTCTGCGAGAAGCTGACCCAAGCCGAGGTCACACTCCTGCGTGATCACGCCAGCCGTCTCCTGGCCTCCCAAGGCATCAACGAGCCGCTCACCTGGGAGCCGCCGGTCGACTGGCTCCCCGCCGGACTCGACTACCCAGGCCCCGTCGCTGACAGCCTCCCTCACGACCAGCTTGTCGATCTGCTCGTCACCCGAAGACTGACCGCCCAGCGCACGGCAGAGCAGCTCGGCACCACCATCGACCATGTCCGTCTCGCCGTGCGGCTCAACCCCGTCCGGCCCGATCGCCCCGCCGGCCTCTACCGACGGGCCAGCCCGAGGCAACCGGGCGGAGCGACGACCAAGAAATGGGCCCGCACCGGTCTCCTCAGTGACGAGCAGGTCCGATACCGCTACGAGCAATGCGGATGGAGCTGGAGAAAGATCGCGACCGAAGCCGGATGCAGCAAACAAACCGTCATCCGAACCGGAAAGGCAGCCGGGATCACCAGCCGGCCAGGTGGCGGACGAAGCGACCTTGACGTCGAACCGACCTGGCTCCGCCATCAATACCTCGTCAAGCGACGGACCCTGCCCGATATCGCTACAGAACTACACACCAGCCCAACCGCGCTGGCGCGAGTCGCCCGGGAACTCGGAGTGCCGCTTCGAGGCCGCGGCGGAGCGAGTCACGCCGCGGCACTCACGCCCGCTATCGACGATCTCCCCGAGTGGATCCGCCCCGCCTTCCAAGGCCAGCATGCAATGGAACGCGTCCGGCGCATCCTCGCGCTGACCGAATATCGGACCATCACCGAGGCCGCTGACGCCCTCGGCATACACCCAGGCACACTCCAGACCCAACTGCACCGAATCGAGACGGCCCTCGATACCAAGCTCGTCGGACGGGCCGTCCCCTACCACCCGATGACCCTGACCGAGGCCGGTATCGCGGTAGGGACCGCCCTTGCGGGCGGCCCCCCGCACAGATCCCAGCGAGCGGGATTCCCGCACTGGGCTCCTGCCTCAGGTACGAGCGTTGAAGCGGACCTGGGGGTAGGGGTGCATGATGTG
>JALYXV010000098.1 GCA_030947025.1 Actinomycetota bacterium | reverse complement strand
GACAGTGAAGCAGCAATGTGATTCGATATGGGGGATGTCCGGGAACCGCCGGCGTCAGGCCGGGATGTCGACCGAGGCCGTCAGGCCCTCAAAAGTGCGAAAGTCGACTCAAAGGTGCCGTCAGAATCTTGACAGCCACTCTTCGGTTCAGGGCTGGCTGATCGGCCGAGTAGACGGTGCCAAAGGATCCGGACCCAATCCTTCTGACGGCGGTTATACCCGGAATCCCGAGGTCGAGCGGCGTTTCCATGGCTTTCGGAGTCGATCAGCTTCAGACAGGGGCGGGGAACGAGACGGGACGGCCGGAGTCAGGACAAGCCTGGATTGCCGATGGCCACTCTCCCGCAGCAGTGCGAGATCGATATAGCGTCGATCTTGATCCGAAGGGCCCCCGTGATGTTGATATTGAGCGGTGTTGTCGTGCCGAAATGAACCTGAGTCGACAAGACGGGGGCAGAGTTGTCCAAGCTGATGCTGACCATGTACGCCGAATCTGAATTCTGATCGTCCGGAATACCTAGCTGACCGGTAAAATGGGTGTATTGACGCTCGGCGGCGATCTGGAGTTCCCCCGAACTACTTCCCACACCCATGATGAGCCCAGTCGGGTAGGACACACCGTTGATTGTTGTCTGCCGGAAGGTGACGTCGATGGCGTTGGTCTGGGGTACGAGGCTCTCGGAGACTGGCGTCCCTCCCTGCGTGAGGGTCGTCGAGGTCGGAACCGTTCCGAAACTCGAGCTGGGGGTCGATCCGGCCGCCGAAGAGGAGCTACCCGAGAACATCGAGGTCGAAGTTGTTGACGTCGAGGTTGTTGAGATTGAGGTACTCGATGTTGTCGTTGATGAGACGGTCGTCGTGGACTGTGACACCGTTGAGGTACCGCCACAGGCAGTCAAAAAGACAATCAGCAGCGCGGGCGCAACTAACTTCACGCCTTCCGAGTGCCATTCGTATCGATGCCTGCCGAACATATCCCCTCCTGAGATCCCCCTGCCAGAGGAGCGGACTATAGCCCGTGAGTAACCGGCCCGGTAGCAGGAGGTCAGACACCCGAGCGACTTGCACGGATCGCAATTTGGGCGACCACTGGCGCCCGCCACCTTGTCTTGTGGCAGGATACAAGTTTGCTTCGATACAGAAGTAGCCTGATCAATATCCTGAATATTGTGACGGCCAGCATCCAGAGCTTTGGTTGTCCACTGACCGCGGGAGCGGTCGGGGTACATCCGCATGGGACGATTGGGCCCGTCCAGGGACTACCAGCTCCGGGGCAGCCTTTTCCCCCTGGCGTCTGGGAATGGAGGGCGAATGAGCCGACCCGTGATTATCGACACCGACGGCGGGGTCGACGACGCCGCCGCCTTGTGGTGGGCGGTCAGCGAGCCCGAGCTGGATGTGATTGCGGTCACGGTCGTCTGGGGCAACATCCCGGTCGAAAGGGCGCTGCTCAGCGTGGGCCGGGTGCTGGCCGCGGCGGGACGGTCCGACATCCCTGTCGCACGCGGGGCGGCGGGGCCGGTCGGGCCGGCGCCGACACTGCGGCCGGCGACGTTCATTCACGGCGAGGACGGGCTGGGCAACACCACCGACGGGAAGCCTCCGCCTGCGATGACACTGGCGCCCGAGTCCGCGCCCGACCTCATCCGCCGGTTGTGTGCCGAGCGGCCGGGCCAGGTGTCGCTGCTGACCATCGGGCCGCTGTCCAACTTGGGGCTGGTCCTGGTCGAGGACCCCGAGTTCGCGTCGGGAGTCCGGGAGCTGGTCATCATGGGGGGCTCGGCCCGCGCCGGCGGCAACGCCCTGCCCAGCAGCGAAGCCAACATCGCCCACGACCCGTTGGCCGCAGCCCGGGTGGCGTCGGCCCCGTGGTCGCGACCGCCGCTTCTCGTCGGGCTCGACGTCACCCGCCTGGCCACGCTCACTGACGCCCATTTCGCTCTGCTGGGGGAGCACCGCACTGCAGCTGCGGAGTTCCTCGACGCCCCCCTGCGGTTCTACCGCCAGTTCGGGTCGGTCCTGACCGCCCCCCACACCCCGTGCCACGACCTGTTGGCCACTATGGCGCTGGCGCAGCCGGACCTGATCGACGACGCTCCCGTCCTTCCGATGGCCGTCGACGCGGCCGGGGGTCCGGCCTGGGGCACGACGGTGGTCGACTTCCGGGCGCCCGCCGTCGCCCGAGTGCGGGGGTCGGAGCAGGACCGGCTGCCCGGTTTCGGGCCGTGGCGGATCGGGCTGGGCGTCGATGTGGCCCGGTTCCGCAGCCAGGCGGCCGCCCTCTTCGGCGGCTGAGGCTGGGGTTGCCCGGCCGGCGCGGATCTCAGTCCGGCTGGGCCAGCCAGCGGTCCACGCCGGCCAATGCCATTTGCTTGAGCTCGGCCGGGGCGCCGCTGGCCTCGATCGAGCACCGGGCGATGAACGCCACGCGAGCATCGTCGAAGCCGAAGGAGGACCGGCACAGTTGGTATTCCTCCAGCAGGTTGGGCCCGAACAGGAGGGGGTCGTCGGCGTTCAGACTGCAGCGCACGCCGCCATCGAGCAGGGCCGGAAGCGGGTGGGAGTCGAGGGTCGGGAACACCGAGAGCATGATGTTGGACGACGGGCAGACGTCCAGGCACACCGGGGACGAGGCCAGCCGTTTGACCAGGTCGGGGTCCTCGATGGACCGGACCCCGTGCTGGACCCGGTCGGCCCCCAGGGCGTCAAGGGCGCCGATGACACTGTCGGGCCCGGCCAGTTCCCCTGCGTGCGGGGTCGCCAACAGCCCGGCATCGCGAGCAACTCTGAAGGCCGGCGCAAAGGGATCGGGGGGGCGACCGGTCTCGTCGTTGGCCAGGCCGAAGGAGACGACCCCTTGGTCCCGGTAGGCGACGGCGAGGTGCGCCTGGGCGACGGCATCGGCGGGATCGAGGGTGCGATCACCGCTCACCATGAATCCCGCTCCGATGCCCAGCCGGGCCGCCGTCTGGGCCAGCTCGTCGAGGATGATCTCGATGGTGGCCACGTCGCTCCCCTGGAAATGGCGGTGATGGGGGATGTAGCTGGCGGGCTCGACCCAGATCGCCCCCGCCTCGGCTCCGTCCTCGACCACCTCAGAAACCAGGCGGCGCAGGTCCTCCTCAGTCCGGAGGGTGTCGCAGGCGGCCAGATAGGTGGCCTCGAAGGCGCCGAAGCTGCCGTAACCGTCGATCGTCGGCACCGCCAGTCCGTACCTTCCGCACAGTTCCCGGAGTGTCGAGGGCCGCATGGCCCCTTCCAGGTGGACATGGAGGTGGGCCTTCGGCAGGGCCCGGAGGTCTCGAATGGCCCGCCCGCCCGGTTCCGGGCGGGTCACCCCTTCCGGCCCGTCGCCTCGGGCGCGTAGCGGGCCAAGACCGCGGCCTCGATGGCGCTGACCGCGGAATAGGCGATCATGGCGACCGCCGTTACCAGGACGACGGCGGCCCAGAGCTCGCCGTAGTCGAAGGTGTTTTGGACGGTCAACATCTCGGCACCAGAACCCTTGCCCGTCGCCAGCCACTCTGCCAGCAGGGCGCCGATCATGGCGGCCGGCACGTTGATCCGCAGCGATGCAAAGATCGACGGCAGCGCCGAGGGAACCAGCACTTTCCGCATCGTGGTCCAGCGGCTGGCTCCGTACGACGCCATGAGGTCGAGGGAGGAACGGGGCGTGGACCGCAGGCCGTACATGATGTTGACCAGGGCGGGGAGCAGGCAGACGATTCCGCCGATGACCGTGACCGCCAACACATCGCGCCCGAAGATCAATGTGAGCAGGGGTGCCATAGCGATGAGCGGCACCGAGCGCAGCACGAGCGCGACGGGCATGAAGACCTGCTCGACCATACGCTGGAGCACGAAGATGACCGACACGATCAGCGCCAGGACGATGCCGGCGACGTACCCGAGCGAGGCGTCGCGGAGGGTGGTCTTCAAGTGCTGGAACAAGATGTGGCGGTTCTCGGCCGCGCTACGCAGGGCGTGGACCGTGTCGGTGCGCTGGGTGAACAGGTACCGCCAGACGTCCTGGGGGCTCTTGGCCACGAACGACTGGACGTGGTAGAGCTTTATGAAGCCGATCCACAGCGCCAGCATCACCAGGACCGAGACCAGGACCGAGACCAGGTTGCCGGCCAGGCGGCTGAGTGCGACCGAAGGGGTCCGATCGGAGTTGACCTCGACGGCAGTCACGACCGCCCCCGGCGGGGCGCCCAGGGCGCCACCAGCCTCCCGATCACGCCCGTGAGCAGGTAGGCGACACCTCCCGTGATCGTGCACAGGAGTCCGATTCCCCAAATCCGGGCCGTCTCTATGGCGGCCTGGGCCTGGACCATCATGATCCCGAGCCCGTCGGGCTGGGCGCCCAGGTACTCGCCGACGATGGCGCCCAAGATGGCCGACGGGGCGGCGACCTGGAGCGCGGCGAACGTGCTGGGGATCGCCGCCCGGAGCCGCACCTTGAACAGCTGGGCCCAGGGACCCCCGCCTGCCGAGGTGATCACATCGAGGGCGGAGCGATCCGCCGACCGCAGCCCGACGACGACGCCGACCAGGGTCGGGAAGAAGACGAGCAGCGCGGCCAGCGCCGACTTGGCGGCATCCCCGTGGAGCACGGTCGTCAAGATGGGGCCTATGGCGATGATGGGAAGGCAGTAGCTGGCGATGGCCACCCGCAAGAGCGACTTCTCGACGATTGGAAGCTGGACGAACGCCACCGCCAGCACGATGGCCAGCACATTGGCCACGAGGTAGCCGGTGACGGCCTCCTTCAGGGTCTGCCGGATGCCCGGTCCGTACAGCCCGCCACGGAAGTCCGTCCAGAACTTCGACAGGACCGAGGTCGGGGTGGGCACCCCCGAGCCGGGCTTGTGGAACACCGTGAGCGCCAGGACCTCCCACAGCACAACCAGGGCGACAAAGCCGATGGCGCCGCCCACCCATGGCGGTACGCCCTCACCGCCGCCCGTGCCTCCTGTTGCGACCGGGACCGGCGCCTGGCTGCCGAGCGCTTCGCTGACCGCCTCGAGGTCGGCGGACTGGGTAGCCGTCACACGTCGTCTCCACTGGGGGCGATCCCGCCCCGGCTGAAGAGCAGCTCAGAAAGGTTGTCCTCCAGCTGGTGGAAATGGGGCGTGCGGATCATGTCCGGGGTCCGGGGGCGGGGCAGATCGATCGGAACCAGTGCGGCGATCCGCCCCGGCCGCGGACTCATGACCGCCACCATGTCGGCCAGGAACACCGCCTCGGAAATGGAATGGGTTACCAGGAGGGTGGTCGTGACCCGCTCGGACCAGATGCGCAACAGCTCGAGGTTGAGGCGCTGACGGGTCATCTCGTCCAGGGCGCCGAACGGTTCGTCCAACAGCAGGATGTGGGGCTCGGTGACCAGGGCCCGGGCGATCGCCACCCGTTGGCGCATTCCACCTGACAATTGACTGGGCCGGGCCTTCTCAAAGCCGTCGAGCCCGACCAGCCGGATCAGGTCATCAATGGCGGCATCGCCGATCGGGAGCCCGCTCACCTCGACGGGCAAGCGGATGTTGGCCCGCACTGATCGCCAGGGCAGCAGGGCGGCGTCCTGGAAGGCAATGCCGAGGTGGTGGTGGCGCCGAGCGGCCGAGGGCGGCTCGCCGTGGATGGCGGCGGTGCCGGAGGTCGGTTGCTCGAGGTCGGCCAGTACCCGCAGGACGGTGGACTTGCCGCATCCCGACGGGCCGAGCAGGGCGAGGAATCCGCCCTGCGGGGTTACCAGGTTGACGTCGTCGAGGGCGGTGACGCTGGTCCGGCCCAGCCGGAAGACCTTGCTCAGGTGCTCGATGCGAATGCCGTCGCCGCTCGCGCCGGGGGGCGCCTCTCGCCTCTCGCCGCTGACGGTCTCGGTCACGGGCGGTTGCGCACTCCGATCAGATCGTTCCTTGCGGCGGAACTGACTTGAGGTCGGGCTTGGCGGCGTAGATCTCGTCGAGCACCGACATGTCGAACAGCTGGCTGGTCGTGACGGTCGTGCCCCCGAGCGCCAGGGTGCTGACATTTTGCGACTGGGTCGCCGGGGTCACGTAGAACAGGCCACTGGTGAGGGCGTCGCCGGTGGCGATCAGCTTGTTCTGCTCCACCGACTGCCTCTGGGCGGCCACGAGGGTCTGGGCGGTGGGGAAGTCCTTCACCGTGGCTTGGGCCGGCTCGTCGGGGTGAGCGATGCACTCCCGCCAGGTCATGATCTCGGCCGTCAGGGCCGCCTTGACCTTGGCCCGGTCACTCTTCAGCGAGTTGGTGGTGACGATGAAGACGTTGCCGATCTCCGGGTAGTTGTTGTCGGCCAGCAAGAACGTCTTGGTCGGCACGCCTTTCAGCCCCAGGGCGATGGGCTCGTTGGTGATGAACGAGAACCAGCCGTCCACCTGGCCCTGGGCCAGCGGGGTGGGGTCGAATTGCACGACAACCTTGTTGACCTGCGAGAGCTGGATGTTGTTGGCCTTCAAGAAGGCGCCCCACACCGAGTCGTTGACTGACTGCACGCCGATCTTCTTGCCGATCATGTCCTGCGGTGAGTTCAGTGGCTTGGACGCCAGGGACATGATGCAGAAGGGGTTCTTCTGATACTCGGTGCCGATGACCTTGAGGCCGGCACCTTTCTGGATGGCGGCCGCGGAGGAGTCGAGCGACGTGACGGCCATCAGGGCTTTGCCGGTGAGCACCACCGTCTCCTGGGGCGTGGCGGTGGGGCCAGCCGGGATCAGGTTGACCCCGGTGAAGCCCTGCTGGGTGTAATACCCCTTGTCCTTGGCCAGGAATTCGCCCCCGGACTCGACGTCGGGCACCCATGGCAGATTGAAGTTGAGCGTCCCGAGGGACGAGGTCGAAGACGTGCTGCACGCCTCGAGGATGCCGGGACCGGCTACCCCGAGCAAGGCTGCCCCGCCCAGCAGCTTGGCTCCCCCCCGCAGGAAGCTCCGGCGGTCGACTGCCCCTGCCCCATGGAGATGGTCTGGCCGCTTCGTCATGTGATCCTTCCTGGCCTGCCGGGTGCCCGGTCCGCTGGTGTACCGATGTTTGCCGACGACGACGTCCCGGGCGGCTAGCGGCGCAGGAGCTCGCGCTCCGGTCCCCTGACCGCACCCCCTGGCTGACTACCGGATCGAAGTGCTCGACGGCGAAAGATCGTATCGGGTGGTCCTGGCCGCGGGGTCAATGGCAGGTTGCAACTCCTTGTCGGATTCCTTTCGCCCGACGTTCACCTAGCGTCGTGCGATGCCCGCCCCTGAATCCGCCGACCTGCTGGTAGCCGGGGCCGAGCTGGTCGCCACCGTCGATGCCGACCGGCGAGAGATCGCAGGGGGGTGGGTGGCCGTGCGCGCCGGTTTGATCTCCGCGGTAGGCGGTCCGGCCGACGAGGCCCCGGCCGCCACGACGGTCATCCGGGCCGACAACTGCCTGGTTACTCCAGGGCTCATCAACACCCATCACCACATCTTTCAGAACCTGACCCGTTCGTACCGTCCGGCCGTGAACGGGTCCCTTTTCACCTGGCTGAGCACCCTTTATCCGCTCTGGGCCGGGCTGAACGAAGAGGCCATCTATCTGTCGGCGTGGGTCGGGCTGGCGGAGTTGGCGCTCGGGGGATGCACCACCACCACCGACCACCTCTATGTACACCCCCGGGGGACGGGCGATCTGATCTCAGCCGAGGTGGCTGCCGCCCGGGAGCTGGGGTTTCGGTTCCACCCGACGCGCGGGTCCATGAGCCTTTCCCAGAAGGATGGCGGCCTGCCTCCTGATTCCGTGGTCCAAGAGGACGATGAGATCCTGGCCGACAGCGAGCGCCTGGTCGCCACGCACCATGACCGGTCTTGGGGCGCCATGGTCCGCATCGCCCTGGCCCCCTGTTCGCCGTTCACGGTCACGCCGCAACTGATGCAGGCGACCGCCGAGCTGGCCGAGCGGCTCGACGTGCGACTGCACACGCATCTGGCCGAGGACCCCGACGAGGACCGTTTCGCGGCGGAGAAGTTCGGGATCCGTACCGTCGAACACTTCGCCAACGTGGGCTGGATGACGCCGCGGTCGTGGGTCGCCCACTGCATCTACCCCAACGGGGACGAAGTGGCCCGGCTGGGCGCGGCCGGCGTCGGTGTGGCCCACTGCCCCTCGTCCAACATGCTGATCGGCGGGGGCGGGATGGCACCGGTGGCGGAGTTGCGGGCGGCAGGGTCGCCGGTGGGCTTGGGCTGTGATGGATCGGCTTCCACTGATCACGCCTCGCTGTGGCTCGAGACGCGAGGCGCGCTGCTGCTCGGGCGCCAGCGCAAGGGTTCGACGGGAATGACGGCACGCGACGCCTTGGAGATCGCTACCCGGGGATCGGCCGCCTGCCTCGGACGGGACGGCGAACTGGGCCAGCTCGCGGTCGGGGCGGCGGCCGACTTGGTGTGCTGGCCGCTTGACGGCCTGGCGTTTGCGGGCGCGCTGACCGATCCAATCGAGGCGTGGCTGCGCTGCGGCCCGGTCTCGGCCAGACACAGCGTCGTGGCTGGCGTTCCGGTCGTCGAGGACGGCGCACTGGTGGCGGCTGATCGGGTTGAGGACATCCTGCGCCGCCATCGAGTGGAGGCGGCCCGACTCCAGGGCGTCTCGTAGACCTCGGCTCGTCCCGTTACCAGACCGTTTTGTGCAAATCGGGTACGCATACGGTTATCGATTTGCACAAAACGGCGGGCGATGACAGCATTTCGATGCCCTCACCGGGACCGGGCCGTCGCTCGCGGTCGTCCCGGGCCGAGTCGGGCAGTCTCGTGCCCTGCCTCGTCGGCCCCTTTTCCCCGCCCCTAGCCCGCGCCCAGCGCGGCCCGGCGGGCGAAGAGCTCCTCGGCGGCCGCCTGGGCCTCGGCTCGCACCGAGTCAACATCGAAGGTGAGCGGTCGGCCCGCCGCCACCAGCCGCCGTCCGTCCACCCATACGTCGCGGACGTCGTGGCCCGAGGAGGAAAAGACCAGGTGGGCGGCCACGTTGGAGTCGGGGCCGTGCAGCACCGGGGTGGTGTGGAGGCCGCCGAGGGTGACGGTCACGATGTCGGCCCGTTTGCCCGGGGCAAGAGAGCCGGTAACCCCGTCCAGGCCCAACGCCCGGGCCCCGTCGATGGTGGCCATGGCCAGCACTTCCCACGGGTCGCCGGTGGTCGGATCCAGCGTCGAGACCTTTTGCAGCAGCGAGGCGAACTTCATCTCCTCGATGAGGTCGAGGTTGTTGTTCTCCTTCTCGCCGTCGCTGCCCAGGCCGACGGTGACGCCGGCCGCGCGCATGGCGCCCACGCGGGCGGGTCCGGACGCGAGTTTCATGTTGGAGCATGGGCAGTGGGCGACGGCGGTCCCGGTCTGGGCCAGCAGGTCGATCTCCCGGTCGTCGAGCCACACGCAGTGGGCGATCACGGTGTGGGGACCGAGGACGCCCCGCCGGAACATCTCGTCGATGGGCCGGCCCCCGTAGCGGGCCAGCGACTCCTCGACCTCCCACTTGGTCTCCGACGAGTGGGTGTGGATTCCCGTGTCGAACTCCTCAGCCAGCTCGACGGCGGCCTTGAACGCAGCCGGGGTGCAGTAGAAGAGGTGTTCGAGCCCCACCCACGCTCGGACCCGTCCGTCGGCGGTGTGGTGGTGGCTTTGCAGGAGCTGCCGGTTGGAGTCGATGGACTCGAAGTAGTCGTATCCGGGCGCGTCGGCGACATAAGGGGCGAGGGTGGCGCGGATGCCTATGTCTTCTGCCGCCTGGGCCGAACCGTGCATGAAGCGCCACATGTCCATGAGGGAGGTCGTTCCGGCCAGCACGCTCTCGGCGTAACAATGCCGGGAGGCGATGGCCGCGATCTCGGGGGTGAGGGCCCGGTGGGCCGGGTCGACATAGGTCCGCAGCCAGTCCCACAGCGACATCGACTCGGCGGTGCCGCGGAGGAGGCCGGAGTGGAGGTGGCAGTTGTGCAGGCCCGGCAGGACGGCGTGACCTTGAAGGTCGACCACTTCATCGGCGGCCGCGGATCGGGGGTCGGCATCGATGGCGGGGACCGGTCCCACTGCCATGATCTGGCGGTCTTCGATCAGGATCGAGCCCGGGTCGAAGACGGCCCCACGGCCCGTCAGGGGCAGAACTATCCCGCCGCGGAGGAGGGTGCGAGACATTGGCGGCAACCTAACGCGAGGGGTTCGGGAGCGTTAACACCGCCGTTTCACAGCGCCCCCTACGCTTTACCGGATGACCGTCGTGCTTCCTACCTCGATCGATGAGGCGGTGTCCGCCCTGGCCGATCCTGACATCCAGGTTCTGGCGGGCGGCACCGACTTCATGGTCGAGGTCAACGCCGGCCTGCGGCGACCAGAAAAGGTGCTGTCCCTCCGGGGTATCCCCGAGTTGCGGACCTGGCAGCGCATCGGCGTTGGCGGCGCTGGCGGCACCGGGAGCCGGGGGGTGCGCCTCGGCGCCAGCGTGACGTATACCGACATGCTCGGACCCGAACTGGCCGAGCTCATCCCGGCCCTGGCCCAAGCCGCCCGCACCGTCGGGTCGCCCCCGATCCGTAACGCGGGCACAATCGGCGGCAACCTGGCTACCGCCTCACCCGCTGGCGACACGTTGCCCGTGCTGGCCGCGCTCGACGCGCTCGTGGAGGTGGCCGGCCCCAGTGGCCGGCGCGATGTGCCGATCGAGGCGTTCATCACCGGCCCCAAGCGCAACGCCCTCGACCCTGGCGAACTTATCGTCGCCGTCCGCCTTCCCGTTGTCGTTGGTCACCAGGAGTTCCGCAAGATTGGGGTGCGCAACGCCATGGTCATTGCAGTGGCGTCGCTGGCCCTGGCCGTTGACACGTCAGCCAGGAGCGTCCGCTGCGCCCTGGGATCGGTAGGCCCCGTACCCATTCGGGCTCACGCGGCCGAGGAGTGGCTCGCGGCCGCGATCGACTGGGTCGAGTTGTCGGGCACGGCCGGGGCGCCAGGCACGGCCGGTGCGCGGGCCATCCCCGACCTGGCCCCCTTTGGTCGCCTGGTCGCCGAAGCCGCCCGCCCCATCGACGACCACCGGGGGACGGCATCGTACCGGCGCCACGCCGTCGGAGTGCTGGCCGAGCGAGCCGCCATGCAGGCGCTCTCGTCGCTCGGCCCGGACACAGGGGCGGCGGCATGACGACGCCGTACGCGCTCACGGTCAACGGGGCTCGACACGAGGTGGCCGACGCCTGGTTGGGCGAGAGCCTGCTCTACGTGCTCCGCGAACGCCTCAGCCTCCCGGGCTCCAAGGGTGGCTGCGAGCAGGGCGAATGCGGCTCGTGCTCGGTCCTCGTCGATGGCACCCTCGAATGCGCCTGCCTGGTCCTGGCCGCGGCTGCGGTCGGCCGGGACATCACGACCGTCGAGGGGCTGCAGCCCGAACGGGGCGACTTCACCGCCATTCAGGAGGCCTTCCTCGCCGAAGGGGCGGTCCAGTGCGGTTTCTGCACGCCGGGTTTGGTGGTGGCCCTCACCGACCTGTTGGCCCGCGTGCCCCACCCGAGCGACCTCGAGGTCCGGGAGGCCATTTCCGGCAACCTGTGCCGCTGTACTGGTTACAGCCGCATCCTGGCCGCGGCTCAGGCGGCCGCGGCTCACGCGGCCGAGGCCAGGTCGGCTGCCGGGACCGCGGCTGCGACGGCGGGCGAAGCATGACCGACACCACCACCCCTTCCACTTCCACTGGTCCGACCACGCGTACGGGCAACGGAAGGCTCGGGGAAAATGCCTCGCGCCCCGACGGGGGGCCCAAGGTCCGGGGCGAGTTCGCATTCTCCGGCGATCTGTGGGCTGAAGGGATGCTCTGGGGGCGAACCCTGCGGTCGCCTCACCCGGCGGCGCGGATCAAGGTGATCGACGTCTGCGCCGCCTTGCGACTTCCCGGCGTCCACGCCGTCGTCACTGCCGCTGACATTCCCGGTTCGGCCAACTACGGCCTCGAATGGCGTGACCAACCGGTCTTCGCGACCGACGTCGTCCGCTATGTCGGCGAACCGGTGGCCGCGGTGGCCGCCGACCACCCGGAAACGGCGCGACGGGCATGCGCCGCGATCGAGGTCCAGTACGAGCCACTCGTCCCGCTGCTCGACCCGGCCCAGGCGGCAACGGCCCCACCGATCCATCCCGACGGCAACGTCTTCCGCAAGTTGACGATCCGCCGGGGTGACCCGTCCGAGCGAGGCCCCGTCGTGGTGGAAGGCGAGTACGAGGTCGGGATGCAGGACCAGGCGTTCATGGGCCCAGAGGCCGGGTTGGCCATGCCGGCCGAGGATGGCGGCATGGACCTGATCGTCTCGACCCAATGGCTGCACAACGACAAGCTTCAAGTGGCCGAGTGCCTGGGCCTACCCCCCGACAAGATCCGGCTCTCGCTCGGCGGCGTCGGTGGAGCCTTCGGCGCCCGGGAGGACGTCAGCCTCCAGATCCACGCCTGCCTGCTGGCCCAGCGAACCGGCCGCCCCGTCAAGGTGGTGTACAGCCGGGAGGAATCGTTCCTCGGCCATGTGCACCGCCATCCCGCCCGGATGTGGATGCGCCACAGTGCCGACCGAGACGGTCATCTCGTCTCCTTCGAGGCTCGGATCTTGCTCGACGGCGGGGCCTACCGGTCCTCCAGTTACCACGTCGTGGCCAACGCCGCCTGCTTCAGCGCCGGCCCCTACACGGTGGCCAACGCCCTGGTCGAGGGCATTGGCGTCCGCACCAACAACCCACCGTGCGGTGCCATGCGAGGATTCGGCGCGGTCCAGGTGTGCTTTGCCCACGAGGCCCAAATGGACAAGCTGGCGGCAGCATGCGGCGTGGACCCAGTCGAGATCCGGCTGCGCAACGCCCTGGCGCCGGGCGACCGGTTGCTCACCGGTCAGGTGATCAACGGCACCCTGCCGGTCGCCCAAGTCATCCGGGCGACCGCCGCCCTCCCCCTGCCCCCGCTGCCGGGCCGGGCCGACGACCCGATGACACGCCCGGGTGGGGCGGGCCGCACCTCGGGCCCGGGCGACGTGCGGCGAGGGATCGGGTTCGCGGTGGGGTTCAAGAACCTCATGTACGCCGAGGGATACATGGACGGCTCGGCCGCCCGATGCCGCCTGAGTGACGGCCTGGCCACTGTGACGTGCGCTGCGGCCGAAGTGGGCCAGGGTTTCGTAACCCTGGCCCAGCAGATTGCCCGGACCGTCCTTGGTGTCGAGGACGTGCTGCTGGCCCCGGCCGACACGTCAGTCGGGTCGGCCGGGTCCACCTCTGCCAGCCGGCAGACGTGGATGTCGGGTGGGGCGGTGGAGAAAGCCTGTCTGGCCGTGCGGGCGTCCCTGCTCGGTTACGTCGGGCGGGTTCACGGCCTCGAT
This sequence comes from Actinomycetota bacterium, assembly GCA_030947025.1. GTDB lineage: Bacteria > Actinomycetota > Acidimicrobiia > Acidimicrobiales > Palsa-688 > JALYXV01. The sequence goes on along the minus strand of JALYXV010000098.1, from coordinate 9,903 downwards.
CCGGCCGAGCTGGCCATCGTCGGCGACCGGATCGTGTCGGCCGACAGCGGGGCCAGCCTCGACGTGCCGGTCGCGGTGGCCGCTCCCGGGGAAGTCTTTGAGGAGGAGGTCGAGTACCACCACCGGGTCACCCACCCGCTCGACCATGACGGCCAGGGTGATGCCCACGTGTCATTGGTCTGTGCCGCCCATCGGGCCGTGGTCGACGTCGATCCCGACCTCGGGCTCATCCGGGTGGTGCAGATCGCCACGGGCCAGGACGTCGGCAAGGCGCTCAACCCCTTGCAGGTGATGGGCCAAATCGAGGGAGGCATCGCCCAAGGTCTGGGTCTGGCGACCATGGAGGAGCTGACGCTGAAGGACGGCCGGATCCTCAACCCGTCGTTTACCGACTATCTCATCCCGACCGCGCTGGACATGCCCGAGGTGACCGCGACGCTCATCGAGGAGCCCGAGCCCGGCGCCCCGTTTGGTGCCAAAGGGGTGGGCGAGCCCCCGACCATTTCCTCGACTCCCGCCATCGTGGCCGCCCTGCGAGCGGCCACCGGCAAGGCGCTCACCCGGGTGCCGGTCCGTCCCCAGGACATCGCCCTCGGCCCATGACCGCTCCGAAGCCGGGACACGGGCACACCGTGACGGGCCAGGATGTCGACATCCTCGATGTCGACCTGCCGGCCTTCGAACATGGCCCCGCTCAGGCCCGGTGCGTGACCCCTGAGCGCCCGCTGCGCTACGGGGCAATCGAATCGGGCGCTCTCGTTGAGCGGGTGCGCTGGGATATCAACCTCATCCGACCCGACTAGCTGGGCCGAGACCACCGACCAAGCTCAGCCGGTTGCGACTGAGTAGGGCCCTGAATTTCAGCGGTTCGCGGGCTGGTGGCCCGGCTCGATGACCGAGTCGAGCCTCCCTGACTGATCGCTGGCCGGCGGCCGTTGATCGCCACTGCTCGAGGTACTCGAGCTATTCGGACTACTGGACGGGTTTGACACGGGGCGGAGTTGGACTCGGCGCAAGAGCTGGGCGTTGAGAGCGACGACGATCGTCGACAGGCTCATGAGGACCGCACCGACGGTCGGGGACAGCGTGATGCCCGCCCACGCGAACGCGCCGGCCGCCAGCGGTATGGCTATCACGTTGTAACCCGCGGCCCAGGCCAGGTTCTGGACCATCTTTCGGTAGCTGGCCTGGGACAGACGTATCACCGAGACGACCGCGCGCGGGTCGCTCGAGACGAGTACCACCCCAGCCGATTCGATGGCCACGTCGGTTCCCGCGCCGATGGCGATGCCGACATCGGCCCGGGCCAGGGCGGGGGCGTCGTTCACACCGTCGCCGACCATGGCGACCGACAGGCCCCGAGCCTGCAACTCGGCCACCTTGGCGTCCTTGTCCTCCGGCAGGACCTCGGCCATGACCTCGTCGACGCCGAGCTCCGCGCCCACGGCGTCGGCCACTTGGCGAGCATCGCCGGTGATCATGACGACCCGGCGGCCCATTCGGTGCAGCGAAGCCACTGCCTCGGCGGCTTCAGGTCGGATCTGGTCCTCCAGCGCCAAGACGCCGATTACATCGTCTCCACGAACGAGGTACAACACTGCCGCGCCCCGCGACCGCCAGTCCTCGATCACCTCGGTGAGGAACATAGGTTCGGCCAGGCGACGCTCTCGCAGCAACGCTGGGCCACCCACGGCGTAGCGCTCACCGTCGATGGACGCCTCTACTCCGCGGCCGGGGATGGCGCGGAAGTCGCTGGCCCGCGGCAGCCGCCCTCGTTGCGAGGCGACCGCCACGATGGCCCGCGCCAGCGGATGTTCGCTGTCTGATTCGACCGCGCCGGCGAGACGCAGCACTTCGTCGTCGTCCACGCCCGCGTCAGGGTCCGCGCGCACCGCGCTGACCGCGTGCTGGCCGCGGGTAAGCGTCCCCGTCTTGTCGAACAGCACAGCACCAACGCTGCGCATGCGTTCCAGGGCCAGGCGATCCTTGACGAGGATGCCGGCCTGGGCGGCTATCGCCGTCGACAACGAGACCACCAAGGGAATCGCCAGTCCGAGCGCGTGGGGGCAGGCGATGACCAGCACCGTGACGGTCCGCACCACGGCTTTGCCGGGCGAACCGGCCAACCACCAAGCGACGAAGGTGATCACCGCCGAGCCGGACGCCACGTAGAAAAGCAGCGCGGCGAAGCGATCAGCCAAGGCCTGGGCCCGGCTGCGCGACGCCTGGGCCTCGGCCACCAGCCTCTGAATGCCGGCGAGGGCGGTGTCTTCTCCGACCGCCTCGACCCTGACCCTCACGGCGGAGTCGGTGGCAATGGTGCCCGCGATCACCGGGTCGTTCTGGCAACGCGACACGGGGCGGGACTCCCCCGTCACCATCGACTCGTCGAACTCGGCGCAACCCTCGACGACCACCCCATCGGCCGGGACTCGGCCTCCTGGGCGCACCAGCACCACGTCGCCGCGCACGAGGGCAGCAATGGGGACAGTCTCGACCTGGTCGTCGGGACCCACCCGTTCGGCTTCGTCGGGCAGGAGCCGGGCTAAAGCGTCCAGGGCGGACTGCGCCTGCCCGAGCGCCCTCATTTCCAGCCAGTGGCCCAAGAGCATGATGCTGATGAGGGCGGCCAGCTCCCACCAGAACTCGAGATCAAACCATCCCAGACTGGTGGCCAGCGATGCGCCGTACGCCACCGTGATGGCCATGGCGATCAGCAGCATCATCCCCGGGCGCTGCGAGCGCACCTCCGACCACGCCCCGGAGATGAACGGCCAGCCCCCCCAAAAGAAGATCACGCTGCCAAGGACCGGCCCGACCCAGCTCAGCCCGGGGAAGTCGAGGTGGTAGCCGAACCATCCCATGACCGTCTGGCTGGTAGCCACCAAGGGGATAGTCAGGAGAAGGCTCCACCAGAACCGCTCCCGGAACATGACCACATGGTCACCGTGCCCGCCGCCATGCCCGCCGTGATCGCTCGCGGGGTGGGAGGCACCAGCCGGCACGCCGGGGTCGCCCTCCGCCATCGACGCTGCCTCATGGCTGGAATGCATCGCTCCTCCTCATCCTGTCGATGTACGACCCACCTCAGTATACCCCCTGGGGGTATATCTGGCAAGGCTCACGGCCGGACTCCGGTATAGGCCACCGGACCGGCTTCGGCGAGTCCAGCCGGGGACTGGCCCGGCAAATCGCCGATAGCGGTTTCCGGCCCGAGGTGGTGCTGGCCATCGCCCGGGGCGGCTTGGCGGTGGCAGGGGCGCTGGCCTACGCCCTGTCGTCAAGAACTGCTTCGCCATCAACGTCGAGCTCTACAACGGTGTCGACCAGCGCATCGAGGTCCCCGTCATGCTTGCTCCCATGCTCAACATGGTCGATATCACCGGCATGCGGGTGCCGGTCGCGGACGACGTGGCAGACACCGGTAAGACCCTCGAACTTGTCCACCGACTAATCGAGTGCCACGTGAGCGAGGCCCATTGCACCCCGAGCCGGTCTGAGCCGGTCTGAGCCGGTCTGACCCAGCCGCACCTCCGCTCTGAGCCCGGCCCCTCGGACGACTCGACACCGCACGGGTCCGCCTTGCCATACTTGGCGGTAGAACAACGGGGAGGTTCTAATGGCGGGTTCGATGGTGTACCGCTTGCCGGTGGCTGACGTCTCGGCGCCCCGCATGGCGAGCTTCATTCAAGCCATGGCGGCGGCGCAGGCGATCTCGGACAACCGTGGCTACAACCACATCGCAGGCTTCCACGGCGCTCCGGACTTCTACTGCTGGCATCACCAGCGCAGCCGGCGCACACCGATACAGGCCCGCTTGTTCCTGCCCTGGCACCGCGCCTATCTCTGGTGGCTGGAGCAGGCCCTGCAGGACCAGGTCCCGGGGGTGGCGCTGCCCTATTGGGACTGGACGGCCGGAGGCCTCCCGGCCAGCTACGCCGCCCGCAAGGTCGGCCCGGACCCAAATCCGCTCTTCTCCACCCGAGCCAGCGCTCCCACCGCCACCCCGGCGGTCCGCCACCGGACGGTTCGCCGGGCGGGAAGAACACCAGGCGCAGTACTACCAACCGCGCCCGAGATCACCAGTCTGTTGAACGACAGCGACTGGGCATCATTCTCCGACCGGCTCGAGGATTTCCACGACCACGTCCACGTCTGGGTGGGCGGGGATATGGCCGATGTGACGACGGCCGCGTACGACCCAATCTTCTTCGCCCATCACACCAACATCGACCGAATCTGGTACCTGTGGCAGGTGCGCTACGGCAGTGGCGGCATACCGGCGAACATCCTGACCGAGCCGCTGATGCCGTTCAACAAGACCCCGGCGGATGTGCTCGACGTTCAGGGGCTCGGATATGAATACGCCGCCAGCACCGCGTCCATCCCCGTTCCTGCCGCTGCAGGAGGGGGGCACCATGGTTGAGATCCATGTGTTCGGACCGATCAACCATGGAGCCACCCCCGCCATGAGCCGGGCCGACCTCGAGTTTTACGGGGTCAACCACTTCCGGCCGTCGTTCGTCGTCCACGTGTTCTTCAACGATCCCGACATCTCCGTGGACAACTGGACCGAGCCGAAACCGAGCCTGGCCGGTCGCTTCGCCATCCTGGGCCACCAGACCTGCGTGGGCGACGAGGGTCACTGCGAGGTCCCCACCGACACCCGCCGCTTCGACGACCGCCCCTCGCATCCCCTTACCCGGGCCTTCAAGCGGGTCGTCGTGACCGACGCCTTGATGCGCAGCCTGGTCGATGGGCCGGACCTGACCATCACCGTGGTCGCCTCCTGCGACCCCGAAACCACCATGTCGTTCGAGGGGCCACTCCTCGACATCACGGGCATGCAGCTGACGACCTTCGCCTGACGCGCAGCGAGGGGCCGGGTCCGACCCGGTGGACCCACCGATGGTCCCACCATCCGCCGAGGGCCGTACCCTGGACCGATGCCCGCCCCGGTGACCCAGCTGGTCGACGCCGACGCCTACCGGCACGCGGTGACCCGCTTCCGGGAACAGGCCATCGCACTGCCCACCTTCGCCCAGCTGGCCGATCCTTCGACCATCCCGGCGAGCACACTCGCGGCCCTGGCGGCCGTGGACCGAAACACCGCCGACCCCCGCAACCTCTGGCGGGTTCACTGGCACAACCAGGGCACGTCCCCTCACCCGGGCCAGACCCCGGTGCCCGACTACCTGGTGCTCCCCCCGTCGCTCACGGGCGTCGAGGCCCCGATCGTGCTGCTCCTCGGCAACCGATTTCCCCTGATCGGCGCTCACAAGGTCCTGGCCGCCTACGCCTGCCTGGCCCCCCAGGTCGTGACCGGCCAGTTCGACCCGACCTGGCAGCGGGCCGTCTGGCCGTCAACCGGCAACTACGCCCGGGGTGGCGTCGCCATCTCCCGCCTGATGGGCTGCCGGGGCATCGCCGTCCTGCCCGAGAACATGAGCCGGGCCCGCTTCGCCTGGCTCGACGCCTGGGTCACCGACCCCGCCGACATCATCCGCACCCCGGGGTCGGAGAGCAACGTGAAGGAGATTTACGAAGCCTGCGACCAGTTGGCGTCGGACCCGGCCAACGTGGTGTTCAACCAGTTCAGCCACTTCGCCAACCACCTGGTCCACTACCACGCCAGCGGCTCGGCCGCGGCCCGGGTCTTCGACGCCCTCCAAGGCCGACGCCCCGGCGCCCGACTGCACTCCTTCGTCGCCGCCACCGGCTCGGCCGGCACGATCGGGGCGGGCGACTACCTGAAGGAGCGCTACGGCTCGCTAACCGTGGCGGTCGAGGCGCTCGAATGCCCCACCATGCTGTACAACGGTTTCGGCGAGCACAACATCCAAGGGATTGGCGACAAACACATTCCCCTGATCCACAACGTGACCGCCAACGACGCCGTCGTCGCCGTCTCCGACCGCTCAACCGACGCCCTCGACGTGCTGTTCAATTCGGGGAAAGGGGCGGCCCATCTGGTCGATCACGCCGGTGTGCCCCCCGAAACCGTGTCGCAACTGGGCAACCTGGGACTGTCGGGCCTGTGCAACATGCTGGCGTGCATCAAGCTGGCCAAACGACTCGGTCTCGGACCCGATGACGTGATCGTCACCGTGGCCACCGACAGCGCCGACCTGTACGGCGTCGAACGAGCCGCCCGGGTGTCAGCAACCCCCGCCTGGGATCCGGCCTCGCTTTTCGATGAGCACCTGCGCAGTGTGACCGATGACCATCTGCTTGAGCTGACCGACGCCGACCGGGCCCGCATCTTCAACCTGGGCTATTTCACGTGGGTGGAGCAGCGGGGCATCAGCCTGGCTGACTTCGAGGCCCGCCGGGAACAGGCATTTTGGCGGGGGCTTCGGGACTTGGTGCCGCAGTGGGACGAGATGATCGTGGAGTTCAACGCCCGCACAGGTGTCGGGACGCCCGATTGACCAGGCAGCGCCAACGAACCTTGGCATGTTCATCGTTCCTTGGCGACCTATCAGCCGTAGTCCGGATAAGTCGCCTGAGAACGTCGAACCTGCCACGGTTCGCCGCAGGGCCCGTAGGGCACAGCCGGTGTTCCGGTTTGAAGCGGAGGGGTTCGCCGGGGGCCGTGGGGCACAGCCGGTGGGAGCTTCCGGTTTGAAGCGGAGGGGTTCGCCGGGGGCCGTGGGGCTGCAGCCGGATGGAGCGACCGGATGAGAGCGGGGGTCCGCCCCCTCTTCGGTGGGCGAAGCGTGGTCGATGGGACCAACGACCCGTTGCTGTGGCGGGGACGAGCCGAGCCGGTGCTGCGCTGTGCGGGCTGCGGTGCCGGGGCGGCAACGGGCGACCCGTGGCCATGGGCCTGCCCGCAGCGGCGCACCGGCGATGACATCGACCATGTGATCATTCCGCACCTCGACCTGGCTGGCGTCCCGCTCGTGATGTCGGCCAGCGCCAACCCGTTTGTCCGTTACCGAGGACGCCTCCTCTCCTACCACCTGTGGATCGGGGTAGGACGGGATGACCAGTCCTTTGTGGCATTGGTCGAGGCACTCGATGCCGCCGTCGCCCGAGTGGCAGGACACGGCCTGGCGGTCACCCCGCTCGGCCATTTCCCCGACCTTGATGAGGCGGTTGGCGTCCGGGTGTGGGTGAAGGACGAGACCGGCAACGTGGCCGGGTCCCACAAGGGGCGGCACCTCTTCGGCACGCTTCTGCTGCTGCGGGTGCTCGAGGCGTTGGGCCACGACGTGGCGGGCGACCTGGTCATTGCCAGTTGCGGGAACGCCGCGCGGGCGGCCGCCGTCATGGCCGCGGCCGGGGGGCGCCACCTCGTAGCGTTCGTGCCCGCCGATGCCGACCCGCGGGTCATGGAGCAGCTGGCGGTGTTGGGCGCCGGGGTCGAGGTGTGCCGGCGGGACGGCCGGTCCGGCGACCCGTGCTACCGCCGCTTCCGCCGGGCGGTGGCCGACGGCGCCATCCCCTTCAGCTGCCAGGGGCCGGACAACGGCTTCGCCATCGAGGGCGCCTCGACCATCGCCTGGGAGGTGGCCGAGGCACTTCCCGCCGGCATCGACCGGGTCGTGCTCCAGGTCGGGGGGGGCGCCCTGGCCTCGGCCTGCGTCCGGGGCTTCACGGTGCTCCCCCGGGCTCCGGTGATCGACACCGTGCAGACCGCTGGTGCCCACCCCCTGGCACGTGCGCTTGGGCGGCTGCGGGAACGTGTCGCCGGCTTTTTGTCGGTCGAGGAGGTGCTGGAGGACGCCGCCCACCATCGCAGCCGGTACATGTGGCCGTGGGAGACCGAGCCGGTCAGCGTGGCCCGGGGGATCCTGGACGACGAGACCTACGACTGGCTCGACGTGGCCAGGGCCATGCTCACGACAGGCGGCCTGGCGGTCGTGGCGGACGAGGACCGGTTGGAGGAGGCCAATGCCCTGGCCCGCCGGGCCACCGGCATCGACGTGGACGAGACCGGGTCGGCTGGCCTGGCCGGGCTGCTGCTGTTGGCCCGGGGCGGTCATGTTCCCCCCGGTTCGGAGGTGTTGGTGATCTTCACGGGCGGGCGCGAACCAGGATCTCCGGACCGAGCGACGTGACCGAGGCGTGGCCGCTCAGGGCCACGGTGAGGTCGAGTTCGGCCAGCAGGCAGCGCAGCATGTGGCGGACACCGTCGGCCCCCCCGACTGCGAGGCCGTACACATAGGGGCGCCCCACCAGCACGGCCCGAGCGCCCAGGGCGACGGCCTTGACGATGTCGCTGCCGGTGCGGATCCCGGAGTCGAACAGCACCGGTACCTCCCCGGCGACCGCGCACACCCCCGGGAGGCAGTCGAGGGCGGGGCGGGCGCCGTCGATCTGGCGGCCGCCGTGGTTGGACACCACCAGGGCGTCGACGCCGGCGTCGATGGCCGCTCGGGCGTCGTCGGGATGGCAAACCCCCTTGACCACGATGGGCAACGTGGTGTGGTCCCGGAGCGAGGCGATGTCGGCCCACGTGAGGGCGGGGTTTCCGAACATGGCAGCCCAGTGCAGCACCGCCGCCGCCGGGTCCTCTTCGGGCGGCCGGCTGAGGCCGGCCCGGAAGGCCGGGTCGGTCAGATAGTTGGCGATGCCGAGGCCGCGGAGCATGGGCAGGAAGGCGTGTTGCAGGTCGCGGGGCCGCCAGGCCAGGGCCCAGGTGTCGAGCGTGACGACCAGGGCGCGGAAACCGGCCCGTTCGGCCCGGGAGACCAGGCTCAGCGCCACCTCGCGATCCTTGGGCCAGTACAACTGGTACCAGCCGGTGCCGGGGGGGTCGCCGCCCGCCAGCGCCGCCGCCACCTCTTCCATGGAGTGGCTGCTCACGGTCGACAGGATCATCGGAACCCCGAGCGGGGAGGCGGCCTGGGCCACCGCCAGTTCGCCTTCGGGATGGACAATACCGATGGAGCCGATGGGCGCCAGCAGCACCGGGGCGGGAAGGGCGGTACCGCATACTTCGGTGCTCAGGTCGCGTTCGGTAACCCCTTGGAGGAGGCGGGGCGTGATCTGCCAGTGGTCGAACGCAGCCCGGTTGGCCCGGGCCGTCGTCTCACTACCGGCCGACCCGGCCACGTAGGCGAACGCTTCGGCACTGAGGATCTGACCAGCCACGGCCTCGAGGCCGTCGAAGGTGACCGGGTAGGGCGGTTTCTCGCCGCCCAGACCGGCCAGGTACAGCGCCAGCTGAAAGTCTCCGAAGTGGGGCATTGGCCTGACAGAGTAGGCAGGCACCCACTTTGTGGGGATTGGCGCGTCTGTGTGCATCTGACGTGGAAATCCGGGGGCTAATGCACACAGAAGCACACGCCCCCACAAAAGCGCCGCTCAGCCCCAGGCCGGTGACGGTGACGGTTCAGTGCATCCCGTAGGCGCGATGGACGTCGAATTCGTAGATCACGCGCCCCTCGTCGACCATCGTCCGCAGAAAGTCGTCCTCACTGAGATCGCCGCCAAACCAACTCAGCGGCCCGGTCGGCTTGCCCTGCACCTGTCGCATCATCCTCAGGGTCTGCTGGGGTACGTCCGGCCCGTCGAGAATGGTCACGGTGGTTTCAAGGGTCAACCAGGCGAAGCCCTGGTCGAACACGAACAGGGTGCTTCGCGGGTCCTTCCCGAGGCGCTTGGTCCGGACCCGGTCCGCGGTGCCACTGCTCCACAACTTGCCGTCCACCACGGCCACGCCCACCCGGGCTGCCTTGGCGACCCCGGCCGGGGTAACGGTGATCATGGCGGCGGAATGGTGGTCCTGCAAGAACTCGATATCCCGATCGGACAGGCTCATGGCCTATCGCGGTAGGGACCGCCCTTGCGGGCGGCCCCCCGCACAGATCCCAGCGAGCGGGATTCCCGCACTGGGCTCCTGCCTCAGGTACGAGCGTTGAAGCGGACCTGGGGGTAGGGGTGCATGATGTG
>JALYXV010000097.1 GCA_030947025.1 Actinomycetota bacterium | reverse complement strand
GGTGCCGGCGAGGGGGTCGGGGTGGCCGCCTTCGGGCAGGAGCCGGGCGCGGCGGCAGGCGATGAGCAGGAACCGGTTCAACAGGCCGTTGGCGGCTTCGAGGCCCGCCACGTGATGGGCCAGCTCGACGGCGGTGATGTGGCCGATGACCGCCAGGTGGGCGGCGCCGGCGCGGGCGGGGGCGGTGCGGGTGAGCAGGGCCAGGGGCCGGCCGTCCCACGCGGAGCGCAGCACCGGCGACAAGGTGTTGACATCGCGGGCGGTCATCTTGAGGACCGACGCGAACTCGGGTTCCACGACGAGGAGTCGGGGGTCGCGGGCTCCGGGGTCGGCGCCGGCGGGGTCGCGCAGCGCCCACACCAGCCCTTCGCCCGAGCTGAGACCTGTCGAGGTCCGGGCGGCGAAGCCGGCGTCGAAGCTGTTCATGAGCCGGGCGACGTGATCCCACGACGACCCTTTGCGGGCTTTGGCGGACTCACCGACGAGCAGCACGTACTCGTTGGGGTGATGCAAGCTGGCCTCGACCGCGAAGTGGGCGCCCCGGCCGATGATCGCCCCGGCGGCCACCAGGGCCTGGGCCAAGATGGCGACCGGGTCGGCCTCGGTGTGGGGGGCGAGGACGGCGACGATGTCTCCCACCACACCGCTGTAGGCGTCGGGCCCGGGCGGCGCCGGCCATCCCGGCGGCGGCGCCGCCACCGTCAAGGCGGCGGGGACCGCTACCCCCCCGCCTGGGCGGTGGCCGTCGTCGTCGAGCGCGAACAGCTCCCGCTGGCTCATCCCTCGGTGACCTCGGCCACCGCGGCGCGCGCGGAGGACTCATCCACGATGGCTTTGCGGGCCGCCCACGCCGCCACCAGCGCCTGGGTGGCCAGATTGTTGACCATACGGGGCAGGCCCCTCGACACCTGGTGGATCAACGCCACCGCATCATCGGAGAACAACGTGTCGACGCGACCCGCCAGTTTCAAATGATGCGCGATATACGCGCCGCACTCGGCGCCTTCGAGACCCGTCATGGTGTAGCGAAGCCCGACGCGCTGATCCAACGCGGCGAAAGCCCCCAGACGCAGCCGACGGCGAAGGGTCGGCTGACCCAACAAGATCAGGGCGAACGGGGCGACCGAGTCCATCTCGGCGTTCGACAAGCAACGCAAACCTTCGAGCGTGTCGGCGTCCAACAAATGGGCCTCGTCGATCACGACAATTACTTTCTTGCCTCGCTCCGCGCTCTCCGCGGCCAGCAGATCCTGGGTTTGGGGGATCAGCGAGGCGCAATGGAAACGGGGCGTGCCGCCCAACGCCGAGGTGATCGCCGCGTACATGCCCCGCAGGCCGACTCCGGGCGCGCCGAGGTAGACGGTGGTGTGCCTCGAGGCGTCCAGGGCGCCAAGCGCAGCGCGGGCGGCGACGGTCTTGCCCGACCCGCACTCGCCGGTGAGCACACCGATAGCCGACTCGGTGACGCACCAGCCGATACGGGCCACGGCCTCGGCGTGGCAGCGGGAGCCGTGCAGCATCCCCGGGGCCAGGTCCTTGCCGAACGGCATCCGGGTCCCGAACCCGTAATGGGCTCGCAGCCCGTCGATGCCGCTCACGCCCCGACCTCGCCGGCGCTGTCCCCGCCGCCGACGGTGCTGTCGGCACCGATGCCGGCCAGGCCGGCGAAGTCGACACGTTTCCCCCTCAGCTCCGCCGAGCGCCGTGCCGCCACCAGGCTCAGATAATCGATGCCCGTGGGGACAGGCGGCGCCACCGCGTCGGGCCGGGCGTGGGGATGGGTGTGACGGGAGATGCGCACCGGGACCGCCGAGCCCATCGACCGCCCCTCGAAACGGACCTCGATACTGGTCAAATCGAACGGGTCGAAAACTAGCTGGGCTTTGCGGCCCACCAAAGCGGCGTCGACCTCAAAAGAATTTCCGTGCAAACTGACCGTCGCCGTCTTCGTCACCGTCCTGGTCTCGGACCACAAGAACGCCTCATGCAGCTGCGCCGGTGACGGCAACGCCGGCGGCCCGCCCACCATGAACCGTGCCAGCGGTGTCTCGCCCGTCTCGGAATGCACCCGGCGGTGATAGACGACCTCGACCCACGCCGAGAACAACGTGTTCAGCTCGGCCAGACTGGCCACGCCCCGCGCTTCGACCTCGACCACGAACTGGGACCTGACAGTCCGAAAAAACCTTTCAATTTTGCCTTTCGTGGTGGGCGCTCTCGGCTTGGCGTGTACCAGGCGGACCCCCAAAACGGCGCACGCCCGCAGAAAAGGAGCGCTGACAAAAGCGCTGCCATTGTCCACCAGGACCGCCCGAGGCACACCACGAGAACCCAGACCGGGACGCAACGCCGACTCCAGTCGGACCGTGTCCTCCGAGAACGTCCACAGGTAACCGGCCAGCAACCTCGAGTGGTCATCGATGAAGGCCAGCAGGTACGCCTTCCGGCCCGTGACCGTCGGGCCGTGCATGGCATCGCCGGTCCACAAATCGTTGCGGGCCTCCGCCTCGAAACGCCCATACACCTTGGGCGGGCCACCATCGCGACGGGTGTTCAAGCCGAGACGGGCGAAATGGCGTTGCACGGTGCGCGCAGAGACCTCCCCCCGGCCCGACTCGGCCACGATCGCCGCCACCGACTTTGCGGTGCGCGCCGGCGCCTCGGTCTTCAACGCTACCGCCAGCTCCAACGTCGCCGCCGCGGTGCGCGCCTGACGCACCCTCGGGGCGGGAACCAACGCGTCGAAGCCTCCCGCCCGATACGCCCGCAGCCAGCGGTCCAGGGTGGAACGACCCACCCGCACCGCCTCCCCGTCGGGACCGACGTGGTCCATGGCCGCCAGTTCGCGAACCAGCGCCCCCCGGACCGCGCCCGACAAGCCCGGCTCCGCCGGCTCGCGGACCAGTGAGTACCTGAACAATCCGATATCCCGGCAACGACGCTCTTCCAACATGCCCTCCTGTCGATAAACGCTCAGGGAGGGCAGCCTTCACCGCTCAAAGCACCGGCGGCAGAGGGCATTTGGTGTTGCACAACAGCACCCCGCCCGACGCGAACGCCGCCCACGGCCACACCGGGCCGGGACCTAGACGCAACACCGCGGCGCGCGCCGCCACCCCGATTGCCGCCACCGCGTCACCGAAAGCGTCGCCCGCCGCCGCCAACGGGCCCAACGACACATCCAGCGCGTACGCCCACCGGGTGAAATGCTCCCTGATCGCCACGGCCCGCTCCAAGAAACGACGCAACCAGCGCCGCACCCTCCACGGCGGCACACCGAGGCGGGCAGCGATACCGCGATGCCCGTCGCCGGCCGCCTTGGCCTCGATCGCCTCGCCGATCACCGCCACCTCGTCACGGCGCCTCACCAGGCCATCGACACCCAACAACACCTGGGTCTTCCCGCAACCGCGGCACATGGCGCGACGCGGACGCCGGCGGTCCTCCGCACCGCTACGGCGCCGCAACACCCGCCACCGGCCATGGCCCCACGGGCCCAACACTCCCCGACACAACGGGCAAGCCATCAAGCCGCCCACCAGATCCGACTCCACCACCTGAGGATCAGTCCCTACCATGAGCACCGGTGCCGCCGGCATCGTTGGAAGGACCCTCCCGACCGATCCGGTCAAGTTCAGCGGGAGGGTCCTTGCGCGACCAAGAACACCACCAGCCTGCCGCCCCCCGCTACACCAGCCCGCGCATCAACCCCCCAGCCCCACCATCAGCGACGCCACCAACCCCAACCGTCCTCATCCTGAGTGGCGCTCAACAAATGGGTTCGCCAGGGGTATCAAACTGTCGATAGAAGACAGTTGAACCGAGCGGGCCTCTAGCTCGGTAGTGCCCATTCTGGTAGTCCTTTTCGGGTGTCGGTGGTCC
>JALYXV010000015.1 GCA_030947025.1 Actinomycetota bacterium | reverse complement strand
CATCACCGCCGTCGAGCTGGCCCACCACGTGGCGGGCATCGAAGCCGCCAACGGCCTGTTGAACCGGTTCCTGCTCATCGCCTGCCGCCGCGCCCGGCTCCTGCCCGAAGGCGGCCACCCCGACCCCCTCGCCGGCACCGCCCTGCCCGCCGCCCTCGCCGCCAACCTCAACACCGCCCGCAGCGCCGGGCGTCTGCGGTTCAACCCGACGGCCCGCCAACTGTGGTGGGACACCTACCCGGCCCTCTCCGAGGCCGCCGCCGGGCCCGCCGGGGCGCTGGTCGCTAGAGCCGAAGCCCACACCGTGCGCCTCGCCCTGCTCTACGCCCTCACCGACGGCGCCCGCTACATCACCGCCAGACATCTGCGCGCCGGGCTGTGCCTGTGGGACTACGCGGCCCGCTCCGCCCACTGGGCGGCCCGCCAGGCCAGCGCCGGGCCTCTCGCGGAGCGCATCGCCGACGCCCTGGCCGCCGCCGGACCCCAAGGCCTGACCCGCACCCAGATCCGAGACACCCTGGGACGCAACCAGCCCGCCGCCAACACCGACACCGCCCTCGCCACCCTCGCCGCCGAGGGCCGCGCCCACCCCCACACCGACACCACCACCGGCGGGCGCCCCGCAACGACGTGGACCGCCGCAACACCCGGCGGCCCCAACCAGAAAAACCAGGGCGGTCAAGCCGACCGGTGTTAGGGGGAGGGACCCGCTCGCGGGAGGGCCCCCCTAACAGCGCAGCGGCTTGACCGCCCGAACACCTGTCGTCACCAAACCATGGGGACAAGGAGGGATGGCGCCCCCCGACCCCGCACGACTGGAACCTCCCCGCCACCCATTCTCCCGGCGCCATCCCTCCTTACCCGCGCCTTGGCCTTGGCCTTGGCCCGATGACGCCCAGCACGCCCCCCTGACAGACAACGCCCGCCCACGAGGCGGGGGGTCGCAATCAACCCCAGCCCTACCTTTGGTCGTTCGGTCGTGCCCCACCCCCATAATCACCTACAGCGACGCTGTCATCCTCAATCAAAGTGGCGCTCAACACTTTCGTCTCCCCTGGGGTGGGAACGTCGCAGAAGTCCCCGTTCGGACCGGTCCAGACATACAGCAGAGCCGAGCGGTGACCCGCCTACCCGCCACGGGCAGCACCCGCTGATGCCCTCGGTGCTGGCCTGGCTGGACTATTCGGCCGATGACCAACGGCGGGCCCGCGAGATCGTCCAGCTCTTCTCCCAGCAGGAGAGCCGAGACGAGCTCGGGATCGGTACCGTCCGAGACGCGCTCAGCGACCGGCTCTTCCCGGGCGTGTCGACCATCCAGACCCGGGCCCGCTACTTCCTATTTGTCCCGTGGCTGTTCATGGAAGGCGTCCGCAAGGGCAAGACGGGGCCGGCGCTGCTGGCATGGGTCGACTGGCGGGAACGCCAGCTCATCGAAGTGCTGCGGGCCAGCGGCGCCGTTGACGGCCTGATCGGCCGGGTTGCCGGCAAGCAGCTCAAGATCCTGCCGTCAACCATCTACTGGAACTCGCTGCAACGATTCGGCATCCTCGCTCCGGGGACGATGGAACAGGTGGCGGCACGCAACTCCGGCGGGCAGGGGATCGAGGACGCCCTTACTGAGACGGTGGAGCGGGCCGAGCGGACGTGGGATCTGAACATGCCAGCGGCTCCGCCACGGTTCCCCAACGCCGACGAGGTCACCTTCGATCTGACCTCGGCTGAGGCCGACTGGCTCGCCGAGCGGATCATCGAAACCACCGAGGGTTCGCTGCTGGCTTGGCTGATGCGCCAGCGGATCGACCCTCTCGCCGACAGTGCCGGGCCGTGGGATGAACCGGCGGTCAGACACGACGCCCCGGAACGGCTGCGAGTCGCGGTCGACCACGCCGAGCGGTTCTCCGCTGTCATGCACGGCGCCGCCCTGCTCTACAACCTTCTGCTCGCCCGGCGCTGTGGCGAAATCGGTATCCCGGAAGCCGAAAAGGACGTCGACGGGTTCACGGCCGACCTGGACGACTGGGCCGCCGACATCGACCGGCGAACCGGGGAGCTACGCGGCTGGGATCGCGACGAGTTCTGGCAGATGATCGCCGTCCAGAACCCGCGAATCTCGCCGCTGACCCACCATTTCGTGGAGACATGGGTCGCCTTGGCGTTGTCCGGCCGCGCCGCTAGCGTCGCCGCTGACTCGGACATGTGCCGGGTGGTGTCCGACCGCGAACGTCAACAGAAAAAGGCCCAGTCCCGGCTGGTGAACGATCGGCTCCTTCGCCAGTGGGGTGGCGGGTCGGGGATCGACCCGTTGACCTACCGCTGGGCCCAGGTCAGGCGGCTCCTCACCGATGTGACGGCACCGAGACGGACCGATGCTGGCGCCTGACGGCCGGGCCCTTCTCCTCGACGGCCTCCGCCCCCCTCCCGGCATGACAGTAGACCGGGCGGTGGCCACCACCTTCACCCTCGAGTTGACCACCGCGTTGACCGTCCCCCTGGCCCTGGTCGGCTACTCGCTCACCGACACCCCCGACCCGATCAGGATGATGGAGGCGGTCCGCACGACCGCAAACCGCCTCGACGTTTTCTGTCAGGCGGGCGCGATCTCCGCCCCGGGGTGGCCATCGGACCTCGTTGTCCTCCTCGAGGAGGTGGTCCACGAGGCGCGCCGGCCCCGTCCCGGACACCTGTTCCACCCGAAGGTGTGGGTTCTGCGATACGCCGACAATGGCGGCGTCCGAGCCTTTCGGTGCCTCGTGCTGTCACGCAACCTGACCGCCGACCGCAGCTGGGACCTTGTCCTGCGCCTCGACAGCAACCCGGATACGACCAGGATCAACCAGGACAACGACGGGCTCGTCCGATTCGTCAAAGCGCTCCCGGGCCTGGCTGCCACCCCCCTGGCCGAGAACCGGGCCGCGGCGGTCGCCGAGCTCGCCGACGACCTGCGCCGGGTGTGGTGGGAACTTCCCGAAGGCGCAGACCGAATCGTGTTCTGGCCGTTCGGGCTCCCCGGAGCCCGACGCCCGAAGACCGACCAGGTCTTTGGCGGCAACCGGCACCTGATCATCTCGCCGTTCGTCACCGCCGACGGAATCGCCATCGTCACCGCCGGCTCGGCCCCCGGCCGTGTCAGTGTGGTGGCTCGGGCCGAGGAACTTGACCGCCTCCCCACCGGCACCCTGGACGGGGTCGCCGCCTTCGCCATCAACCCCCTCGCCGGCCTCGACGAACCAGACCAAAACTCCGCGGCGGACACGGTCGACCCGGGACGACTGTTCGGGGCCCTTCACGCCAAGCTCTACATTGTCGAAGCGAACCGCCGGGCCCGGGTACTGATCGGATCCGCCAACGCCACCGCCGCCGCGTTCGGCGGCAACATCGAACTGCTCTGCGAAATCGCGGGCGGATACACCAAGCTCGGGATCGACGCCATGCTGGGCGAAGACGCCCCGTTCCGGTCCCTACTCGAGGAATACCTTCCCCCCGACATCCCGGTCAGCGACGCCGACGCCGACGCCGCCCGGGCCGTCGAGGCCTACCTGGTCGACATCGCCCAGGCAGGTTTCAGCGTCCACGTCGCCCCCATGAGCGGGGCATGGCAGCCGACCATCACCAGCAACCGGTCGCTACCGGACCTGCCCAAGAACGCCACCATCGCCGTGACCGTCGCCCCGTACAACCGGCCGGCCGAGACGACCGGCGCCCAGCCCGGGGCGACGTTCGCGGCCGTGCTGCAACCACGCCCGTCGGTCGAGGTCACCCCGTTCCTCGTCATCTCCGGCTCGTCGACAACCAAGGGCGCGAAAGCTGAGCGTCGCATCC
Source organism: Actinomycetota bacterium (assembly GCA_030947025.1). GTDB lineage: Bacteria > Actinomycetota > Acidimicrobiia > Acidimicrobiales > Palsa-688 > JALYXV01. Next base: position 11,877 of record JALYXV010000015.1, on the reverse strand, counting down.
TGGTGTGCGCAGCGCTCATCGACGCCCCGCCGGGACGCGCCGACGAGATCCTCATCCGCCAGATCGACACGCCCGAAAAGTTCTTCCAGCTCCTCGCCCTGCTCCTCGGTTTCGGGGCCGCCCCGACCCCGCCGCCTGGCGGGACCGCCGACGGCGGCGCCGGGAGCTGGGCGGCAATGTCGGCCACCGGCATCTTCGAACTGCTAGTCCGGGGCCTAGCCGCCCAACCCGAGGGCATTGACCGCCTGGCCGCCATCATCGACGGACTCCGAGCCTCCGACCTGGCCGCCAAGATCCTTCCCGCCGGATGGGACGACCTTTGGGCCGCCGTCAACGGCGCCCGCCAGCTCATCGGCCGCGAACACCGATGACCACCGCCGCCAGATTCGACGCCAACACTGTGCTGGCCGGCCTAGCCGACTTCCAGCGGGCCACCGTCGAACACGCCTTTAGCCGCCTCTACCTCGACGACGACTCCAGCCGCCGGTTCCTGGTGGCCGACGAAACCGGCCTCGGCAAGACCCTGGTGGCTCGAGGGCTGATCGCCAAAGCCATCGAGCACCTCCAAGACGACCCCGGCGTCGGCCGAATCGACATCGTCTACGTGTGCTCCAACGCCGACATCGCCGATCAAAATCTCCGCAAACTCACCAAGGTCACCGCCGACGCAGACCACCAGGTCGCCCCCGCGACCCGCCTGACCCTGCTGATAGCCCAACCCGACCTGCTTGCCTCGTCGACCGCGACGGGCAACAAAGCGATCACCTTCGTCTCCTTCACCCCCGACACCTCCTTCCGCTACGGGTGGCAGACCGGCAGGGCCGACGAACGCGCCGTGCTCTACCGCATCCTGGCCGACCACCTCGGAGTCCGCCGGGGCGGCGACACCGCCCTGCGGCGCATCTTCCAAGGCGGCGTCGCGTCGCTCGCCAACTTCGACCGGTACATCGCCAACCTCGGCGCCGTGACCGCCGACCGCTGGCAGCCCGACATCCACAGCGCATTCGTCAAAGCGTTCGACCGGTCCGAGCTGCGCGCCCCGCTGGAGCAGCTCATCGGCGAGGTCCACGGCCGCCACCTCAACCGCGACCAGAACACCGCCGCCGCCTCCCTCATCGGCGCCATCCGCCGGCTCCTGGCACGGACCAGCATCACCGCCCTCGAACCCGACCTCGTCATCCTCGACGAGTTCCAACGCTTCAAGGCCCTCCTCGATCCCACAACCGAGGAAGGAGAACTGGCGGCACTGCTCTTCGACCAGCCGACCGCCCGGGTGCTACTCCTCTCCGCGACGCCATACAAGCCGTTCACCTACGCCGAAGAGGCCGCCGGCGGCGACGACCACTACCGGGACTTCTGCGCCACCCTCGAATTCCTCGCCGCCGACCCCGCCGCCATCGACCCCATCCGGGCCGACCTCGCCGCGTTCCGTCGAGCCGCCGTCTCCGACGCACCCGCCGCCGGCCTGCGCCTCCGGTTGGAGGGCAGGCTCACCAGCCTCCTGTCCCGGGTCGAACGGCCCAGCCTCGCCGCGCTCGACATGCTCCAAGAGACGACCACGACCGCGGCCGAGGTAACCGCCGAGGACCTGGCCGGCTACGTGGCGCTGCACCGACTGGCCGAGGCGGTCGACGCGCCCCTGACCGTCGAGTACTGGAAATCTGCGCCGTACTTCGCCAACTTCCTCGACGGCTACAAGCTCGGCGCCAGGATCAAAGAGGCGGTGGGCGACCCCGAACGCCGCCGCGACCTCCAACCCCTCCTCAAAGCCACCCAACGCCTCCACCGGCGCGACATCGAACGGTTCACCCACCTCGACTGGGGCAACGCCCGGCTCCGGGCGCTGGCGGCCGCAACCGTCGAACACGACTGGTGGCGGCTCCTGTGGGTCCCGCCGTCTCTGCGATACCACCAGCCGGGCGGCCCCTACGCCGAGCCGGCCGCGGCCGACATGACGAAACGGCTGGTGTTCTCCAGCTGGGTCGCCGCGCCCAGCGCGGTCGCCGCCCTCCTCAGCTACGACACCGACCGACGCATCGCCGGTGCCGTCGGCCGCTACGAGAACACCGCCACCGCCCGGGAGGCGTTCACCCCCCGCTTGCAGTACCGCCGGACCCAAGGCCGACTGTCCATGACCACCCTCGCCCTGTTCTGGCCCAATCCCCGCCTGGCCGCGGCCACCGACCCCCTCGACGCCGCCCGCAGCGACCCCGCCCGGGAACTGAGCATCGACGAAACCGTCCGCTGGATCGCCGCGCAGGCCGAGCCGCTCGTGGGCGGCAACGGGACGTCGAACATCAGCGCGTCGACCGCCTGGTACTGGGCCGCGCCGCTGCTGGCAGAAGCCGGCAGCGACACCGCCCGAGCCGTGACCGCGGCCGCCGACGCCGAACTGCTACAGGCGCTGGGCGGCGGAACCGAACAGGCCTCTGACCCCGACGAGGCGCCCAGCGTCCTGGCCGAACACCTCCGCGAAGCCCAAAACTCGCTGCACGGTCGACGTCCCGACGTCGACCGACCGGCCGACCTGGTCGCCACCACCGCCCTCCTCGGACTCGCCGCCCCCGGAAACGTCGCCTGGCGGGCACTGCGACGCCTCACCGCCCCCGCCGACCCGGTCACCCCGCTCGGACTTTGGAAAGCCGCGGCGCTGCTCGCGTCGGGGTTCCGGGCCCTGTTCAACCGCCCCGAAGTCACCTCCATCCTCGACGCGCTCCTCGGCGACGACGAGGACAACTACTGGCGTTCCGTCCTCGCCTACTGCCGCGACGGCAACCTTCAAGCCGTCGTCGACGAGTACCTCCACCACCTCACCGACGGCCAAGGCCTCGACCCCCACACCGACGCTGGACTTTACGAACTAGCGTTCGAAGCCCGACGGGCGCTGACGATACGACCCGCCCGCTACCTCGCCGCCGATTCCGACCATCCCAAAGGGGAAGGCATCGCGTTCCTCAGCCGGTTCGCGCTTCGCTACGGCGGGCTCCGCCAAGAACAAGACGACCTCCGCCTCCCCGAAGTCCGCGCCGCGTTCAACTCCCCGTTCTGGCCGTTCGTCCTCGCCACCACCTCCATCGGGCAAGAAGGCGTCGACTTCCACTGGTGGTGCCGAGCCATCGTGCATTGGAACCTGCCCTCCAACCCGGTCGACTTCGAACAACGCGAAGGCCGGGTCGACCGGTACAAAGGACACGCCATCCGCATCAACGTCGCCGCCCGACATCGGCAATCAGCCCTGCAAAGCAGCCATCACGACATTTGGAGCGCGGCATTCGAGGGCGCAACCTCCGACCGCGACCGCTCACTCGGTGATCTCGCCCCCTACTGGGTGTACGCCGGACCGGCCAAAGTCGAACGCCACATACTTGGCTACCCGCTCAGCCGCGACGCCCGACAATGGGAGCAACTCCGCGACCGCATCGCCCTATACCGCCTCGCCTACGGCCAACCCCGCCAAGACGACCTCGTCGACCTACTCGCCCGCCACGGCGTCGGAGACGATCCTCGGAGAACCGAAGAGCTGCGACTCGACCTTCGGCCACCGGGTGTCCTCTTCCGTTGATCCGCAACCGCGGGTGCGACCTCGTCCACCAATCCGGAATGGCTCCAGTCGTTCGATGCGGCGCCAGGTCCCGAAGCAGTTCTGGCTCGCGATAAGCGAAGGAATCGAGAGCCAAAAGGCGGGTGGCACGTCAACCACTGATACGATACGTCATACACAGTCGCACCCTGACGCAGCAGGAAACTACTCGATCACGGCACCGGCTGTACGGCCCGCTGAGGCGTTGGAACAGAGCGTGTGGTCGGGGGCGGTGCGCCGCTGGTCGAATCGCCGGCACCGGACGCCTGGAGGCCCGCTGTCTCTGGGTCTCCTTACACCTGAAAACGTCCGATGCGCCGCGACGAACGTCCAAGACTCACGCGTCCGTCGAACTACAGGGGTGATGTTTCACACGCCACCATGGCAGACTGTCCGTCGCGACAGCGGCGCTCCTCGGCACCGCGTCGCAAGAGAGAGTGGCCGATGCCAGACCCAATCAAACCAGCCCAGGCTCTCGAGGGCCTCCATCTCGAGGGCGGATGGACGGTTACGTCACAGCTGAGTCGCGAACCCGGTGCGACCGGTGGCACATTCTCCGTCCCATACATCGTCGAGCGGCGAACAGGCACTCGCAGTGAGCGCGCCTTCCTCAAGGCACTCGATTTCACGATGGTCAGCGAGTTACAGATGCCGTTGGCAGATGCCCTACAAACGCTCACGACCGCCTACATGTTCGAGCGGGATATCGTCCTTAGTTGCGCGGGACGCCGCATGTCCAGTGTCGTTCTCGGTATCGGGGCTGGCGAAGTCACGCTAGATGAATCAAGTTTCGATCCGAGGTACATCTTCCTGAGCTCAGTTCCATACATCATATTTGAGTGCGCAAACGGTGATGTACGCAGCGCCATGACTAAAACCCGCGCTACATTCGACGAAGCTTGGTCCCTCCGGGTACTCCACGGCGTCGCAAACGGTCTTAGGCAGTTACATCAGGCGGGAATTGCTCATCAAGACCTCAAGCCGTCTAACGTCATGACCTTTGACAAGGTAGCGAAAGTCGGGGACCTTGGTCGGGCGTCATGGGCCGAAGCGCCGGGTCTCTTCGAAAGCAACGTTATCGCTGGAGATCGGACATATGCCCCGCCAGAACTGTTATATGGCGAGTTCCACACCGACGCGCGTGTCCGCCGACGCTCATGCGACATGTATCACCTCGGATCGATGGCTGTTTTCCTCTTGACCGGTGCCGGACTCACGCCTCTACTTGAGGCGGAGATTGATCCGGCGTTTCATTGGAGAACGTGGCCTCGTGACTACAGGAACGTGCTGCCCTACATTAGAGAAGCGTTTGACTCCATCCTGACACGACTGCAACCGACTATTCATGAAGCTGGTCGTGCCGGACTAACATCTACCATTCGTGAGTTGTCCGACCCAGATCCACTTGTGCGTGGGAACCCGGCATCTGGAAGGGGTCCATCTCGCTACTCCATGGACCGATACGTTTCAATCTTCGATCGTCTTGCCAAGCGAGCTGAGATCGACCTGCGACGCGGTTACTAATGAGCGCCGGCCCTGGTTCTACCGACCGCCACCTGGTTCCGCGTTGGCGGAGCGTTCGCCGCACAGTGGCTGCCGGAGAGTTCCAACGGCGCTCAGCGGCACGCGAACTCGAACCCGGCCACCTAGAAGAGTTGGACGGATTTGAATCTGGGTGGCGCTTGGATTATTCGGCCCTAGCAGCGGCTGAGTTTGTTGGGGCCTGCCTTGTGGCGGGTGAACCAGCAAGGTCAGAGGACGCTGCTCGGACCCTCGCTTCCGAACCGAATGCGTTCTATCGCATACTCGCGCAAAGAGTGCTCGGAGGGGATCCTCCCGAGATAGGCCACTCACCTGTTACGACGGATCTGAACCCCTCACGAGTGGTCGCACTCTTCTATGAAGACATTGCCCACACAAAGGCTCGGCTCGCACGCGATCCACGGAACGCGATTGCGTGGTCAGACTTAGCACGACGTTACACCGCGCTGGGCCAATTTGATCAGGCGACGAGATCACTCACAGCCGCGCGTTCTCTCGCACCGACCAGTCGTTACCTGCTTCGCGTTGCGTCCCGCTTTTACATTCACATTGGACAACCGGACCAAGCACTCGCTATGTTGCGCGGGTCTCCCAGAACCCAGGAAGACCCGTGGCTGATGGCGGCTTCTCTCTCTGTCGCAGGGGTCGGGAAGTTCAGTATCGGAAGTCTGAGGGCCGCTACAAGAATTCTGGACAACGCCAACTTCAGACTTGTGGAGCGGTCCGAATTGGCGGGCGAGATGGCGACATTGGAACTCGCCAGCGGCGGAGAGCGCAAAGCTCGCGAGTTGTTCAGACGAAGTCTCGGAACGCCGACAGACAACAGTCTTGCACAAGTCCAATGGGCCTCGGACAAGTTACCGTCGCTCGCCCTCCAACTTGAGAATGTCGAGATCCCCTTCGTCGCGGAGGCTCTATCGCGGGCTGCCTATCAGCAAGGAGATTGGAAGTCCGCCCTGTTTCACGCCATCCGATGGATTGACGATCAGCCTTTCGATACTCAAGCCGCGACTACGGCGTCATATATAGCAGCAGTCGGCCTGGAAGACTGGGACACTAGTGTAATCGCCGCTGAGATGGGGCTACGTGCTAAGCCGCATGACCCTCTTCTAACCAACAACCTTGCCTATGCGTTAGTTGAGCGAGGCGACCTCACGCGGGCTGCCGAATACCTCACGATAGATCGAGTCCGAGCGGCGGAGAAAGCTGAACGGGTAGCCCTGGATGCTACTCGTGGGTTACTCAAGTTTAGGCTCGGGAACCGTGATGAAGGGCGAGCCCTGTACGGCAAGGCGATTGAGTTTGCCCGGCGCTCGGGGGAAGCCGACGCCGAGGCAATGGCCCGCTCCATGCTCATCCGAGAGGAGCTTCGGCATGGAGGAGTGACCCAGATAGAGGCGCTCATTGCAGCTCTCGACAAGGTTCGGGGGGACGTGCACGACGCTGGCGTCTTGCAGAGCATCAGACGAGCCAAGGAGATCGCCCGTCAAGCCGGATTCCGTGTTGACGCTGATCGGCGATGAGGCCTCAGCGCGCTAGCCAGGAGAACGACGCATGCTACTCCGGAGCGCGTTTTGCCCAGTGGGTACTCGGTTGCCGAATACAGGCCGAAGACTGCACGCCGAGTTGGCCGCCGCCCAACTGGCCGACACCGTGGAGAGGTCGTACGAGCGCGACGACCTGCCGGACTGGGAGCTCGTCTTCGAGCTCAGCCGACGTTGCCTGTCGGGCGAAGTCAGCGAGGCCCGAGCGGGGGCCGTCGGGGCGTCACAGCAGGCGTAGGCCCTCGGCCCAGTGCAGGAAACAGCCGCCAATCGTACGATCGCGCGCGATAACCTAGCCTTATCGCGCGCGATCGTAGGACCCGTCCCAGCCGAGCGTCCTGACGTTCACCACAGCACAGGCCGCTCCCAAAAGCGAGAGTCTTTCGACGGTCCCAGCCAACCCCGGGTACCTTGGACCAGTGACCTGGCCGCCCATCTCGTGTGCACGATCGTTCGAAACGGACTCGCCGATACGGCTAAGCGGATTTGCGGAACGAATATGTCTCAGGCAGGCGATAACCCGCACACTACGGGCGATGAGTGTCTTGGCCTGCCTTGTTCTGATTATCGGCGGTTGCGGCTCTAGCAAGACCTCGGCCTTCACAACCCGCCAGGAATCGGACATCGAGCGCACCATGAACACGACCGGCCTCAAGACCTGCCAACAGTCGCACCTTTCCCTCCCCAACAAGGGCTATAAGTACGACAGTGTGAGCAACTACTATCTGCTTGACGGGGCTTGTCCTCCTGGGCCATCTTCGGTGGATAGCGTCCCGGGCCTTGTAGCAGTGTCAATCGGCTCATACAAGAGTTCGAGCCTTGAAGACCAAGGTGCTCAGGTCTACAAGGATGAAATCATCGATGGTCGTCACTTCACGACGGCCGGTTGGAGCTTCGGGCAATTCCTCGTGACTGTATCCCACACCGCTCCTTCGGCCGACGTTGACCGCTTGATGACGGCCATGCGTGACCTCGGCGCTCGGTTGGTGTTCGACAACCGGCCACCACAGCGCACGACACCGGCGCCGGCAGTTCTCGGAGCACCCCCGGCTGCCTTCGTCCAGCGCCTCGGCACTCCAGATCCCTTCGGGGCGACCCACCAGGCCACGGACAACGGCATCGTGCCATTCGTTGAGCAATGCTCTGGTCAAGCCCGCGGTCCGGGCTCCGAGCAATACCACGTGTCGTTCAAGAATGGCCACGCGACCAACATCCTCCGGGCCATTTGCTCAGGAGCCCCGAACTTGACTTTTGCACAAGCCAAGGACGATGTGCAGCAGTTCCTTCCGGCGGATGCCGGGGTTCCAACGTCTTTCTCGGCTCCGCCAACCACCAATCCTGACATCGCACCGCCACCCGACAACGGCCACGGTGAGATGTATCACAGTGCGTCGCTTGGGTCCGAGCTACCAGCGAGTGCCTTCGAGGATTGCGACCACCGCCCGGTGACCCCGGGAACCCTTGTCTGGGCCCTGACAGATATCGGGGAATGGTATTTGACCGCAGGAACGTGCGTCTAAACACCCTCGCTAACGGCGTAGTCAGGGCTTGGGTACGGCCGACTTGGCGCTTCTTTACGGATGCTTGACCGGTCCGGGAGATGGGTCTGACGCATTTCGAGGCTGCTCAGGCGTTCTAGGTCTATTCGGCCAAGTCGCCGCGGTTGGGTCTCTTGGCGACAGTCCCGATGACGCAGTGCTGATGCGATCTGGCCTCCCCGGCAATGGACTCGCGGCGTGAGCTGAGAGATATTGGCCTGAGCAAGCCGGGCTCGACTTCGACGTCGCGGCCCCCCTTGTCACGTGAGGCGCGGCTCGGCTCGCCTTATCGTCGACGCCTCCGGCGTGCCGATTATCTTTTCGCCGCGTCCCCATCGAGCCTCGCAGCCCGGACTTCGGAGAGCGCCACAGCTGAGACCCACCCATGAATGTGCGTTCGTCCTTCTTCGATCGATTTTGGATCAAAAACGTACAATGATTTAAGAAGGGCCACTCAATGGAACAACAGGAGGAGTTGATCATGGCACCGTCGCACGTCGTGTTGCGAAACGTCAGGGGCGGGTTGGACGTGAGGGGGACACGGTGAAGGTTCAGGAGCAGGACGTCTACCACGGGATCGCGCTTGCGCAACTGGTCAAGTACTCCAGCTTCAAGGCAATAAATTGCATTGGCAGCAAATACGGGCTATATTTTCTCAACCTCGACCGATGTTTGTTCATTAAATACTGCGGCTACGGAAACGAGCCGTGGCAGTTCACGTTTTCGTCGGCGGAGATGGCGTGCATCGGCGCGCAAACCGAACGGAGTACCCTTCGTCGTGCTCGTTTGCGGCAGGACGACGGTGTGTCCGTTGAGCCTCAAGGAGATCAAGGCCGTCGTGGACCTCGGTATCGGCGGCACGCAGTGGATTAGGGTAGCGGCGCCGGCCCGCGGCTCTATGCGCGTCAGCGGTTCGTCTGGCCCGCTTGGAAGGGTTGTCCCGCACGATTCCTATCCGAGAAAACTGTTCAGCTGATCAGCCCCGAGTCCGCGGAGTCGACGGTCCCGGGCCTCTGGGCCAGCCCGCGCCGAACCCCAGGTCCGGCGCCACTCCCATCCCACGAGGACTGGTGGCTGCGCGGTTGACATCATCCCTCGGGACGCACCGGTCGACCGCCGTACCCGTTGATCATTTTCGGGGCCGAGCCAGGGGGCAATCTATTGGCGTCCTCGCGCCTCCAACTACTGCGGAGCAGTGCCAATGGGCAGCTGGTCACCGAACCCGGGGAAGCTGGCCGTGCGGCAGCGACGAGTTCCCCGGGGGGGGGCCGGGCGTGGAACGAGATCCAGGCCGGGTCGCCCCCCCTCAGCGGGACCCCTATTGCGGCCAGCGGATCTTTGTCTGCAGGAGGGCGGCTGAGACCCCGAGCAAGCTGCTGTTGGGGCGAGGTATGAATCCCGATCCGGACCGCTCGAACCATTCGACGGTCGCAGTGGCGGGGTCGACTATCAGGACCTCGGCGACGCCGGCTGTGGCGTAGAACCCAAACTTCTCGCGGCTCTGGTCATCCGGCGATACGATTTCGACGACAAGGCGGGCGGTGGGCTGGAAGACGCTGGCATCCGCGGTGTCGAAGTACGCCTGGTCGGGGACCCGGTAGTCGTCGGGTTGGCCGATATTGCACGGTCCGCTGCCCACAAGACCGGCCCGATCAGCGAAGGGCCCGAGGATCCGGGCGAGCTGCAACTCGACCTCACCGTGGCGTCGATGCGGTGCCGGGGCCACGTGGTACTCACCCTCCCAGACCTCGTCGAACTGATCGAGCCCCTGGGCCCGGCGGCGGTTCAGCCATTGCTCGACCTCGATGGGCACGTCCCCAACTATGACCAGGGTCATCACGTTCCAAGGTAGTAGGTGCGGCGAGCCCTGGGCGGCCCCGTCGTGGTGGCCGTCAAGAACACCCGCGGTCTGTACCCGGCAAAGCATCACCCGAATCGCCCGTGAGCCTGAGCGCGGCTCGACGGGACCCTGATGCCGATCAGGTTCATACTGCTGTTCACAGACGTGTTCGTTTCCGCCCTCCATCTGCCCCGGCGGGGCCAACTACCACGAGTACCTGATCCACGGGCATTCACTGACACCGAACTTGCAGACCCACTGACACGAACCTTGCGCATCCAGTGACATCAGACCTGCGCTTGACACTTTGACACGAGCGGGGGGACTCTGAAACCATGGGCTCTACCAGCACGTTCCCCATAACCTTGATTATGGGGACTAATCTGGGGTGGTGGCCAAAGCCCGGAAACTGTCCCCCGACTCCAGATTCGGCGAACTGGTCGACAGCTGGCTGGACAACCTGGGGACGACCAAGCCGGCGGCCAACACTCTAGCCGCCTACCGCCGGGACCTCGAGGGCGTGGCCCGGCGCGTGGCGGCAGACGCCGAGGTTCCCGTCGTTCGCCTCGAACACCTCAGCAAGGAGGCGATGCGGGCCGCGTTCGCGTCCTGGGCCCGCGACCACGCCGCCGCCTCGATCCTGCGGGCCCACGCGGCCTGGTCCAGCTTCTTCGACTTCCTCGTCGCCGAGGACCTCCTCGACGGCAACCCCATGGCCGCGGTCGCCAAGCCCCGCCGTACCGAGGCCGCCCCCCGGGCCATCAAGGACCCAGATCCCGCCGGCCGCCTCCTGGCCACCGCAGCGAAACCCGACCCCCGGGGACGCGACCCGTGGCCCGAGCGCGACGTGGCCCTCGTGGCCACGTTCTGCGTCACGGGGATCCGAGAGGCCGAAGCCGCCGATCTCACCATCGGGTCAATAGACGGGGAACGAGGGGCCCGCTGCCTGCAGGTCACCGGCAAAGCCGGAAAGACCCGGGCCATCCCCATCGAAGCAGGCCTGGACCAGGTCCTCGACGCCTACCTCGCCACCCGTCTCGCCCGCTTCCCCGATCACGACCTCGACCTCCCCGACACCAAGGTGTTCGTCGACAGCCGAGGCCGCCAACTGTCCGTCGACCAGGTCAAATACCTCATCGAACGCCTCTACGTACGCGCCGGCCTTCGGGCCCGGGTGCCCAAAGGGGCGCTGGTCCACGCCCTGCGCCACACCTTCGCCACCTCGGCACTCCAGGCCGGCGCCGACGTCGTCGAGCTGCAGACCCTGCTCGGTCACGCCTCCTTGGACACCACCCGCCACTACCTCGACGCCAGCGCGGAAGGACTCCGCCACGTCGTGCGGGGCCATCCCGGTCAGGCCGCACTCCGAAAACACCTCAAGGACCGGCAGGACCAGACCCCTCCCCTCCCCCGCGGACCAGGAGCGACCGGTACCTGACCCCCGCTGGCAGGGACACTCCGACGCAGACCGCGTCGGCGACCACGGCCATCGACAACGCCGGCACCCGGCTCGGGCCGCCCCCTTCAGGCAATCCCCCTGGCGCCCCCGGCGGCGCCGGATGACACGCCCCGCCCGTCTCGCCGGCAGAGCCCCTCACAGGGCGCCGGTACCGGCGCTATCGGGAAGTCGACCCGCTTTCAAGGCCTCGATGGCCACAACCATCCAGCCTTGATCACCACCCGCGCTGGATCGACACATCGAGCGTTCACTGGTCCCTGTGCCGAGGAGACCTCGGCTGGCCGAAGCTAGGGTGCCGATCGCGGCGGTCGATGATTGCACCTCAAGCGTATGGCTACCCAAGGGCCGCCGACAAGCTGGGGCTTGTCCATAGG
>JALYXV010000087.1 GCA_030947025.1 Actinomycetota bacterium | reverse complement strand
CCCGCGGGGCCAAAGCCCCTCCATCTCGAATTGGGTGGAAACGCCGCGGCCATCGTGCTGGAAGACGCGGACCTGGATCTCGCGGCAGAACGGACCGTATTAGGGGCCTTCAAGAACGCGGGGCAGCGCTGCGACGCCGTGAGCCGCGTCCTGGTGGAACGGAGCATCTACGACGACTACCTGGGCCGGACCCTGGCCGAGGCAGCCAACTGGCCCGCCGGGGACCCCCGCGCCCCTGGTGTCAAGGTCGGACCCCTGATCAAGGCGGGCGCGGCCGAGGCGGTCGGGAAGCTCGTGGCCGATGCCGTCGACAAGGGGGCGCAGCTTCTGGCGGGCGGTGAGGCCAGCGCCGCCTACTACCAACCCACCGTCCTGGTCGACGTCCCCCTCAACGCCGACATCGTCTGGGAAGAAACGTTCGGACCGGTGCTGGCGGTGGTGCGGGTGGACAACGTCGACCAAGCTCTCGAGGTGGCCAACCGTTCGCGCTACGGGCTCGACTCTTCGGTGTTCACCACCAATCTCGACAAAGCCTGGCGGGTGGCCCGAGCGCTGGAGTGCGGTCAGGTTCATATCAACGACGCCCCGGCCCACGGCGTCGGGCATTTCCCCTTTGGCGGCCGTAAGCCCGACTCGGGCATTGGGCGGGAGGGACTGGGCTACTCGATCGACGAATGCACGGTCCTGAAGACGGTCGTGCTGCCGGCTTGACCGACCCGTTAGGTGGTCGGACTCGCCTCCAGCGCCTCGACCCGCCGAGCCAGTTCAGCGATGACCGCCGACAGCTCAAGGGTCACCTCGCCCACGATGGCCAGCACGATCGCAGCCACCTCGGCCAGTTCCTCCTCGGTCGCCTTGTGCGAGCCACGATGCATAGCGTCGTGTAGACGGTCCTTGACGTGGTCCTTTTCCATCCTGGTAAGGCTATGAGATCGAAGGCGGGAAGTGGGCTCGGTCGGGACGACTGATGTGACACCCAGCCGATAGGGTTCCCGAGGTGGCGGAACCGAACGGCGAAACTCAAGGCCAAGTCATCCTGGTGTCAAACCGCGGGCCGGTCGAGTACGCCCGGCGCGACGGTGAGCGAACCTCGGCGCGAGGCAACGGAGGACTTGTCACGGCCCTGTCGGGACTGGCCAGTCATCTCGACGATGCGGTGTGGATCTGCGCTGCCCTGAGCGATGAGGACATGGCCGTGACCAGGGAACACGATGGCCGTTCGTTCGCAGTCGAAGGAGACGGCGAGCAGGGCGGTCTGCGGGTGCGGATGGTCGAGCTTGAACCCGACGCTCAGCACAAGTACTACGCCATCATCGCCAACCCGCTGCTGTGGTTCATCCAGCACTACCTTTGGGACCTCAGCTACTCGCCCGACATCACCGCCCGCGAGATCGACGCGTTCGACAACGGCTACGTCGCCGTCAACGCCCGATTCGCCGACACCGTGGCCGAGGAGGTTGAGGCCCGCGATGGCCGGGCCACGGTCATGGTGCACGACTACCACTTCTACCTGGTCGGCGCCCGGGTGAGGTCCCGCTGCCCCGACGTATTCCTCCACCACTTTGTGCACATTCCGTGGCCCCATCCCGACGCGTGGCGGGTCCTGCCCCCATCGATGCGTGAAGCCATCTTCAGCGGCCTGCTGGGCAATGACATCGTCGCCTTTCACTCCGAGCGATATGCCCGCAATTTCGTCTTGGGTTGTCAGGAGATCGGGCTCATGGTGAATTTCGAGCGGCTCAGCGTCGACGTGGGCGGGCGCACGGTGATCGCCCAGTGGTATCCCATATCGGTAGAACCGTCCCAGATCGAGGCCACGGCCAAGTCGGCGGCGGTGGCCGAACACGTGCAGCGCCTGGCCGCCAAACGGCGGGAACATCTGATCCTGCGGGCCGATCGGGCTGACCTGAGCAAGAACATATTGCGCGGGTTCCTCGCCTTCGACACCTTGCTGGACGACCACCCGGAACTGGCCGGCCGCGTCACGTTCCTGGCACTACTGCAGCGCAGCCGGGAAGACGTGGCCGAATATGTCGACTACCTCGACCGCATACGCCGGGTCGTCGCCGACGTGAACCTCAAGCACGGCACGACCGACTGGCAGCCCATCGAGTTGAATTTGGAAGGCGGTTACGGCCAGGTGGTGGCGGCCTACAAACTGTTCGATGTACTCATGGTCAACGCCATTTTCGACGGTATGAACCTGGTGGCCAAGGAAGCGATGTTGGTCAACGAGAGCGACGGCGTACTCGCCCTCTCGGAGAACATTGGCGCGTACGAAGAACTGGGCGCCTTCGCTATCACCTTGTATCCCTTCGACGTGCAGCAACAGGCCGACGCCCTCTTCACCGCCCTTACCATGGACCGATCCGAACGAAGGGACCGTCGCCGCGCGTGCGCGGCCATTGTGAGAGAAAACAATGTGGCGAAATGGCTACACGAGCAACTGCTCGATGTCCGCCAGCTCCGAGCGGCAGAGAGAACTTGAGTGGCCGGGAGCGTCGAGACGGTAATGAAGACTTAGATGTCGGTTTCGTATTCTCGTACGACGGTCCGGCGCCCCCTACCACGGTAATAGCGGGGCCCGCCGATGCCGCCGAGAAGGAGCACAACGAGCAGCACGATCAGCAGAATGGTCAGCATGTCCATGTTGTTACCCGGATAACTCGGAGTCGAATCGTCAGGAGCAATTGGGACGGGCCGGCGGGGAGGCGAACAGGCGGCTCTCTAGGCGTCGCCCGATTCCTTGGGCTCCCGTTCGCGTCGGCGCAGGACGAGCGTGGCCACCGCCAGTCCGATCACCACGGCGGCCAGCACCCCGATCTTGAGGACGGTCTTCCCGGCGTCGCCCCCCTCGAGCTTGAACGTCGTCAGTAGCACCATCTCCTTGATGGAGGCGAGGATGCCGACAAGAAGGAAGGGCTCGCCTATCAGGAGGTGCTCGTCGATAGCCAAGCGCACCGCGGCGAGGAGTTCCACCAGGATGAAGACGATGAGGAGCGAGTTGAGGGTCAATTCGATGGCTCTGGTGACGCCATCGGACAACTGGGTGACCAGCTGGTAGACGGACTCGCCCAGCACGATGAGGGCCCCCGCCACCAGCACGCAGGCGGTGAGGGCGTAGATCACGTCCTCGATGAGGTGGATGCTCACTGCGGTTATACGGGAGATCGCGCTCTCGTGCTTCTTCCCCCGCCGCTGGGTCTCCTTGGCGCGAACCTCCGGGTCGTCCCCGTCGCTGGGCGGCCGGAGGTGGGCCTGGTTCTGCTCGTCGTGGTCGTCGTCAGCCATGTCTCCCCCTGACGCCCGACATTACTGCCGGGCGGCTCCGGCAGCACGGTTAGACCCGAGCGTTCAGGCGACGACCAGCTGCCCGTAGGTAATGCACAAACCAAGGGCATCGATGACCAAGAACGATGCGATAACCAATACCGCGACCCAACGGTGCCAGCTCCGTCGTCGGGGCCGAGCGCCTGCCATCGGCGCCGGCATGTACCACTCGGGGAGGACGGCTCGGTCGCCGCTTTCGCCCGTGGGGCCGATCACATCCCACACGCACATGGCGTCCTGGGCCAACTCGAAGTCGGGGTCGGCGGCCAGAGCCAGGGCCGTCAGCTCATCGTCGCTGAACGTTTCGCCCGCCAACGAGCTGGTCTCCATTATGAGTGCAGCACTCATGCCCGCCTCCTCGGCGCCCGGGACGCGACCCGCGTTCCCGCGGTGACGCTACCGCGGACCGGCGGGAACCGGGCTCGGCTGGGCAGTTGTTCACCACATCGTTCGATCTCCGCCACTCTTGCCATTATCAACACACGTCGCCGTCCTCAAGGCCGCCAACCTGATCAGCCTGGGAGAGGCGCAGTATGACCGGGAACTGAGACGCGGCCGCGGCTGGGGTTCTCCGTCTGCCCTCAGGCCGCCTGGTGCGAGGCGGCGAACCCTCCACGAACGGGTCGAGCTGGCGTGCGGAGGCGGGCGCGGACGGACGGGCACGGCCCTCGCCTGCCTCGCCGTGCTCGACGGCGTCCCAGCCGATCAGGCGGTCGCCTACGTTCGCCAGCACTACGACGCTCGCGCAGTCGAGACGCCGTGGCAGCGCCGGTACGTCAGACGGTTCTCGGCCGGGTAGCGTCGTCTATGCTGGCACCAAGGGTGATCATGGCCAATCACCGGCCGGGGTGGTCGGGTCGCTCATCCAGCCCAGGCTGGTAGTTGCGGAAGACCTGCTTCGGGGAAGGACCCCACGGGTATTCTGGTGATGGAGGCATGAGATGGGTGGCTTCGTTTTCGCTATCTTCCTTTTCTTGGTCGGGCTAGCCGGGCTGCTGTCGATAAAATACACCAAGGAGCGATGGCCGACCCTGGTAGGGGCGGCCCTGGTGGTGCTCAGCGTTGTCTTGGTCCTGTTGTCCTGTATCAATACCGTCGGCCCACGCCAGGTGGGAATACCGGTTTCGTTCGGATCGATTGGCGCTGACCTTCAACCGGGCGTCCACCTCCTTCCGCCATGGGTTGTCGTGCATACATGTTCCCTCGGTCAACAGCAGTCGATCATGTCCGACTCCCCCGTCACGGGCGACCTCAACGGACACGATGGCGTCAATATCAACGGGAGCGACCAAGGAGCCGCAATCGCCGACGTATCCATCCTGTACCATTTCGACCCGCTTCGAGCCAACCAGCTGTACCGCAAATACGCCTGCAATGCCGACCTCATCAAGACGAACCTTATCCGGCAGGCCACGCGGGGTGGAGTAGCCCAGGCGGCGGCCAAAATTCTTAGCGTCGACCTCCGTTCCAACCGGGCAGAGATAGCCAACGACGCCCTGCCGATCATCAATGATGATTTCAAGAACGATGGCATCGTCGTCGACAACATTGTGCTCTCAGACATCATCCTGAGTGCCCCGGTGCAGCAGGCGGCGGATTCCAAGCTGGCGGCCCAGCAAGCGGCTCAGCAGGCCGAGTTCAACCGCCAGAAGGCCGAGAAGGACGCTCAGACAACAGCCATCAACGCACAGGCAGCGGCGGCGGCCAACGCCGCCAAGACGCAGTCGTTGTCGGCCAATGTTCTGTGTCAAAACTATATCGACGCATTACGCGAGATCAAGCCGACAACGATCCTCAGCGCCGGGCCCTGCGGCAGTACGTCGCTGGGCAATGTCCAGATTCAAGTTCCGCCCGCGGGGCGATAGCGTTGCTGTTGGAGACCCTACTAATGGTCGTTGCGGCCGGGGCGGCAGTCGTCGTCATCAGTGTGGCGGTGATCCCAAAGCGACTCCGTGCGTCATGGTCGCCCACGTGGGACAACCTCGGCCGACTGTGCGCCGAGTGCGAGCACGAACTGAAATACCACGACGATCGCCGGGCCGGCCACGGATGTCGGGCCCATGGTGGGACAGGATCGAGTTGCGGTTGCCCGGCTACCAGGCGGCGGGCATTTGCGACATCGCTGACTCGTTACGAATTGCAGGCCCGTCGGGAGCTCCATGACCTGTAGTCGCCAGGCGCCGAGGTGTACTGCATGGCCTCCTTCGCCACCTGGCCGAAGTCGAACGGAACTGGTTTCCGCCTCGGCCGCCGGCGGGCACTCCCCATCGGTGCCGTGGCGGGGGCGGCCGCCATGGTGCTGTCCAGTTCCGGGGTGCTGGCCACACCTGCGCACGCCTATGGGGGCGGCACTCCGGGGCACCCCCGGCGATCCACGCGCCACCGCCGTTGCCGGCAACACCGTCACCTGTCCCAGCGGCCAATCGTTACTGCTGTTCGAGGACGACGCCCATAGCGGGGCCGCGGACCCGATCACCGTCACCACCAACGACCCGTACCTCAACGTGGTGATCGCCAACACCAACGGCTTTACCAACCCCCTGAACGGGACCACGGTCGTCGTATATGTGAAGGGCGGCCCCAACTACAACGTGTACAGCATCCCCGTCGGGCCCAATGGCGCCTCGTTGAGCGGGTTGCACTCGCCCTACAATGGGGGCGGCAACATCCCGAGCATCAGTCACTACTTCTTGTGTCAGCAGGGCCAGCCGACACCGACCGCCCCCTCGTGCCAGCTCACCGCCATTGTCAACGGGCCGCCCAAGCAGATCCAGGTCACAGTGCAAGACACCAGCAGCGGGCTGGCCTCGATAGTGGTCACCACCGACATCAACGCAACCGTGGTCGTGCCGCCGTTCACTCCCGGCACCTCCAGCGCCGTGGTCGTCACCGCCACCAAGATCGACCAGACTCAGACATCACAGCTCGGTTTGCAGGTGACCAATAAGGCTGGTGGGGTCACCAACTGCGACCCTTCCTACTAAGAGGGAAGGGCAACCGCCCCGACGCCCGACGCCCGACCAGCCCACGCTGAGCACACCAACGATTCTTTTGGCCAAAAAGAGCAAAATCGCCCTTGACGGGCGCAGCAGCTGAATGATAACTGTCTTCTTGACTGCTTGTGGTCGTCACGGGTAGGCGAATCGAAGGGGGCAAGGGATGCGGCAAGTCAAGGCTTTGTTCGCGCTGGTCGGGCTCGTGGTACCGCTGTGCCTTGGGCTCGGAGCCTCGGCCGCCCACGCCGCCGGGCCGGGCTACAACGTCTTCGTCGGTTACGCCGACGATCTCCGCTCGGGCACTTCGCAGTCACCGACGCCGTGGGCCGGCTCGAGCGGGGTGATTTTCGAGGGGGCGGCGTCAGGCAACGACGCCGGCGCCGTCCGGGTCGCCAACACCACCGCGTTGGCCGAGACCGTCGACTTCGTCACCGTCAGCCTCGGCGGCTGCACCTTCGACCTGTGGCCCCACGGCCAGGCCCTGCCCGCGGGCGGACAGCTGATATTCACCCAAACGGTACCCGGAGCAAGCAACGGGTGTTCGCCGGGGACCACCACCGGGCCTTCGAACCTGGACACCTCCGACATCGGCCCGGGCGGGGCCGGTTGGGCATTCAACTGCACACAGTCCAGCGTGATCCCCCAGGTCACCGTCAGCGTCAACGGCGTGGCCACCACCTACAACGACACCGGCCAGGTGCTCAACACCAACGGAGTCGACGCCGCTGGTTGTGGCCGACCCGGCTTCCCCCCGGGCAATGAGACCACCCAGTGGGTGTCGATCGGCCAGCCTCCCTGTCCCAGAGGGGCGGAACTCACCCTGGCACCTCCCAGCCAGAGCGTCCCGGTCGGTGACGCCGCCACCGTAACCGCCAACTTCGCGGCGTGCGGCTCCCCGCTGCAGGGGGCAGCGGTGAACTTCACGGTCCTGTCCGGCCCGAACGCGGGCCTGTCGGGGTCCGCGGTCGCCGACGGCGCCGGCAACGCCTCGTTCAGCTACAGCAGCGCGGTCACCGGCACCGACACGGTGCAGGCGTCGGTCACCAACCTGGCCGGGACGATCACGTCGAACACGGTGACCGTTGTCTGGCAACGCCGCCCGACCACGCTGGTCTACAACGGGGCCATCTCATCGGACTACAACGACCCCGCTACGGTGTCGGCCACCCTGACCGACAGCGAGACCGGCGCGCCGATCCCCGGCGCGAGCGTTGTATTCACGCTTAACGGGTCCGAGTCCTGCGTCGCCACGACTAACGCGGCGGGTACCGCCTCATGCTCGATCACGCCACAGGAGGCGCCGGGCGGCTACACGGTCACGGCGTCTTACGGCGGCGACGCCACCCACCAACCGTCGAGCACCACCGCCGCGTTCACGGTGACGACCGAGGAATCGTCGATCACCTCGACCGCCGCCCTGCAGCTGTTCGCCCAAGGAGGGACGGCCACGCTTTCGTCGACGCTGAGCGATCCCGACGGCGGCGGACCGATCCCGGCCAAGGCGGTCACCATGACCCTGGGCAGCGGATCAGGTGCCCAGTCCTGCACCGCCACCACCGGCCCCTCCGGGACCGCGACCTGCTCGATCAACCCCGTCACCGTGGCCCTGGGACCCCAACCGGTCACCGATGTCTTCGCCGGTGATGTGTTCTACCGGCCGGCCAGCAACACCCAGCGGGCGTTGGTGTTCGCCTTCAGCCGGGGCGGATCGTTCGTCGTGGGCGATCAAAGCCAGACGGGAACGGTGACGTTCTGGGGAGCCCAGTGGGCCAAGGTCAACAGCCTGAGCGGCGGGTCGGCACCCTCGAGCTTCAAGGGTTTCGAGGACAGCCCGGCACGACCCGGTTGCGGCACCACCTGGACAACCGATCCGGGGAACAGCACCCCGCCGCCGGCGGCCCCGCTGCCGTCCTACATGGCCGTGATCGTCGCCAGCACCGTGAGCAAGTCGGGGCCGACGATCTCGGGCAACACCGTCCATGTTGTGATCGTGCAGACGAATCCCGGCTATGAACCCAACCCCGGGCACGCCGGCACCGGCATGGTGGTCGCGACCGTGTGCTAAGCCCTTTTCTGACGAGGCATTCGAGAACCCCTTGCCAAGCAAGGGGTTCTCGTGTTCTCACGGCGCCGCGGGTCGCCGTGCGGATGCGCTCGAACACACCAGGGCGTCATCTCGATGACCGGGGACTGGCGACCGCCCTGGTCGGCGAGTCCGGGTCGGGGAAAAGCACGAGCGTCATGGCCATACTGGGGCTGCTGCCCAGGGACCCCGTGGTGCATGGCGATGGCGATATTCGCCGCCAGCCGGAGCTTCGCTACTGAGCCCGCCCAGGCGGGCCACCACCGTTTCGCTCCCATTCGACACGTGCGAGGACAGAACCACGTTGAGGGCCTGGCCCGACCCGACCGCCCGCGAATGTGGTGATCGGCCCGAGCCCTGAGTGGATGCTTGGGCCGCAGTAGGCGCGCTGGTCAAACCCGGCAGAACAACAACGGCCCCACCACGGCCAGGCTGGCAGTACCGGGCATGAGACGCTAGGGGCATGGATACTGCCCCCGGGATTCCCGTGCTCCGACAAGTCGTCCTCGACAGCACCGACATCCGTACCCTGGCCGAGTTCTACCGGGAGTTGCTGGACTACGGCTACCGGCCAGGGGACGAAAAACCTCCCTCCGGTGAATCGGACCCGGCCGCGGAAGAGTGGCTGGTGCTACACAGCGAGGGGGGAACCCCGCGATTGGCATTCCAGCACGTCGCGCAGATGAAGCGGGCGACCTGGAATGATGGCGACGTTCCTCAGCAGCTGCACTTGGACCTGACCGTGTCGTCCGGCGCTGAACTGGATGCCGCGCACGACCGGGCCATCGATCTTGGCGCCCAGTTGCTGCTCGACCGTTCGCACGATCCCGACGAGCCTCTGCGGGTCTATGCCGATGTCGCCGGTCACCCGTTTTGCATCTTTGTGCTCGGGGTCACCGGCGGGTAAAAGCACCGCTTGCGGCCGGGTCGACGGAACACCGAGCTCGAAACCAAAGTGACCGTTCCCTATTGTCCTTCGCTCCGAACGTGGTCGACGCCGCGGGTCACACCCCGAGGCGTGGATCAGCCGGCGTCGAGGACGAGGCCGACCGGAGGGCTGGACGTGGAGCCAGGGGCGTAGTCAACATCGGAGGCGTCCGCGCTGGTCTCCACGCTGATTTCCGAGAGCCGTCGGGGCAGAACCAGGAAGGCGAAAATGGCCCCGAACACCACGACGCCTGCGCAGATGAGCGATCCCCGGGCCATGCCGTCGACGAAAGACAACTGGGCGGCGTGGACGATGAGCCTGCGGGCTTGGACCGGTGCCTGGCCCGCCACTTGGAGGGCGGCGGCCGTCGACCCCCGAGCTGCGGCCAGGGCAGGCGCGGGCACGTGGATCGCCCCTAGCCTCTTCACCAGCTGGGGACCGTAGACGGAGGAGAACACCGCACCCACCACGGCCACACCGAAGGCGCCCCCCAGCTCACGGGTGACGTCATTGACCGCCGATCCCACCCCGGCCTTGGCCGGGGGCAGAACGGCGAGGATGGCCTCGGTCGACGGGGCCGCCACGAGACCGAGTCCAGCCGCAATGAGAAGCATGGAGATGATCACCGGCCCGAAGAACGACGTCGTCGGGCTGAGGGTGGACGCCACGACGAAGCCCGCGCCCATCAACAGCAGACCCATCGGCACCACGATCTTGGTCCCCAGGCGGTGAGCCAATGTCGGGGCGAGGGGAGCAATCGCTCCAGTGGCCACAGCGAAGGGCAAGGTGTGAATGCCCGCCGAGAGGGTGTCATAGCCCCGCACCAACTGGAAGTACTGGGTGATGAGGAAGATGAACCCGAACAGGGCGAAGAACGACACCGTTATGGAGAAGCTGGCGGCACTGAAATGGATATTGGTGAACAGGCTGACGTCAAGCATGGGCTGGTCGGTGTGGCGCTCCCACCAGGCGAACACGGTCACGACGACGAGACCGAAGACGTAGCCGCCCACCGTGAGCCGATTGCTCCAACCCCGGCCCGGTGCCTCGATGGTGGTGTAGACGATGGTGGCGATGCCGACGGCGGACAGGAGGAAGCCGAGCAGGTCCAGGCGAGGAGCGGCGGGGTCCTTGCTGTTCGGAATAAGCCACGCTCCGAGGCCAACCGCAATGGCGGCGACCGGGAGGTTCACGAAAAAAATTGATCCCCACCAGAAGCGTTGGAGCAGCGCCCCGCCCGTGAGCGGGCCGAGGGCAACGGCGAGGCCGACTACGCCGGTCCAGATGCCAATCGCGGTCGCCCGCTCCTTTGGGTCACGGAAGGTGTTGGTGAGAATGGCCAGGGTGGCGGGAAATATGAACGCCGCAGCCAGGCCCATAAGGGCACGGGCGCCGATCAGCATGTGCACCGATCCTGACAACCCGGCGAAGGCCGAAAACCCCGCGAAGGCGATGATGCCCAGAGAAAGGGCCCCCTTTCGCCCGTAGCGGTCACCCAGGCTGCCACCGATGAGCAACAGCCCGGCGAAAGCCAGCGAGTAGGCGTCCACGATCCATTGCAGTTGGCTGTTCGAGGCGTGCAATTGCTGGCTCATGCGGGGCAGCGCCACGTTGACGATGGTGTTGTCGACCACGGCGAGAAACACACTCAGGCACAACACCCCGAGGATCGCCCAGCGCCGACGGGACACAGCGTCGGTAGAGCCAGTGGCGTCACCGCCGACGGGAACGGGCGGGGTAAGGGTGTCGGGCATGGTCGCCTCCGGTCCAGTCGCTTTCACGGTAGGGCGGCCCAGTCGCCGCCCACCGTAGCCGAAACTCATACGTTCGCTACGCTACGGTAGCGTAGCGCTCCTGAACCGTCAAGTCCTATTACTATGGCGGGGTGCCTCGCGACGAGATCGATCCTCGCATCACTCGGACCCACCACCTCGTGCTCGACGCCGCCAGCGACCTGCTAGCCGAGGAGGGCTACGGGGGATTCACGGTAGACGGTGTTGCGGCGCGGTCCGGCGTGGCCAAGACAACGATCTACCGGCACTGGCCGACGAGGTTCGATCTCCTGGCGGCCACAATCGCCTGCTTCGACGAATGCATGCCTACTCCTGACACCGGCTCGCTGCGTTCCGATGTGGAGCTCCTGCTTAAGCAGTTGGCCGACGAGCTGGCCGAGGCGCCATGGTCCAAGAGTATGCCGGGAATGCTCGAGGGAGCAGAACGCGACCACGATCTCGCCGCCCACCAGCTTGCCGTCTTCGATACCCACGCCGCCGCTTTGCGCGAGGTTTTGGCGCGGGGCCAGCGGAGCGGGGAGTTGCGCGCAGAGACGGATCTCGAGGTCGCCTTCGCCGCCCTGGCCGGCCCCCTGTTCTTCCGTCGCCTGGTGATGCGCCAGCGCACCACGAGCCGCCAGGTCGACGAGCTCATCGACCAGGTGCTCACGGGTATCGCCTGATCAGGCGGAGGGATTCCTTGGCCGACCGGGCCTCAAGGATCAGGTCCGCTGGTTCATCCGTGGCGGCGGGCCCACCTCAACACGGGCCGGACCCGATGTCACCCGCCCGACCTTTCGTTGGCGGCCGACCAGTCCTCGCGGCTGACGCCCAGGCAGGCGAGGTTTCCCGGAATGTCGACCTGGACGCCGACACGCACGGAGCAAGCGAAACGACCAGAGCGAACTACCCCAGTCCCGCCGGAGCGGTACGACCGCAGAGCCGTGCCGGTGAAGATCAAGCCCGACATTGTCAGTTTCGGACCGAGCCGGCAATGCCGTGCCCCCGACCACCCGAGTCGACTAGACGCGCCGGGTCGTTTAGGCCGGGTTGTTTGGGCTGACGCGGGGCACCACCGGACCGCCGCCGCCTCAGCTGGTCTTCGGTGTGAGGTGGGCGTGCTCGCCGTGGCGATCGAAGATCATAATGACTTCGACTGGTACGCCGTAGCCGGCGATCCAATGTGGGGTCATCGTGTTGAAGTCTGCCGCTTGGCCCGTTTTGACGAGGTACTCGCGCTCACCGAGCAGCAAACGTGCGGTGCCGTCGATCACGTAGAAACCAATCTCGGCCAGGGTGGATCTGGGGGTCCGGCTGCTTCTTCGATGGGGGAATTCGCATCTTCGCAACGATCCGTCCCGACGGATCGTCCGGCCGTGAAAGCGGCCACTGGACCGCGCCCTGACCAGCCGCACTGCGGGTCGGACGGATGACGACTCCGTCGTCGCTGGATTCTGTGAGCAGTTCGTCCACGCTGGTGTCGAGTGCCTTTGCCAGGTCGGCGAGGTTGTCGATCGCCAGTCTTCGGTGGCCGGTCTCGATTCGGCTGATCGTCGATGCTCCGATTTGGGCCTGACGGGCCAGATCGTCCAACGTCCAGCCCTTTGACAAGCGTAGGATGCGGAGCCGGCGTCGAGGGAGGTCCTCGATCCGGCTGCCACCGATCGGATGTTCTTGCGCCATTGGCAAGATCGTATGCCATCGGCGCCGGCCTG
>JALYXV010000023.1 GCA_030947025.1 Actinomycetota bacterium | reverse complement strand
CCCGCGGTGCTGCCCCCGCTGCCCGCCGTGGCGTCGGATCGGGGTCGCCCGACGTTGGAGGTGTTGGCGGCCGAGGTGACCGGCGCGGTCGTCGCCGATCGCCTGGGGTTGCGTGCGGCCCGGGCGGTGTACCTGACCCGGGTGTCGGGCCTGTCGACGGTCGAGGCGGGCCGGCTGCTGGGGTGCGGCCCGGGGGTGCTGCGGGTGTCGCGGGCCCGGGCCGAGCGGCGCCTGGCCGCCTGAACCCGGGGGGTCGGAGGGTGTTGTCGATCGGGAAACTGACCGCGGGCCGCGAGGAGTACTACCTGTCGTGCCTGGCCGCGGGCGGCGACGAGTACTACCTGGCGCCGGGCGAGGAACCGGGCCGCTGGGCCGGGTCGGCCGCCGCCACGTTGGGGTTGGAGGGGCTGGTCGAGCCGGCCGCGTTTCGGGCGGTGCTGGCCGGCCTGGATCCCCGCACCGCCGAGGCGTTGGTGGCCCGGGCGGGCGACCCGGGCCGGGTGACCGGTTTCGACTTGACGTTCTCGGCCCCCAAGTCGGTGTCGGTCGCCTGGGCGCTGTGCGACCCGGAGGTGGCCAAGGCGATCGGGGCGGCCCATGACCGGGCGGTGGCCGGCACCATCTCGGTGTTCGAAACCGAGGTGCTCCGGGCCCGCCGGGGCCATGGCGGCCTGTCCCAGGTCGAAACCGACGGGGCGGTGGCGGCCGCCTTCCCGCATCGCACCTCACGCGCCGGTGACCCCCAGCTGCACACCCATGTCGTGGTCGCCAACATGACCGTCGACGACGCGGGGCGCTGGTCGGCGCCCGATGGTCGCCGGGTGTACGGCTGGGCCAAAACCCTCGGCTACCTGTACCAAGCCTCGCTGCGCCACCAGCTGAGCGAAACCCTGCGGCTGCAGTGGGGCCCGGTCCGCAAAGGGGCCGCCGACCTGGCCGGGGTCGACCCGGCCGCCGTGGCACTGTTCTCCCAGCGCCGGGCGGAGATCACCGCCGAGCTGGAACGCCTCGGGTTCGACTCGCCCCCCGCGGCCCGCACCGCCTCCCTGGCCACCCGGCCGGCCAAAGAACCCGCCGCCGACCTGGGGGAACTGCGGGCCGCCTGGGGCAGCGGGCCGCCACCGTCGAGCCGCGCCTGGACATGGCCGACCTGGTCGGCCGAACCACACCGACCCGTCCCGATCTGGGGTTGTTGGTCGACGAGCTCACCTCGCCCGAGGGGTTGACCGCCCACCGGTCGAGTTTCGACCGCCGCGACATCCTCCAAGCCCTGGCCGCCGCCCACCCCCACGGCGGCCCCGCCGCCGAACTGCGCGCCGGCGCCGACCGTGTGTTGGCCGACCCGGCCGTTGTCGCCCTGGCGGCCGACACCGCCGTCGGGGGGTCCAGGTTCAGCACCGCCGAACTGTGGCCGTCGAGGCCGCCATCCTCGCATCCTCGACGGGGCGAGGCGACCGGCGTGTCGGGGTGGTGCCCGTCACCGCCTTGGAGCACGCCCTGGCGGCCCGGCCGTCGTTGTCGGGCGAGCAGCGGGCCATGATCGCCCGCCTCACCCGCTCCGGCGCCGCGGTCGAAGTGGTGGTGGGCCGGGCCGGGGCGGGGAAAACGTTCGCGCTCGACGCGGCCCGCTCCGCCTGGCAGACCGCCGGCCACCCCGTCATCGGCGCCGCCCTGGCCGCCCGGGCCGCGGCCGAACTCGAATCCGGCGCCGGTATCCCCTCGACGACCATCGACCGACTCCTCCTCGACCTGGAACGCCCCGGCCCCGAATCCGCCCTCGCCGCGGGCAGTGTGATCGTGGTCGACGAGGCGGGCATGGTCGGCTCCCGCAAACTGGGCCGCCTCCTCGACGCGGCCCGGCGGGACCGGGCCAAAGTGGTGTTGGTGGGCGACCCCCGCCAGCTGCCGAGATCGACGCGGGCGGCGCCTTCGCCGCCCTCGCCCGACGAGACGATGTGATCGAACTGGTCGACAACCGCCGCCAAAGCGAGGCGTGGGAACGAGAGGCGCTCAGCGAGCTGCGCTCCGGGTCGGTGCTCAAAGCGGTGGCCGCCTACCACCAGGCGGGACGAGTCAACCTGGCGCCCAGCGCCGACGCGGCCCGCGACACCCTGGCGTCGCACTGGTGGGCGGCCCGCCAGCAAGGAACCGACGCGGCCATGTACGCTCTGCGCCGATCCGACGTCGACGACCTCAACCGCCGGGCCCGCCGACACCTTCGCGCCGCCGGCCTCCTGGGCGACGACACCTTGAACGTGGCGGGCCGGGAACTGGCCGTGGGCGACGACATCGTCTGTCTGCGCAACGACCGCCGCCTCGACGTCACCAACGGCACCACCGCCACCATCACCGCCATCGACGCCGACACCGGCGCCATCACCGTCAACCTCGACCGGGACGACTCGGGCCGGGTGCTGCCCTCGGAGTACCTCGCAGCCGGCCATGTCACCCACAGCTACGCCACCACCGTCCACAAAGCCCAAGGCGCCACCGTCGACCGAGCGTTCGTGCTCGGCTCCGACACGTTGTACCGCGAAGCCGGCTACACCGCCCTGTCCCGGCCGGACCGGCACCGACCTCTACCTCGTCGACACCCAACCCACGAACCGCAACGGGCGGGACGTTCCGCTCAGCCCCACCGCCGACCTGGCCCGACGCCTCCAGCAATCCCGGGCCCAACAACTCGCCTCCGACCACCTCCAGCACGAACGCGACACCGGACTGGGACTATGACCACCGCCAAACTGGCCGCCCTGATCGACCGCCTCCTCGGAGGCCCCACCCCCACCGCGGCGCCGGTGTCGTGGCGGTGGCCGGGCCTGTTCCTCGGCGTCGGCCCCGGCGGCCCCGTCTACGCCGGACCCGAACACCATCTGCTCGTCATCGGCCCGCCCCGGTCGGGGAAAACGACCAGGATCATGATGCCCGCGGTCGCGTTCCATCCGGGGCGGTCGTGGTCACCTCCACCAAAGCCGACGTCGAGACCTTCAACAGGGCGCCGCCGCCGGTCAGCACGATCCCCTGCTCCATGATGTCGGCCGCCAACTCCGGCGGCGTGTCGTCCAACGTGTTCTTCACCGCGTCCACGATCGCCGCCACCGGCTCTTCGATCGCGAAGCGGATCTCGGCGGTGGTGGTCACAATGGTCTTGGGTAGACCGGTGATCAGGTCCCGGCCACCGATCTCGGCGCTCAACTCCTCCACCAGAGCACACGCCGAGCCCAGGGCGATCTTGATCTCCTCGGCGCTGCGTTCCCCCACCGCCAAGGCGTACTCCTTCTTGATGAACGCCATGACCGCCTCGTCCAGCCCGTCGCCGCCGATGCGCACCGACTGGCAGCACACGATCCCGCCCAGCGAGATGACCGCCACCTCGGTGGTGCCGCCGCCGATGTCGACCACCATGTTCCCCGTGCACCGGCATGCCGGCACCGATAGCGGCGGCCATCGGTTCTTCGATGATGTACACCGGTTTGGCGGCCCCGGCCGACTCGGCCTGTACCGTGCCAAAACCCTGAACGCAGTACTGACGTGCAGTTCGTCGGGAGTCAAGGGGCCCGGTGGTACTCGTTGATTGCGCCGCCGAGCACTCGGTGACGGCGGATCGGGCCGTCGGTGGCAATGACGGCTGTCGGGTCGTAGTTGGGTGGCCGCTGCTCGCGGCCCTGGTGGGGTCGATGGTTGTTGAAATGCCGGGCGTAGCCGTCCAGCACCGCGACCGCATACCGCCGCCCGTAGACCAGCATCAGGTCGGTGCACTCCTCCCGGACAGAGCGGACGAACCTTTCCGCGTACCCGTTGGCCGCGGGTTGTCGCGGGGGGATCTTGACGATCTCGACGGCCTCAGATGTGAACACGGCGTCGAAGGCGACGGTGAACTTGGTGTCCCGGTCGCGGATCAGGTGCCGGAACCCGCCGACCCGGTCTCCGAGGTCGGCCATGAGATTTACGGGCCTGCTGGGTCACCCACCCGGCGGTGGGATGTTCGGTCACGCCCAGGATATGCACCCGCCGGGTGCCTACCTCCATGACGAACAGCACATACAACCGTCGCAGGCCGACGGTGTCGATATGGAAGAAATCGGTGGCCAGCAGCCCTTCGGCTTGGGTTCGCAAGAAGGTCCGCCACGTCGGATCGCCACCCCTTCGGGGGGCCGGGCCGAGCTTGGCTGCCGCCCGGATCCGCCGTACCGTCCCGGCACCAACCCGGTGGCCGACGCCGAGGAGTTCGCCTTGGATACGGCGGTGGCCCCAGCGGGGATTCTCCCGGGCCAGCCGCACCACCGATCCCTGATCTCGTCGCTGACCGGCGGCCGGCCGGCCCGGTTCGGGTAGGTCCACTTCTCGGTCAACAGCCGGCGATGCCAGCCCAGCAGCGTGGCCGGCGTCACGATCCGCCAGTGATGCAACCGGGGCGGCAGTCGCCGGGTCAGCGCGGCCAGGATCGCACGATCAGCCCAGGTCAACTTCGGCGACGACACCTGACGGCGCAGCACGGCCACCTCGTGTCGCAACACCAGGATCTCCGCGTCCTTCGACGCCGACGATCGAGCCAGTAGCGCCAGCCAGCCGACCACCCTGACAAGGATCAGGTAGAGCAATCGAAATGTCACAGCCAGTAGTCCTGCCCGGCCCTCCGCCAAGGTGAAACCCTATGTCAACGGCCACGCTCCGAGTTCTGGCACGGTACAGGAGTCGAAGACCGCCGAGGTCACGGGCAGACGTCGCCGACCTCGATCTGGTGCCACACGCCCCGCACCCGGGTCGACGTGGGCCGGTCCCCCATCGGCCCAATCTCGACCGCACAGTGTCGACCTGAACGCTCGGCGCCATCCACCAGAGTCAGGCCGCCTGTCCACGCAACGGACCCGGCCAGACCGCCAGGTCGTCCACCGACGCCCGGAGCGCCAGCTCCGCCAGCGCCATCAGGGAAGTTGCCAACCCCTCGACGGGCACCGCATCGTGCTACTTCCCCGTCGCCTCGACGACCCTGCGGCCGTCGACTCGGACGACGAACGAGTTCGCTCGGATCGCGCCCAACAGTTTAGGCCGAATCTTCTCAACCTCGACCGTGTGTTCACCGAAGACCTCGGTCCACACTTTCTGCGTGTGGCGGCCGGGCATGATATGTGTAGATCATCGCCACGGGCTTTGAAGTCGACGGACTTCGTTGCCGATGCAGACTTCGGCCCTGCCCGTCCAGTCATTCCTGAAAAAGACCGCGGGAACCCCGCCGACCTCGAATCCTAACTCCACAACGTCTTGCCCCCTCCCTCAGCGCAACCTGTCGGAAGTCGCCGCAACCACAAACCCGTGATGCCCGATCATGGGCGCCGTCTGCCATGACTGCCGAAGGCCGGCGGCGAATGAGACGACGGATCCGGCACACCGTCACCGAGTCTTGACTGGGTGTCCCGAAACTCCCCCTTTGTGCTACTCCTCCGCAGGACTTGCGCGGTCCGCGGGAATGTTGGAGGCGGAGGAAATGCTCAGGCGGCGGTTTTGTTGTAGGCGGCGGGGAAATGCTGGTCGTGGACGGCGATGGCGGCTGACATGACCCGCTGGCCGTATACGGTGACGCGGTAGAGGCGTCGTCGGGGGACTTTGGCGGCCAGGCCGTGGCCTCGGAGTTTGGCGATTTGGCGGCTGGTGTGGGCGCAGCGCCGTTTGGCTTCGGTGTCGTCTCGTGGTGGGCGGGAATGGAGGCGGTGCTGCAGGTCTTTGTTGCGGAACCCGGTGATGGTGTTTTCGCCGGCCAGGCAGGCCCGGTATAAGGCCAGGTCGTCGCGGCTGATGGGGTTGAGCCGGGGGTGTCGTTTGCCCCGGTTGGTGATGGGCCGGCAGTGCCGGTCCAAGACGCGCATGGCGTCGCGGTGGTCGGTGACGGCGGCTAGGGCTTCGAGGTAGCGCTCGTTGGCTGCCCGGCCGACTTGGTAGTAGCTTTGCTGGCCCGGAAGCCGACGTGACTCACCACGGGCCGCGAAGACTCGCAGACTCCGGCCGCCCCCAAATCACGACCGGGTTCAGTTCACGTCAGGCGTTCGGTTGCGGCCGGAGGCTGCGATAGGAACGATCGGTCCCGGCGATGGTGAAATGAACG